>JBHOQO010000055.1:0-3086 GCA_042408925.1 Chloroflexota bacterium | reverse complement strand
ATCCCGAGGAGCCGGCGGAGGTTTGGCCGCTGGATGAAGTAGGCGAGGACGAGGTTCGTCGCGTAGATCGCCAGGGCGACTGCCAGCCACGGCTCGGCGAGGATCGTCGGCCCGAGGAGGGCGACCATCCCGAGGCCGGTGCCGGCGAGACCGACCCCGATGGCGACGGTGCCGTGGGACTGGAGGACGAGGAGGACCCGGACCAAGCGGCCGTGCTCGGCCGGATCGATCCGACTGCCGACCCCGCCGCTTCGTCGGCTCCGCAGGGCAAAGGGAAGGAGGAGCGACGGCAGGAAGAGGGCGACGGCGAGGGCGACGTGGATGGTCAGGAGGATCGAGAAGGTCGACACGGGTGTCGGGATTCTAGCCGCTCCCGGTTCGGACGCCCGCCGCGCCGCCCGGCGTGGGCTCGGCCGCTCGGGCGACGAAGGCGATCCAATCGCCGTCCTTCAGCCGCTCGACGACGGCGAGGCCTGCCGCGACGAAGGCGGCCTCGACCTCGGCGGCGCGCTCGTCGACGATCCCCGAAGCGACGAGGCGACCCTCGGGGGCGAGCTCGGCGGCGAGGCTGGGGGCAAGCTCGACGAGGATCGAAGCGACGAGGTTCGCGAGGACGAGGTCGAACGGGGCCGCTCCGCTCGGCAGCGAGCCTCGGCGGGCCTCGATCCGGGCGGCGAGCCGGTTTCGGCGGGCGTTCGCCGCCGTCGCCTCGACGGCGATCGGGTCGACGTCGAGGGCAAGGACGCTCGCCGCCCCGAGCTTCGCCGCCGCGATCGAGAGGATCCCGGACCCCGAACCGAGGTCGAGGACCCGGGCCCGGGGCCGAAGCACAGCGGCGTCGGCGAGGTCTTCGAGGGCCCGGAGACAGAGCCGGGTCGTCGGGTGGAGGCCGGTTCCGAAGGCCATCCCGGGATCGAGGGCGAGGACGACGTCGCCGGGCCGGCGCCGGTGACGGCGCCAGGTCGGCCGGATCACGAGGCGCCGCCCGACCCGGAGGACCGGGAAGTGGGCCTTCCAGGCCGATGCCCAGTCGGCCTCGTGGACGAGCCGGGTTCGGAGCTCCCCGATCGGCCGCAGCTCGAAGGCACGGAGGTGGCCGAGGGCGGCCTCGACGGTCGCCACGGCCGCCCGGACCGTCGCCTCGTCCCGGGCGGGGACGTAGCCGCGGACGACGGCCGGTCGCGTCGGGTCAACCCGGGCGGCGAGTCCCTCGGCCTCGGTCACGAACGGGGCCTCGACGCTCGTCCCGCCGGCCGCGACCCGAGCGAGGATCTCGCTCACCGCCTCGACGGCTTCCTGGTCGGCTTCGACGGCGAGCTCGAGCCAGGCCCCCGGGCCGGCCGGGTCAGCCAAGGGCTTCCTTCACCCGCTCGAGGAGTCCGCCGTTCGTGCCGACCGCTTCGCCGGCTTCCCGGGCGTACGCCTCGAGGAGCTCCCGTTGCTTCTTCGTCAGCCGGGTCGGGACGACGACGTTGACGAGGACGTGGAGGTCGCCCCGATGGTTCGGTCGTCGGAGATGGGGGACACCGCGACCCCGGAGCCGGATCTCCGTCCCGGGCTGCGTCCCCGGTCGGATCTCGATCTCCTCCTCGCCCTCGACGGTTGGGACCGTCACCTTCGTCCCCAAGGCCGCCTGGGCGATCGAGACGTCGACCTCGGCGTAGAGCTCGGTCCCCTCGCGCCGCAAGACCGGGTGCGGGGCGACGTGGACGGCGACGTAGAGGCTCCCCGGCGGCCCGCCCCGCGGCCCCACCTCCCCCTCGTTCGAGAGGCGGATCTGGTGGCCGTCGTCGATCCCGGCCGGGATCGCGACCCGGAGCGTCCGGTGCCGCTCGACCCGGCCGTCGCCGCGGCACGTCTCGCACGGCGTCTCGACGACCCGGCCCTCGCCCCGACAGCGGGGGCACGTCGTCGCCGTCATCATCTGGCCGAGGAGGGTCTGGCGGACGGTCCGGACCTCGCCGCGACCGCTGCAGACCGGGCAGGTCACCGGGCTCGTCCCGGGCCGGGCCCCGGAGCCGCCGCAGGTCGGGCACCGAGCGAGGGCGGTGAACTCGATCTCCTTCTCGGTGCCCAGGACCGCCTCCTCGAAGCTGATCCGGAGGTCGTAGCGGAGATCGGAGCCGGCGACGGGCTGGGCGCGCCGGACGGGGCCGGCGGCGCCGCCGAAGAAGGCGTCGAAGATGTCGCCGAAACCCCCGAAGCCGCCGAAGCCGGTCGCGAAGCCGAAGCCCCCCTCCCCGGCCTCCCCGGCCACGCCGGCCCGCCCGAACATGTCGTACGCCTGCCGGCGGCGCGGGTCGGAGAGGACCTGGTAGGCCTCGTTGATCTCCTTGAAGCGCTCCGCCGCCTCGGGGTGCTTGTTGACGTCGGGATGCCACTGCTGGGCGAGCTTCCGGAAGGCTCGCTTGATCTCGGCGTCGCTCGCCGTGCGGGAGACGCCGAGGACGGCGTAGTAGTCGCGCTCGGTTGCCATGCGAAGAAGAAGGATAGCCGCAGCCCCTCGGATCCCGAGCCGACGGCCCGGGCGGGGTGGGGCGGGCCCGCAGCTACTCGGTGGCGAGCCCGGCGAGGACCTTCGCCCGCTCCAGGATCGCCCGGAACATCGGCGGCGTCAGGCGGCCGGTGAACGTGTTCTGCTGGCTGACGTGGTACGAGCCGAGGACGGCGTAGCGATCGATCCGGACCTCGACCCCGTGCCCAAACACCGGCCGCGGTCGGGGCACCGCGATCCCGAGGCGGCCCAGGGCGGCGAACGTCGCCGCCCAGGCGACGGCCCCGAGCGGGACGAGGACCCGGAGCTCGGGCAGGAGGGCGATCTCCCGGGCCAGGTACGGCAGGCAGCGAGCCCGTTCCTCCGGCAACGGCCGGTTCCCGGGCGGGGCACAGCGGACGGCCGCGGCGACGTAGACACCCGAGAGCGCCAGGCCGTCGTCGGCCCGGCGGCCGGTCGGCTGGTTCGCCAGGCCGACGGCGTGGAGGGCGGCCCACAAGAAGTCGCCGGAGGCGTCGCCCGTGAAGACCCGGCCCGTCCGGTTCCCGCCGTGGGCGGCCGGGGCGAGGCCGACGAGGAGGATCCGAGCCGC
>JBHOQO010000040.1:0-4952 GCA_042408925.1 Chloroflexota bacterium | reverse complement strand
GCGTGCAGCCGACGACGCTCCGGATCGCCCTCGCCCAGATCGCCCCGCGGCTCGGCCAGCTCGAGGCGAACCTCGAGCGCCACCTCGAGCTCGTCGAGACCGCCCGCTCCCAGGGGGCCGGCCTCGTCGTCTTCCCGGAGCTCGGCCTGACCGGCTACCTCCTCCAGGACCTGGCCGCCGACGTCGCCCTCCGCCTCGACGATCCGCGCCTGGGGCGCCTCGTCGCGGCGAGCCGGGACCTGTCGCTCGTCGTCTCCTTCGTCGAGGAATCGGCCGACCACCGACTCTTCATCGCGGCGGCGCTCCTCGAGGACGGACGGATCGTCCACGTCCATCGGAAGTGCTTCCTCCCGACGTACGGCCTCTTCGACGAGCGGCGCTTCTTTGCTGCCGGCGACGCGATCCGGGCCGTCCCGTCCCGGTTGGGAGTGGGCGTCGGACTCGCCGTCTGCGAGGACTTCTGGCACCTGGCCGTCCCGGCCCTCCTCGCCCTCGACGGGGCGCAGCTCATCGTAAACGTCTCCTCCTCGCCGGGCCGCGACCTCGCCGCGACGAACGAGGTCGGGCTCGGGACCGCCGCCTCGTGGCGGACGCTCGTGCGGACGTACGCCCAGCTCACGACCTCGTTCATCGTCTACTGCAATCGGGTCGGCGTCGACGAGTCGATCTCCTTCTGGGGCGGCTCGGAGGTCGTCGCCCCGTCCGGGGCGCCGCTCTTCACGGCGCCCCTCTACGACGAGGGGCTGTACTGCGTCGACGTCGACCTCGCCGACGTCCGACGGGAACGGATCGCCCTCCCGCTCCTCCGGGACGAGCGCCCCGAGCTCGTCGTCCGGGAGCTCGAGCGGATCGTCGCCGAGCGGGCCGGCCTCGCCGTCGACGCGACCGGGGAGGCGGGCCCCGAGGGGCTGGACGTCCACGCCGGGCTGCCGCTCCCCGGCAGGAGCCGGCGATGAGCGACACCGCGGCGGCTGCCGCGCCGCTCTTCGAGCTCCCGGCCGAGCTCGCCATCGACACGACGGTCGCCCGTCGGGTCATCGCCGAGTTCATCCGCGGCCAGCTCCGCCAGGCGGGCTTCGAGCGGGCGGTCCTCGGGCTTTCGGGCGGGATCGATTCGAGCCTCGTCGCCTACCTGACCGCCGAGGCGATCGGCCCCGAGCGGCTCCTCTGCGTCCTCATGCCGTATCGGACCTCGTCGCCGGCCTCGCGGGCCGACGCCGAGGAGGTCGTCCGCCGCCTCGGCTGCCGGTCGACCGTCGTCGACATCACGCCGATGGTCGACGGCTACTTCGGGCGTCCGGCAGAGGGCGACCGGTCGGCCGTCCTCGGGGCGCTGGGTCCGGCGGGCCTGGAGGCGAGCCCGCTCCGGCGGGGGAACTATGCGGCCCGGACCCGGATGGCGGTCCTCTACGACCACTCGGTCACCTTCGGCGGACTCGTCGTCGGGACCGGCAACAAGACCGAGACGCTCATCGGGTACACGACCGTCTTCGGCGACAACGCCTGTGCCTTCAACCCGATCGGCGACCTCTACAAGAGCCAGGTCCGCCAGCTCGCGGCGGCGATTGGGGTTCCGGAGCAGATCATCCGGAAGGCCCCGTCCGCCGACCTCTGGCCGGGCCAGACCGACGAGGGCGAGGCCGGCTTCTCGTACCCGGTCATCGACCGACTCCTCTACTGGATGATCGACCGCCGGCGAAGCCGCGACGAGCTCGTGGCGATGGGCTTCGAGCGCTCGATGGTCGAGCGGGTCGAGCGGATGGTCGCCGCCTCGGAGTTCAAGCGGCAGGTTCCGCCGATCGCGAAGCTCGGGCCGCGGACGGCGGGGGTCGACTACCTCTACCCGCGGCGGCGGCCGGGCTCGGCCCGGACGTGAGCCCGGCCGGCCGATGAGCGCGCCGCGGCCGTGAGTTCCGCGGGGCGGGGCGCGGGCGACCGGGAGGCGAGCGCCCTCGGCGGAGGCGGCGGCCGGGGGCGGCTCTTCGTCGTCGCGACCCCGATCGGGAACCTCGACGACGTGACGCTTCGGGCCCTCGCGGTCCTCCGCTCGGTCCCGCTCGTGGCGGCCGAGGATACCCGCGTGACGCGGCGGCTCCTCGAACGGCACGGGATCCGGACCCGGCTCGTCAGCTTCCACGCCCGGAACGCGACCCGCCGCCTGCCGGAGCTCCTCGCCCACCTGGACGGCGGCGCCGACCTCGCCCTCGTCACCGACGCCGGGACGCCCGGGATCTCCGATCCCGGCGAGGAGCTCGTCGCCGCCTGGGCCGGGGTCGGAGGGGTCGTCGTCCCGATCCCCGGGCCGTCGGCCGTCGTCGCGGCGGTCTCGGCGACGGGGATCGCCGGCCAGCGCTGGGTCTTCGAGGGGTTCCTCCCTCGGCGCGGCCGCGAACGCCGCGAACGGCTGGCGCGCCTCGCGGCCGACGACCGCGGGGCGGTCCTCTTCGAGGCTCCGACCCGCCTGGCGTCGACGCTCGCCGACCTCGCCGCCGTCTGCGGCGCCGACCGTCCGGCGGCCGTCTGCCGGGAGCTCACGAAGATCCACGAGACGATCGAGCGCGGTCCGCTGGGCGAGCTGGCGGAGCGGGCGGCGCGGGGCGCGATTCCGCCCCGCGGCGAGGTTGTCGTCGTCCTCGGGGCGTGGCGGTCCGGGGTCTCGGCCGGCCTCGGAGCAGGGGAGGCGGTGGCTGGCTCGGCCCCCGCGCCCGAAGGGACCGACCGATCCGACGCCCTCGCCACCGCGCGGGCGGCGGTCGAGCGGCTCGTCGCCGAGGGCCTGCCGCGTTCCGTCGCCGCCCGAGAGGTCGCCCGCCAAACGGGTCTCCCGCGCCGCGAACTGTATCGCCCCGGGGGGTAGGGCGGCTTTGGAGCCCGGGATGCGGACCCCGTCGAGGGACGGCCCGGCGGGCCGAGGCGCCCGCCGGGCCGTGGGCAGGAGGGGGGAGGGTTCGGGTACCGGCGCTCGGCGTCAGGCGACGACCTCCTCGGCGACCTCGTCGGGTTCCACCGTCGCCTCCGCTTCCTCGTCCTCGGCGGACGTTTCGTCGCCGCTCGAGTCGATGAGGCCGAACTCGGCCGCCTGGGCTTCGAGGGCCTGGGCCGCGGTCTCGGCGGCGTAGTCCTTCTTGCGACGTCCCGAGAGCATCTCGACCTGGCTGGCGACGATCTCGGTCTTCCAGTGGCGCCGGCCCTGGTCATCGTCCCAGGTCCGGGTCTGGATCCGGCCCTCGATCGCGACCTGCTGACCCTTGCCCAGGTAGCGGCCGCAGATCTCGGCGAGGCGGTCCCAGGTCACGATCGTGTGGTACTCGGCACGCTCCTTGCCGTTGCCGGCGTACTCGTTCGTGGCGACGTTGAACGTCGTCACGCTCTTGCCTGAGGCGAGCACCCGAAGCTCGGGGTCTCGGGTCAGGCGCCCGGTCAGGAGGACCTTGTTCACGGGTCCGTTCTCCTCTGCTGCCCGGACGGGGCGGCCGTCCGGCTCTTCCTTCGGCGGGTCCGACACTCGGCGGGCGACGATGAGAAGAGCGGCCGGCCCCGGCGGTGCGGCCACGGCGGGCGGCGGATCGGCGAGGCCGGCGGTCCTTCGGCGGGCGAGGGTCACGCTAGCAGGGCCCACTTACCGGACCGTTATCAGCGTCACTGCGTCGTTGCCGGCACATCGTGCTACTCTGGAGTAGCCGGAAACCCGGAGCTCGGAGATGTCGTCGCTGTTGCTCGTTGCCACCTTGCTCGTCTTCGGGGCCGTCGCGGCCTTCGCCACGGGCGAGCTGGGGCTCCCGACTGGGATCGTCGTGCTCCTCCTGACGGCTCCGCTCGTCCGGGCTCGACCGGTCCTGGGGCTCGGCGCGCTCCTCCTGGGGTTCGGCGCGACCTTCGGTCTGGGGCTCTGGCTCCAGGCGGAGCGCGGCGGGCGCCTCGATGACGCGGAGTTCTGGGCCGCGGCCGGTGTCGTGCCGCTCGTCCTCGGCAGCATCTTCATCGTGGTCGCCCTCCTCGGGGCGGCGGGCCGGCGGCTCCGGGCACCCCGCGGCTGACCGTGGGGGCCGAGCACCCACCGCTGCGCGAAGCGTGGTGGACTCGATTCGATCGGCGTGCCGCGGGCATCGAAGGGGCCGCTCGCCTGCAGCCGCCGTGGACGGGGATGCCCGGCAGGGGAGCGCGGGTTTGCGGTCCGCGCTCGCCGGCCGCGACGGCCGGAGCGAAGCGGGCCCTTGATGACGGGGCGGTACTGGACGTCGTGATCGTGACGCCGTAGCTTGACACCTGGACCGAGGTGTCCTCCCGGCTGCGCGCGGTGACGCCGTAGCTTGACACCTCGATGGAGGGCGCCTGCCAGGCGCGCGTCGTGACGCGGTAGCTGGACAGTTGCAACCTTCAGACCGTTGCGAACCGCGAGTTGTCCAGCCACGGCGTCACGGCCGGCGCTCGCGGACCCCAGCAGCGCGAACTGTCCAGTGACGCCGTCACGGCGGGCCTCGTCCCGGCCCCGAACCGCGAGATGTCCAGCCACGGCGTCACGGCCGGCGCTCGGGGGCCACAACAGCCCGAGTTGTCCAGTGACGCCGTCACGGCGGGCCTCGCACCGGCCCCGAACCGCGAGATGTCCACCCACGGCGTCACGGCCGGCGCTCGCGGACCCCAGCAGCGCGAACTGTCCACCCACGCCGTCACGGCGGGCCTCGCGCCGCCTCCATAGGGTCAGTTGTCCAGCCACGCCGTCACGGCCGGCGCTCGGGGGCCACAACAGCCCGAGTTGTCCACCCACACCGTCACGGGCCGCCAAGCCACCGTACGGCCATCGACCGCCGTCCGGCTGTCGAAGCCGAGCGAATCTGTCAGCTCAACTGCCGCGTGATTCTGTCAGTCGCTGGTAGAGCTTGCTGTCTCGCCGGACCCGTCTCCACGGATGGTCGGCCGGCGGGCTCCAGGGGATCGTAGCCGGTGCCGGG
>JBHOQO010000038.1:0-9872 GCA_042408925.1 Chloroflexota bacterium | reverse complement strand
CGAACGGTACCGGCGGTGTTCTGCACCACCGCTACCGACCTCGGATCGGCGGTTCCTTCGGGCGTTTCGTTTCGTCGCCGGTCGACGCACGGCTCACCCGCCTGTGGACGCGTCGTGGACAACCGGGGCGCCGCCGGCCCGAAACCGCCGAAGTTCGTGGATAACCGCCTTGCCGTGGGCCGCCGCCTCGGCTACCGTAACTCGTGCCCGAAGGGGCCTCTGATGATGGCGACG
This sequence comes from Chloroflexota bacterium, assembly GCA_042408925.1. Lineage (GTDB taxonomy): Bacteria > Chloroflexota > Limnocylindria > Limnocylindrales > CSP1-4 > BPIH01. Next base: position 9,638 of record JBHOQO010000038.1, on the reverse strand, counting down.
CAGCCGGTGCTTGCACCAGCCGCGAGCCAGGACGGACGGTTCCTTCGGGCGCTTCTGTGTTCGCCGCGAGGCGATCGGCCCCGGCTCGCGGCGGCCCCTGACCCCGTCAGCTGCCGAGCCGCTCGAGCAGGTCGGACGGTCGGAGTCCGAGGCCGGCCCGGAGGAGTTCTCGGTCCGTCGTCACGAGTTCGGCCCCGCGGGCGCGTGCCGCCGCTGCGTACGCCGCGTCGTAGACCGTCAGATCGTGCCGAGCGGCGAGGGCGACGGCGTCCGACACCTCGGCCGCGGTGAGCGCGATCCGCGGGCAGATCTCGATGAGTGCTCCGAGGACCGTCGCCACGCCGTCGGGAGCGACGCCCACGCCCCGAACGAGGGCGTTGCCGACCTCGTAGACCGTCAAATCGAGGATCGCGACCGAGATCGCCCGTCGCCGGTGCCGCTCGATGAGTTCGCGTGCCGCCTCGAGCTCCTCTTCGCCCTCATGGTGGAACCACTTGAGGGCGACGCTGGCGTCAGCGACGACCTCGATCACGCCAATCGCGAGCGTCCCGCTCGGCTCGGACGAGCGTCCCCGACTCGAACGGACCGGCCGTCCGCAGCGCCTCGCGACCTCGCTCGAGCGCCGCGGCGATGGCGTCCGGGGACGGGGTGGCGAGGGCGAGCTCGACCGCTTCCTGAACGAGTCGACTCCGGGTGGTTCGGCGCGCGCGCGCCTCGGCGTCGAGTCGCGTGACCAACTCGTCCGGGAGCGAGACCAACACCTTCATGGGCTGTAGGATATCCCGCAGATATCCGGCGTCAACCCCACCGGGCGGCAGTCGCGCTCTCGAAGACGACCTCGAGCGGCTCGGGTTCGAGCTCGCCGACAACCCGCGGACGGCGCTCGGCTCGTTCGGAACGCGTCGCTCCAAGACGACGCGGCCGCCCTCGTTGAGGGGGACGACGTGGGAGAGCTTGCGGTGCAGCTCGACGCTGAGGTACACCATGATCATGGCGTTAAAATCCCCGCGCTGCAACAGGCACTTGACGAGATCGGAGGCCGGTGCTACGGTGCCGGTACGGAGCCGTCCATCGGTGTTGGGGAGAATGCGATGGGCCGTGATGAACGGCGTCAATGGGTGGGGGTCGCGGCTGGGATCGTCGCCGCGATCGTCCTAGCCGCCACTGCGAGCGCGAGCAACTTCGGCTCGAACACTGACGCCTACCAGGAGCCGCATCACCCGTGCGATATCACGCCCAGCAGTCAGTGTATCGCCAACAACGGCTATCACGTCTACTGCTTCGACGCGTCGGTGTCCTCGAACGTCCGGGCGGCGACGCGGACGGTCATGGCCAACGTGTATGACCCGCTCCCATACGTCCTGGGCGTGGATAACTTGTGCCGCCGACGCCTCCTACGGCGGTAGCGACCCGCATCGCTGGTGCAAGCCCCAGGAGGTTCGGTGGAACACGGCGACGGCCGGGTCATGGGACACAAGCGCGGGGCGTCCGTATGTTGCCTGCCATGAGGTGGGGCACTCGCTCGGGCTGAGACACTCGAGCGATTCGGCGTCGTGCATGTTCCCGAACCGGATCACGACGTCGGCTCTCACCGCGCACGACCGAACGATGCTGGATTACTACAACCCGGTCAACCTACGGGCCGGCGTGGCCGACGATCCACCGCAGTAGGAGCGAGGCGGCGATGACGGAGCGACACCCGACGACACGATCCAGCGATCCGAGGGGCCCCGGGTCGGCCGCGATCCTCTCGCTCATCCTCGTCGCGACGCTCGCGGCGGCTGGCTGCGTCGCGACCGGCGCTCAGTCGGCTGCCCGTGCCGGATCGCCGACGCCGGCGCCCGCCGGCTCAACCGCGCCGGCCGACGGGAGCGCGCTCCCTGACCAGGCGGCGTCCGACGCCTGGTGGTACTGGTTCGCCGTCGGAGGCATCTGGAGTCGCTCCTACGAGTCCCTCGAGGGCCTCGTGACGGGCGCCGATGCCGTCGTCCTCGGTCGGATCGTCGAGGCGGGACCAGGGCGGGTCGAGGGCGCGATCTCGCCCGACGGCTGGGACGATCGGGTCTTCTACACGTACGCGCGGGTCTCGGTCGAACGGGTGATCGCCGGCCGTCTAGCGAGCCGCGAGATCGTGATCCAGTTGCTCAGCCCCGACCCGGCCACGTTCGCCGACCGGCTCCGCGCGTTCCCGAAGGAACCGGCGATCTTCTTCGTCACCGACCTCTATCGGTCCCTGACCGAGGACTTCGGGAACTCACCGGGCCCCGAGCTCGACCAGGTCCGGGGGATCTACGAGTGGACGATCCCGGGTGCCGTCGTCCGCGACATCGCTGGCGTCGCCCGTCCGCTCCTCCAACTGACAGCAGCGCCGTACCTGGTCAGCCTCGACGGACGGCCCTTCGACGAGGTGGTCGCCACGGTCGCTCGCTTGGCGAAGTGAACGATCGGCCGTGCTGGTCTTGGCCGATCGCCGCGCCGGCGGCGCGCCCTTGGAGGCGTGCGCCCGGCTCAGCCAAGCGGCGAGAACGACGGCTCTTGACGGTCAAGAATTCTTCAGATGCGCGGCGTGACCGAGGAAGGGCTTGACAACAGGGAGCGAGGATAGCGACGCACCTGGCGCAATTCGCTACCGGGGTGGTCGAACCGCTTCATCTGCACGTCGTAGGGATGTCCGGACAGTGATCCACGTCGTCCATCGGCTGGCCTGGGCGCTCGCCGGCACCCTGGTCGGCTTCGGCTTCTTGGGCCCGGTGATCGGCCCGGCCGTCGGCCTCGTCGGTCTTGTCCTGGCGGCCGCCCTTGCAGGCATGCACCGAGAGGCCACATTCCGATTGGTTCCGTGGCTTGCTGTCGGTGCGGTCGTCACCGTCGCGGTCTTCGTCGGTACCGACCTCGTCGCGCCACAGCGCTGCACGCCGACCGGCTGCACGGAGGCCGTGGCCGCCGGGCCTCGCTTCGCCGTCGCTGCATTCCTCGTCGTGATCCTGGCGCTCATCGCCGAGCGCGTCGGGGCTCACGGCGACCCGTCCGTTTCGGTCGGGACGCGCCGGTAGTCACGCCGTCCCTGGCCGTCGGCATCGCGGGCACGGCTGTCTCGGGTCGGCCACCTGCCCCCTGGCCTAGCACTTCCGATAAGGCTAGTTATGTCTTGCAACACGGACGACGGGCTCGGCGGCGCCGCGTCCGCCGGTTCCGGTCTCGTGGCGGCCCTGGGCCGGTCCGTCGTCGGGCTACGCGGTGCCCGGTGCCTCGACCGGGAGGCCGACGGCTCGGGCCTCGGGCCGCATCGGCTTGCCGCGACTCGTACGTGAGGAAGGCGTCGAGCGCCGGCCCGAGCCGTAGGGCCGAGGCAAGATGAATGGCGTGGAGAGCTCGAAGGGATGGGCCGCCAACCGCGGCGGCGAGGGCCGCGAGCTCAGCATCGAGCTCGACGAAGGCGAGCCGCCGAAGGATGGGCACCGGGTTCGCGGCGGGGTTCACGCGCTGAACGGCCTTGCCCACTTCCACGACGGCGATGCGAGCGCTCGCCCATCGGGCGCCTCGGACGCGGGCCTGCAGGGCGGCGGTTTCCGGCTCGGCGACGATGAGCTTCGTAAGCGCCGAGGCGTCGAGATACAGGAGGCTCACCGGTCGTCGGCTCGGCGCTCGGCGAGAAGCGCGTCGGTCGCCGTTCGCGGGCACCGACACGGGTCGGCATGTGACGCACTGTAACGCACCAAGGTCGGCAGCCGGTCGATCGGGCCGGTAGCATTCGGCCCGATGGATCGCTCCCTTGGGATGCCTGGGCCTGCGGGCGTCCGACCCGCCGAGCCGGCCGCATGACGCGCCGCGGCCTCGTCCTCTTCGGGGCGATGTCGTTGATCTGGGGCATCCCGTACCTCCTGATCCGGGTCGCCGTCGCCGAGATCTCGCCGGCGATGCTCGTCTTTGCCCGAACGGCGACGGCGGCAGCGATCCTCCTCCCGATCGCCCTCCTCCGGGTCGACCTCCGGCAGCTCCGTCGCCATTGGCACTGGATCGTCGCCTTCGCCCTCGTCGAGATCGCCGGACCCTGGCTCCTCCTCGCCTCGGCCGAGCAGCGGATCTCGAGCGCCCTGGCCGGCCTCCTCGTCGCGGCGGTCCCGCTCGTGGGGGCCGTCGTCTCGATGGCGACCCGGGGTACCGACCGCCTCGGCCCGACGGCGCTCCTCGGCCTCGTCGTCGGGATCGTCGGGGTGGCGGCGATCGTCGGGACCGACCTCGAAGCCGAGGACGGGGTCGCCGTCCTCCAGATGGCCGGCGTCGTCGTCGGCTACGCCGTTGGTCCGGCGATCCTGGCCCGCCGTCTCGACGGCGTCTCGTCCCTCGGGGTCATGGCCGCCTCCCTCGCCCTCTCCGCCCTCCTCTACCTCCCGGTCGTCGCCCTCGACCCGCCGACCTCCCTCCCCTCCCCCGCCGTCTTCGGCGCCGTCGCGATCCTCGCCGTCGTCTGCACGGCGATCGCCTTCCTCGTCTTCGCCGCCCTCATCGCCGAGATCGGACCGGTGCGAGCGACGATCATCACGTACCTGAACCCGGCGGTCGCGGCGCTCCTCGGCGTCCTCCTCCTCGGCGAGGTTGTCAGCCCGGCGATGGGGATCGGGTTCGCCCTGGTCGTCGGGGGATCGATCCTCGCGACCCGCCGCCCGGGTGGGCCGGCCCGGCTCGGCCGCGTCGACGTTCCAGCCGAGCCCACGCTCGACGCCGAGCCCGGTCGCCCGGCCCTCGGCTGAGTCCCGCGCGAGCCCTCCGCCGCGCGAGCCGCCCTACGGCGAGGCGTCGCTGCCCTCGTCGCGCCTCCTCGACTCGACGATCTCGGTCGGGGTGCCGTGGACGGCCGGGATCCGGCCGAGGCGGCCCGCCTGGTAGTCGGCGATCGCCTCCAGGATCTCCTCGCGGGTGTTCATGACGAAGGGGCCGTACCAGACGACCGGCTCCCGGATCGGCCGGCCGCCGAGGAGGAGGAGCTCGAGCGCCGGGCTCCGAGACTCCTGAACCCGGGCGGCGGCGACAGTGAGCGCCTCGCCCGGGCCGAAGACGGCAAGCTGGCCCGTTGCCATGGGGACCCGCTCGAGCCCGGCGAAGCCTGCCCCGGCGAGGACGTAGGCGAGGGCGTTGTAGTCGGCCCGCCAGGGAAGGACGAGCTCGGCGCCGGGGGCGAGGGTCGCGTGGACCATCGTCATCGGCGTGTACGTCACGCCCGGGCCGCGATGGCCGGCGATCTCGCCGGCGATGACCCGCAGGAGGGCGCCGCCGTCGTGGGAGGCGAGGAGGGCGACCGCCGCGGCCCGGAGGTCCTGGTAGCGGGGCGGGGCCCACTTCTGCGCCCGGGGCAAATTGACCCAGAGCTGGAGGCCGTGGAAGAGCCCGCCGGCGGCGACGAGCCATTCGGGCGGCTTCTCGATGTGGAGGATCCCGGCCCCGGCCGTCATCCACTGGGTGTCGCCGTTCGTGATGACCCCGCCGCCGCCGTTCGAGTCGCTGTGCTCGAAGACGCCGTCGATCATGTACGTGACGGTCTCGAAGCCGCGGTGCGGATGCCACGGCGTCCCCTTCGGCTCGCCCGGGGCGTACTCCACCTCCCCCATCTGGTCGAGGTGGACGAAGGGGTCGAGGTCGGCCAGGTCGACCCCGTAGAACGCCCGTCGGACCGGGAAGCCCTCGCCCTCGAAGCCGTGGGGTGCGGTCGTGACCGAGCGGACCGGTCGCTGCCGAGCGAGCGCCGGGTCAGGCCGCGGAACCCGCGGCAGGATCGTGATGTCGTCGACGGTGACGGCGGGCATCGGGGCCTCCTTCCAGCCGTGATCCTCGCACAAGATCGTTGCGCTGTCAACGACCGGTCGATGGGTGCCCCGGCAAGGGCCGCCGTCGGGGGGCCGTCAGGGCGTCGTGAACGGGTGCTCGTTCACGCTGATCCAGCGCCGGTCGACGACGAGGTGGAGGACCGTCGGCCGATCGGCGGCGAGGGCGTCGCGGAGGGCCGGCTCGAGCTCGGCGTCGGTCTCGATCCGGACGCCGCGAGCGCCCAACGCCCGCCCGATCGCCGCGAAGTCGACCGGCCCGAGGTCGGTCGCGACCGGCCGCGAGGAGGGCCGCTCGTCTTGGTGCATCCGGATCATCCCGTACCGCTCGTTGTCGAAGACGAGGACGATCGGCCGAACCCGCTCCCGGACCGCGGTCTCGAGCTCGGCCATCGTCATCGCCATCCCGCCGTCGCCGACGAGGGCGACGACCGGCCGGTCACGGTGGGTGAGCGCCGCCGCAACGGCCGCCGGAACGGCGTAGCCCATCGCCCCGGACGTCGGACCGAGGAACGTCCCTGGCCGCCGAAACCGGAAGCCCCGGGCCGCCCAGCCGGCGAAGTTCCCGGCGTCGGTGACGAGGATCGCCGGCTCCGGGAGGACGCGGCGGAGCGTCGTCACGACCCGGCCCGGGTGGACCCCGGGGCCGGTCCAGTCGCCGGCGTCGACGACGCTTGCCGCCTCGAAGGCGGCCCGGTCGGCGGCGTTCCGGGCGGCCCGCGCGTCGGCGACCGCCGCGTCGAGGACGCCGTTCGCCAGCCGCCCGAGGGCCGCCCGGAGGAAGGTCCGGGCGTCGACGGCGAGGGCGAGGTCCGGCGCCCGGAGACCGGCCCGGCCGCCCCGCGGTTCGACGTCGACGTGCGCCCAGCGGGTCCCGGGTGCCGGGATCTCGTAGCCGTACGTCGTGACCTCGTTGAGCCGGCAGCCGACGGCAAGGAGCGCGTCGGCGGCCCGGAGCCGCTCGCGGACCGTGGTCGGGGCGCCGTGGCCGGCCATCCCGAGGTAGAGGGGGTGGTCGTTCGGGACGACGTCGCCCCGCCGCCAGGCGGCGACGATCGGGACCCGGAGGAGCTCGGCGAGGCGGACGAGATCGGTCGAGCAGCGGGCCCGGAGGACCCCGCCGCCGGCGAGGATGACCGGCCGCTCGGCACAGGCGAGGAGCTGGAGGATCGAGCGGACGAGGACGGGGTCCGGTCGGACGCCCGTCGTCGGCGGCGTCGTCGGCCGCTCGGGGAGCGGGGCGGCGAGGGGCTCCTCGAAGACGTCCTCGGGGATCGAGAGGAGGACCGGGCCGGGTCGGCCGCTCGTCGCCTGCCGGACGGCGGCGGCGAGGAGGTCCGGGAGGTCGGCGGCGCTCGCCGCCTCGGCGGCCCACTTCGTCAGGGCGCCGATGCTCCCGACGAGATCGGCCTCCTGAAACGCCTCCCGACCGAGGAAGCCGCGCTCGACCTGCCCGGCGATGGCGAGGAGCGGGGTCGAATCGGCGTAGGCGGTGTGGAGGGCGATCGCCAGGTTCGCCGCCCCGACGGCGCGGGTCACGATCGCCGCGGCGGGGCGCCCGGTGAGCTGACCGTACGCCTCGGCCATGAACCCGGCGCCGCCCTCGTGGCGCGTCGCGACGACGCCGATCCCGACCTCGTCGAGGGCGTCGAGGAGCGGCAGGAAGCTCTCGCCCGGGACCGTAAAGGCGTACCGGAGCCCGACGGCCCGGAGGGCGCGGGCGAGCCAGGCCGCTGCCGTCGGCGCGGCGCTCCGAGCCGGCCGCGGAGCCGGGGCCGGGGGTTCGGAGCGGGCGGCGGGGGCCGGCGATGACGGCGCGAGGCTCGGGGAGGCTGGGGCGAGGGTCGGGTCGGCAATCGGGGTGTCCGCGGAGGCGGCCCGTCCGTCCGAGGGAGCCGCGGGCGCCTCGGCGTCGGTCGGGGGGCCGTCGGTCTGGATCGACGGCGGGGCGGCGGTGGCGTCGGCCGGGAGGCGCGAGCCGAGGGCGTCGGTCTCGGCGCCGGCAACGTGATCGGTCATGGCTGCACCTGGTGGAGGGGATCGGCGGGGCCGAGCTCCGCGGGGCCGAGCTCCGCGGACTCGATCAGACGGGATACGACATCGCCGAGGCGATGAGGCCGACGACGACGACGATCGCGAGGATCGCGAAGAGGAGGCGGGCGAGGCGTGCTCCTGGCAACATGCCGTCTTCCTTCGAGCTGCTCGGCTGCCCGACCGGTGGGAGCGGCCGGCCCGCCGAGGCGGCGACTGCGGGTATGCCCCAAGAGTATGCCCGACCCCGGCCGCCGACCGGGCCCCGGCCCGTGTCCCTCCCCTACCCCGCCGCCGGTCCGGCGGGCCGAGCGAGGGCCTCGAGGAGAAGGCGCCCGATCCGATAGCTGTGGCCGCCCCCCATGACGAGGACGACCTCACCCGGCCGGACCCGCTCTGCGAGCCAGGCGGCCGTCGCCTCGACCGAACCGGGAGCCCCGACCCGTAGCCCCGGCGCCCGGGCCGCGACGGCCGCCGCGAGCCCGGCGGCCGAGGCGATCGTCCGGTCCGGGTCGCGGCCCGGCCAGATGTCGGCGACGGCGACGCCGTCGGCGGTGGCGAGGACGGCCGCGAACCCGTCGAGCATCGCCGCCGTCCGGTGGAACGTCAGCGGCTCGTAGACGGCCCAGACCGGCCGACCGGGCTCCAGCTGGCGGACCGCGGCGAGGGTCGCCGCGATCGCCGTCGGGTGGTGGGCGTAGTCGTCGTAGACGGCGACGCCGCCGACCTCGCCGAGCCGCTCGAGCCGCCGTCCGACGCCCGGGAACTCGGCGAGCGCGGCGGCGAGGGTCGACGGGTCGAGGTCGAGGACCGCCGCGACGGCGGCAACGAGGAGGGCGTTCGCCGCGTTGTGGCGGCCGACGAGGCCGACCCGGAACGGCCTCGGCGACGGCCCGCGGGCCGGATCGCCGACGACGAGCCGACTCCCCTCGGCCGACGCCTCGTAGACCGCGGCGGCGACCCCCCGGGCCCGCCCCAGCGCCGTCCCGTACCGGGCCTCGAGCCCCCGGGTCGCCCGCTCGGGATCACCGGCCCCGGGGGCGAGGAGCTCGACGGCGACGAGGCGACCCGGCCAGTCGGCGAGGCTCCGGGCGAGCTCGGCGCCGCCGGCATCGCCGACGTTGACGACGGCGATCGGAGGATCCGGGGCGGCGCCCGGGGGAGCCGGTGCGACGGCGCGGCGGAGCCAACCGTCGACGGCCGAGACGACCGCGGCCCGATCGGCGAAGACGTCGGGGTGATCCCACTCGAGGTTCGTGACGACGGCGAGGTCGGGTCGGTACGGATCGAAGTTCCCGGCATACTCGTCGGCCTCGACGACGGCGAGCGGTCCCCGGCCGACCCGGGCGGTGGCCGCCGGGCCGCCGACGAGGGACGGCGGCAGGAGCGCGCCGACGAAGGCGAGGGGGTCGAGCCCGGCCCGGACAAAGAGGTCGACGAGCCAGCCCGAGATCGTGCTCTTGCCGTGGGTCCCGGTGACCGCGACGAGGCGTCGCCCGGCCGCCGCGTCGGCGACGACCTGTTGCCAGGGCTCGAGCGGGATCCCGGCCGCCCGCGCCGCGGCGAGCTCCGGGTGGTCCGGCTCGACCGAGGTGAGCGCCTTCGTGACCGCGAGGCGGGCGGGGCGCGGGCTCGCGGCGAGGACGTGGGCCGGGTCGTGCCCGGCGACGACCGGGATGCCGGCCGCCTCGAGGGCCGCCGTGTACGGGGAGGGTCCCCCGCGGTCGCAGCCGCTGACGACCGCCCCGGCCGCGGCGGCGAGCCGGGCGGCCGCGCTCGCCCCGGCAC
>JBHOQO010000037.1:0-26882 GCA_042408925.1 Chloroflexota bacterium | reverse complement strand
GCCGGGATGTCGGATTCGTGTCGGGGGTGCACGCCGACGAGGGGTGCCGGGGCCCGGGGACGCGACGATGTGCACCCCGTGCACGCCGCCGCCGGAACCGTGCACCGGGTGCACAGGATCGGCGGGTGGGGCCGGTCGACGTCGTCCCGCCGCGACACCGAGCGGCTCACCGGCTGGGCAGCCGAGGCGGCACCGGACGCCCCCGGATCGAGAACGACCGGCTCGTCCCCCTTGCCTCCTCCGGCCCGATGGCGACGGCGATCGACCTCGCCATCGCCCGTCGCTTCACGGCGCCCGGCATGCGCCGGTTCCGGCGCGGAGCCAGCCCCCTCCTCCACGTGCGCCTCCTGCGGCTCGACGGAACCTGGAACCACTCCTGGTCCCGACGCGTCGCCGCAGCCCGTCGACCCCGGCCCGTGGCGGCCGAAGCCAGCGCCGCAGAAGGGATGGTTCCCCGATGCGCTCCCGGGATGCCCCGCGGCTCGTCCTCGGTGACCGGTTCTTCCACGGTACTCCCCCGGCGAGTACGCCGGCCCCGGCGGTGCCCGGATCGTCTCGGTTACGCCTGGGGCGAGTGAAACGGCAGCGTCATCCTCTTCGGTACTCGCTCGGTGAGTGAACTGGGAACCCTCGGCGGTCGCCGGGCCGCCGCTACGCTCGGCGCGCGGGTCGCCGGCCTGGAACAACCGGGGGCGGTCGTGCGGTTCACTCCCGGGGCGAGCATCTGAGAAATCGCGCGGCCGGTGCGGCCGACCACAGTACCCGTATCATGGGCGCGCAAGGAGCGCGGTCCGCGGACGCGGGCCGCTCGACCGGCGGTGGAGGGACCTGGCATGCTGGCGACGGACCTGACGACGCTCACGGCGGCGATCGCCCGCGACGACCTCGACCCGGCCCTGGCGGCGATCCTGAAGGCCGGCTGCCGCGCGGTCGAGGCGGTCGACGGCTTCGCCCTCGTCTGGGACCCCGACCGCCCGGCACCGAGCCTCGCCGTCGCCGTCGACGCCGCCGGGCGGCCGCTCGATCGGGCCGCCCGTGAGGAGCTCGCCCGCTCGACGGCGGCGGCCGACCATCCGACGGTCGTCGCCGCCCGCGACGGCCGGCCGAACTGGCACCGGCCCGATCCGGCCACCGGTCTCGTCGCCATCGAGCTGCCGCTCACGATCCGCCGCGACGGCGTCGAGCACGTCGTCGGGGCCCTCGCCTGGCGCCGGCGGCGCCCCGAGCTCAGCGCCGACGCCCAGACCCTCCTCGCCGCCCTCGCCGACCTCGCCGCCGTCGCCGTCGACCGGGCCCGCCTCGCCTCCCTCGTCGCCGAGCGGGCCGAATGGTTCGAGCGCCTCGCCCACACCGACCCGCTCACCGGCCTCGCGAACGCCCGAACCTTCGGCCGCGTCCTCGAGCTCGAACTCGCTCGGGCCGGTCGCCAGGGCGGCGAGGTGGCGGTCGTCCTCCTCGACGTCGTCGATCTCGCCGAGCTGAACGCCTCGGCCGGGCGGGAGGCCGGCGACGACGTCCTTCGCTCGGTCGCCGCCGTCCTCGCCGAGTCGGTCCGGTTCGTCGATACGGTCGCCCGGCTCGGCGACGACGAGTTCGCGGTCGTCGCACCGGGATCGGCCGGCGGCGCCGTGGCGGCCCGACTCGCCGACGGCGTTGCGGCCCTGGCTCCGGTCGCCGGGTGGGCGGTCCGGGTCCGCTCCGGGATCGCCCACTTCCCCACCGACGGGACGAGCGCCGAGGAACTCCTCCGCACCGCCCGACGCCGCCTCGAAGCCGCCCGTTCCTCCCGGTCCGGCGACTGAGCCGGGCAGATCAGCGATCCGGGAGGCCCGGGGCGCGCGACCCCACGAGCCGCCGGGCGAGGTCCGGCAGGCGCTCGAGGGCGCGACCGATCGCCGCGAAGACGACCTCCGGATCGGCACGCGCGTCGACCACGACGAAGCGGGTCGGCTCGGCGGCCGCCAGCGCCAGGAAGCCCGCCCGGACCCGCTCGTGGAAGGCCCGGTCGAAGTCGGCCTCGAACCGGTTCTCCTCGGCGCTCGCGGCCTTCCGGCGGAGCCCGTCCTCGACCGGGACGTCGAGGACGATCGTGAGGTCGGGGACGAGGCCGCCGGTGGCGAAGGCGGCGACGGCTCGCAGCTCGTCGAGCGGGAGTCCGGCGCCGTAGCCCTGGTAGGCGAGGGTCGAATCGGCGAAGCGGGCCGAGACGACGAGGTCGCCCCGGGCGAGGGCCGGCGCGATGACCTCGGCGACGAGCTGGGCCCGGGCGGCGTTGAAGAGGAGGGCGTCGGTCCGCGGGTCGGCCGACGCCGAGCCCCGGGCGAGGAGGACGTCGCGGATCGCCTCGCCGAGGGCGGTGCCGCCCGGCTCCCGGGTCACGACGACGGGGAGCCCGGCTGCGACGGCCAGATCGTGGAGGCGACGGGCCTGCTCGGTCTTGCCGGCTCCCTCGGGCCCCTCGAGGGTGACGAACCAGCCGCGGCGCGGCGGCGAACTGCTCACGTCGCCCAGCGTACCCGAGGCAGCTCGGAGCGGGCACGCGGCCCGCTACTCGTCCTCGGTTATCACCCCCGCTCCCGCCGCCGGCTCGACCGGGTAGACCGCCGGGGTGAGCCCGGTCCGCCTCGGGTACTCGGCTTCCACCGCCGCCTGCAGGCGCGCCACGGCGTCGCGGCGGACGAGGTTGACGGTGCAGCCGCCGAAGCCGGCCCCGGTCATCCGGGCGGCGACGGCGCCCTCGACCGAGCGGGCGACCTCGACCATGGCGTCGAGCTCGGGCGAGCTCACCCCGTAGTCGTCCCGGAGCGAGGCGTGGCTCTCGGCGAAGGCCTGCCCCACGCCTGTCAGATCGCCCGCCGCGAGGGCCCGGACCGTTGCGAGGACCCGCTCGTTCTCGGTGACGACGTGGCGGACCCGGGCGAAGGTGACCGGGTCGAGGAGGGGGCGGATCCGAGGCAGGTCGTCGGGCGCGAGGTCCCGGAGGCTTCGGATCGCGGGGTCGCGGGCGGCGAGGGCCGCGACCGCCCGCTCGCAGGCGGCCCGCCGATCGTTGTAGGCCGAGGCGTCGAGGCGGCGCGTCGAGCCGGTGTGGCAGACGACGAGGGCGTGGGTGGCCAACGGCAACGGCACCGGCCGCCAGTCGAGCGACCGACAGTCGAGAAGGAGCGCCGCGTCCGGGCGCCCGCAGGCCGCCGCGAACTGGTCCATGAGGCCACAGCGGACCCCGACGAACTCGTTCTCGGCCCGCTGGCAGAGCCGGGCGAGGGCGAGGGGATCGAGCCCGACGCCGGCCGGACCCGCGGGGCCGAGGAAGGCCCAGGCGGCGGCGAGCTCCAAGGCGGCCGAGGAGGAGAGCCCGGCCCCGATCGGGAGCGTCGAGGCGACGACGGCCCGCAACCCTGGGACCGAGACCCCGGCCGCTTCGAGGGCCCAGGCGACCCCGGCGACGTAGGCGATCGAGCCCGTCCGGGCCTCGTCGATGGCATCGAGGGAGAACCCCGCCCGCTCGCCGGTCGCGAGGAAGACGACCTCGACCCGGCGATCCTCGGTGACGGCCGCGGCGATCCGCACCTCCCGGTCGATGGCGACCGGGAGGACGAAGCCCAGGTTGTAGTCGGTGTGCTCACCGATGAGGTTGACCCGGCCCGGCGCCCGGACGACGTGGGCCCGGGCCCCCGCCCCGGGCACGGCGGCCTCGAGGGTGGCCCGGAGCTCAGCGGGCGTCCAGGGAGTCGGCGTCGGGGTCGCCTCGACGATCTCCATCAGTCCTCGTCCTCGGCGAGCTCGGCCGGATCGAGCGGCGGGAGGGCCCGAAGCTCGGCCGCCGTCGCCTCGGGGAACGTGTCGTTGATGAAGACCCCGGCCCCGAGCTCCGAGCCGGCGAGGTACTTGAGCCGGTCGGCGCGACGATGGGGCGGGTAGAACTCGAGGTGGAGGTGGTAGGGACCGTCGAAGGCGGGGTCGGTCGGCCGCCCGTGGACGGCCATGACGTACGGGAGCGGGAAGCCGAAGCGGGCGTCGTACTTGACGAAGAGCGCCTTGAGACAGCGGGCGAGGTCGGCGACCTCCTCGGCCGTCAGGTCGGCGAGGGCACCGACGTGGCGTCGGGGCAGCAGGTGGACCTCGTACGGCCAGCGGGCGAAGAAGGGGACGCCGGCGACCCAGGTCGGGGTCACCGCCACGAGCCGGCTCGCGGCGGCCTCCTCCTGGGCGAGGAGATCGCACCACAGACAGCGCCCGGTCGCCGCCTCGTGGGCCCGCGCGTTCGCCGCCTCCCGGGCGACGACCGGCGGGACGACCGGATACGCGTAGATCTGGCCGTGCGGGTGGTGGAGGGTGACCCCGATCGCCTCGCCCCGGTTTTCGAAGGGGAAGACGTAGGCGACGTCCGGGCGCGCCCCGAGCTCCGCCGTCCGCTCGGCCCAGACCCAGACGAGGTGGCGGAGATGACGGAGGCTCGCTCCGGCGAGCTCGGCTCGGTGGTCCGGCGAGTAGACGACGACCTCGCAGGCCCCGACGGCCGGGGCGACCGGGGTGAGGTCCGTCCCTCGGGCCGGGTCGACGCTCGCTCCCGGGACGAGGGACGGGAAGCGGTTCTCGAAGACGGCGATCTCGAAGTCGGCGCGGTCGAGTTCGGTCGGTGGGCCGCCCGGGCGGGTCGGACAGAGGGGACACTCGGCGGCGTCCGGTAGAAACGTCCGCTCCTGGCGGTGGGCGGCGTTGATGACCCACTCGCCAAGGACGGGGTTCCAGCGCCGTTCGAGGGCCATCGGCACGGGCGCAGGCGAGGCTGTCGGGACGGCCGTCTCCCGAACGCCACCGGCGGCGGCTGACAGGTAGTACCGCACGACCCGACCGTCCGCCGTCCTCGACTCGACGACGCCGAGGTCGGGCCAGACCTCGCGTACGAGAACTCGACCCGGTTCGCTCAACCCATCTCGACCCTCTCCGCCACCCCTCGTCGCCGGGCCTCGGTGTCGTGGCGGGACACCTCGTTCAGCGTCGTTCCCCGCCCTACGCCGCCCCGCGGCGGGCCTCGGCGCGGATCCGGCGGAGCGTCTTCATGACCGGCTCGGCACCCCGGCCGAACAGGTCGTGAAGCCGGACGTACTCGGCATACAAGGCATCGTAGACCGACCGATCTGCCGCGTTCGGGACGTAGACGACGTCGCGGAGCCGAGCCATCCGGCGCGACGCCTCCTCGATCGTCGCGTAGCCCCCGTCCTTCGGCCCCGCCGCCACTGCGGCGAACATCGCCGACCCGAGGGCCGGGGTCTGACTCGAGGCGGCGATCCGAAGTGGTCGTCCGGTGACGTCGGCGTAGATCTGCATGAGGAGGCGGTTCCGGTCGGGAAGGCCGCCGCAGGTCACGATGTCGTTGACTGCCACCCCACTCCGTTCGAAGGTGTCGATGATGAGTCGCGTCCCGAAGGCCGTCGCCTCGATGAGGGCCCGGTAGATCTCCGGCGCCTCCGTCGCGAGGGTCGCGCCGACGAGGAGGCCGGAGAGCTCGACGTCGACGAGGATCGACCGGTTGCCGTTCCACCAGTCAAGGGCGAGGAGGCCCGACTCGCCCGGCCGGAGGCGGGCCGCCTCGGCCTCGAGGACGGCATGGACGTCGACCCCTCGGTCCCGGGCCGCTTCGTGGTATCGCGGCGGGACCCCGTGCTCGACGAACCAGGCGAAGATGTCGCCGACCGCCGATTGCCCCGCCTCGAACCCCTGGTATCCCGGAATGATCCCGTCCTCGACGACCCCGCACATCCCCTCGACGATCGCCGGCTCCCGGCCGAGGACCATGTGGCAGATGCTCGTGCCCATGATCATGACCATCGTCCCCGGCTCGGTGACCGTCGCCGCCGGCACCGAGACGTGGGCGTCGACGTTCGCCACGGCGACCGGCGTCCCCGGCCGCAGCCCCGTCCAGGCGGCCGCCGCTTCCGACAGCCCCCCGGCCCGCTCGCCGATGAAGCTGATCCGGCGGAGCATCTTCTCGTCGACGACGTGGCGAAGGCGCGGATCGAGGGCCGCGAAGTAGTCGTCCGAGGGGAAGCCGTCCCGCTTCGACCAGATCGCCTTGTAGCCGGCCGTGCAGTTGTTCCGGGTCTCGACGCCGGTGAGCTGCCAGACGACCCAGTCGGCCGCCTCGATGAGCCGATCGGCGGCGGCGTAGATCGCCGGTGCCTCGTCGAGGATCTGGAGGGTCTTGGGGAAGAACCACTCCGAGCTGATCTTCCCGCCGTAGCGGGCGAGCCACGGCTCGCCGCGCTCTCGGGCGACCGCGTTGACCCGGTCCGCTTCCGGCTGCGCGGCATGGTGCTTCCAGAGCTTCACCCAGGCGTGCGGCTCCCGGCGGTACTCGTCCAGGAAGCAGAGCGGCGTCCCGTCGGCGGTCGTCGGCAGCATCGTGCAGGCCGTGAAGTCGATGCCGACCCCGATGACCGCCGCCGGGTCGACCCCGCTCCGGCGGAGGAGGGCGGGCACGGCGACCCGGAACGTGTCGAGGTAGTCCCGCGGATCCTGGAGGGCCCAGTCGGGCTCGAGGGCGACGTCCTCGTCGGGCGGAGGCAGGTGTTCGTCGATGACGCCGTTGCGATAGACGTAGACCTCGGTCGCGAGCTCTCGACCATCCGCCACGTCGACGAGGACGGCCCGGGCGGACTCGGTCCCGAAGTCGATGCCGATCGTGTAGCGCGGACTGGACATCACTCCCTCCGGGGCTCGGCCCCTGTTACGAGGCGGTCGACGACCGCTGACCGTAGTAGGCGTTGGGTCCGTGCTTCCGACGGTAGTGACGCTCGAGGAGCGTACGGCCAACCGGCCGGATCCCGGGTCGCAGCTGCAGGGTCTCCGCGGCGATGGCAGCAACCGACTCGAGGGCGATGGCATTCTCGAGCGCCTCCGTCACCGTCGAGCCCCAAACAAAGGGGCCATGCGAAGCGACGAGCACGGCAGGCATTTCGAGCGGGGCGAACCCGGCGGCGTCGAGCGTCTCCGTGATCACGTGCCCCGTTTCGAGTTCGTAGGCCCCGGTGATCTCCGAGGCGCGGAGCGGTCGCGTCACCGGCACAGGACCATGGAAGTGGTCGGCGTGCGTCGTTCCGAGCGGCGGGATCGGGCGACAGGCCTGGGCCCAGGCGCTGGCATGGGGGGAGTGGGTGTGGACGATGCCGCCGACCTCCGGATACCGGCGGTAGAGGGCGAGGTGCGTCGGAGTGTCCGACGAGGGGCGGTAGCGCCCGTCGAGGGGCTGCCCGTCCGCCAGCGAAATCGGCACGAGCATCGAAGGTTCGAGGAGGTCGCACGGGACACCGCTCGGCTTGATGAGAACGATCCCCGCCTCGCGATCGACGGCGCTCGCGTTGCCGAAGGACAGGACGACGAGCCCGGCGCGGACGAGCTCGTGGTGAGCCCGGGTGAGCTCATCCCGCAGCGCGGCAAGCCGGTCAGGCTCGCCCATCCCCATCCCTCGGGGGAGCCCGGCGCGCCGGTGGCCGATGACCCTGCCCGTCATGGCACCCGTCGCCGATCCACGGGAACGCCTGCGCACCGCCCGCTCACAGCCCGCCCGTTCACAGCCCGCCCGCGAGTCGGTAGTAGGCCATGTTCCAGCGGAGCGCGTCCCGGAAGGCCGATAGCCGCGTCTCGTCGTCGATGACCACGAACTCGAGGCCGGCGATCTCGGCGAAGTCGGCCAGAACCTCGGCGCCGAGCGCCTGCGTCAGGACGGTGTGATGGGAGCCGCCCGCGACGAGCCACGCCTCGGCCGCGGTCCGGAGGTCGGGCCGCGGCTGCCAGACCGCCCGGGCGACCGGCAGGCGCGGGAGCGGCGCGTCCGGCTCGACGAGCTCGATCTCGTTGGCGACGATCCGGAACCGGTCGCCGAGGTCCACGAGGGAGGCCACGAGGGCCGGGCCGGTTGCCGCCGTGAACACGAGTCGGACCGGGTCCGCGCGACCACCGATCGACAGCGGGTGGATCTCGCAGGCGGGTCGCCCTCCGGCGATCGACGGACAGACCTCGAGCATGTGGGCGCCGAGGACCTTCGGGCCCTCCGGATCGAGGTGATACGTGTAGTCCTCCATGAACGACGTCCCGCCCGGGAGCCCCCGCGCCATGACCTTGACGAGGCGGACCATGGCCGCCGTCTTCCAGTCCCCCTCGGCGCCGAAACCGTACCCGTCGGCCATGAGCCGCTGGACGGCGATGCCCGGAAGCTGAACGAGTCCATCGAGGTCCTCGAAGGTGTCGGTGAAGGCGCCAAACCCGCCGCCCTCGAGGAAGGCCCGCAGCCCGGCCTCGATCCGAGCCGCCTCGCGGAGCTCGGCTCGGCGAGCGCCGCCGGCCCGGAGTTCCGGCGCCAGGTCGTACTCGGCCTCGTAGGCGGCGAGGAGGGCCTCGACGGCGGCCGGGTCGGCCGCCTCGACGGCGGCCGCGAGATCGGAGACACCGTAGCCGTTCACCGCGATCCCGAGGCGGATCTGCGCCTCGACCTTGTCGCCCTCGGTGACGGCAACCTGCCGCATGTTGTCGCCGAACCGCGCGATCCGGAGCCGCTGCGCCTCCTGCCAGCCGACAGCGGCCCGGGCCCAGGCACCGATCCGTTCGCCGACGTACGGGTCCGCCCAGTGGCCGACGACGGTCTTCCGACGGCGCCGGAGCCGGGTTTCGAGGTACCCGAACTCGCGGTCGCCGTGGGCCGCCTGATGGAGGTTCATGAAATCCATGTCGATCGTCGACCAGGGGAGGTCGCGATTGAACTGGGTGTGGAGGTGGAGGAGCGGCTTCTGGAGGGCCTGGAGCCCGCCGATCCACATCCGGGCCGGCGAGAAGGTGTGCATCCAGGCGATGACGCCGATGCAGCTCGGCGACGCGTCGGCCTCGAGCATGAGGCTGCGGATGGCCTCGGGGGTCGTGACGACGGCCTTCGGGACGATCCGGACGGGAACGGCGGCCGAGGCGTCGAGGGCCGCGGCCACCCGGCGGCTGTTCTCGGCGACGGCCCGGAGCGCCGCCTCCCCGTACAGCTCCTGGCTCCCGGTGACGAACCAGGCCTCGAGCCCATCGAACGGTTTGGTGTCCCTCGTCATGGCCGCTTCGTCTCCTGATCGCTGGCGGTGCTACGGCGCTCGGGCTCGGACGGGGCCGGCCCGGTGGAATTACGAACGACGAGGCTCGGCTGAAGCACGGCCTCCTGCGCGCCGTCGCTTCCATCGGAGCTGGCACCGATGGCGATCTCGACGGCCAGGGCCGCCATCTCCCGGACGGGCATGTGCACGGTCGTCAGAGCCGGCACGGTGAACGCCGAGACGGGCAGATCGTCGAACCCGGTGACGGACAGGTCCCGTGGCACCACGAGTCCTCGGGTCGCCGCCCCGTGGAGCACGCCGATGGCGAGCTGGTCGGTCGAACACACGACGGCCGTCGGCCGCGCGGGCAGATCGAGAAGCCTGGCGAGCGCCGCCTCTCCGCCCTCGGGGTCGTTCGGGGCCTGCTGCACGAACCCGTCAGGGATCTCGAGCCCGGCCTCCCGCAGGCGGGCCTCGTACGCCCCACGCCGCTCCTGGATGTCGCCGAGGGGTCGGCCGCTGACAAAGGCGATCTGCCGATGCCCAAGGGCGAGGAGATGGTCGAGAACGCCCCGAATCCCGGCCTCGTTGTCGACGTTGACCATCCGTAGCCCGTGGAGGGCCGAACCCTGCCACAGCGAGACGACGGGGATTTGGCAGTCGCGGAGGTCCTCGATGAGGCGCGGCTGATCGGTCATGTCGCCGAGGAGGAGGATGGCGTCGACGTGCCGCGTCTCGAGGACCGAGCGCAACAGGATCGCCTCGTCGGCTCGGCCGTGCGCGTGGCCGAGGACGACGTTGTAGCCCCGCTCGGCGGCTTCGCTCGAGACGGCCTCGATCGCGCCCGCGAAGAAGGGGTCGGTGATGTCGCGGACGATGACGCCAAGCAGCATCGTCGCGGCGCCACGCAGCCCTCGAGCGAGGGGATTCGGTCGATAGCCGAGGGCTCGGGCCGTCTCGAGGATCCGCCGGCGCGTCGCCTCGCTGATGAGGACCGGCGAGTCGGCGCCACTGAGGACCCGAGACACGGTGCTTTGCGACACGCCCGCGACTCGGGCGACGTCGCGCATCGTCGGCGGCCTCGAGGCCGGGCGGCCCGGTTCGTCTTCGCCAAGCGGACTCATTCGCTATCCCTTCGGAGCAATGCATTGACAGCATACCATAGAGCGCATACGATTGCGCCGTCGGTCACAGGACTTAGGAGGGACGCATGGATCACTCGCTGGATGTTGCGGGGCGCCGCCGGAGCGGCCTGGTGGCGCTCGTCTCGGCAGCCGCGCTCCTCTTCTCGGCCTGCGGCTCCGCCGCCAGCCCCACGCCCGGTCCCAGTCAGGAGCCCGGGTCGTCCCCGCCGCCCGTCAGCGGCCAGTTCTGCAAGGGGATGAAGATCGTCTTCTTCCCCGGAGGTACCCCCGGCGGCGGCTTCGAGACCGTCGTCTACAACGGCGCCCGGGCCGCCGAGGCCGCGCTCGGGCCCACCGTCACGTACCAGTGGTCGGACTGGGATCCCCAGAAAATGATCACGCAGTTCCAGGAGGCTCTGGCGACCAAGCCCGACGGCATCGCGATCATGGGCCACCCCGGTGACGACGCGTTCGCCCCGCTCGTCGACCAGGCGTTCCAGGAAGGGATCCTCGTCACCAGCTCCAATACCCAGCTCCCGAAGCTCCAGGCGAAATACCAGTCGTCGGGCTTCGGCTACGTCGGCGCCGTCTTGTACGACGCCGGTCACTCGCTGGCGACCGAGGCCATCAAGCGCGGCAATCTGAAGGCCGGCGATCGGGCTTTCGTTTGGGGTCTCCTCTCCCAGCCGGGCCGCGGCCAGCGAACCAAGGGCATCGTCGACGCCCTGAAGGAGGCCGGACTGACCGTCGACTACTTGGAGATCGACGACGCGACGAATGCCGATCCTTCGGCGGGCGTCCCCGCCTTCACAGGCTACGCCTCGTCGCATCCCGACCTCAAGGCGGCGTTCTTCGACCACGGCAACGTCACGTCGACGATCCCGACCTACATGGACGCTGCCGGCCTGAAGCCGGGTAGCATCTTCACGGCCGGCTTCGATCTCTCGCCGGCGACTGTGAAGGGCGTCCGAGACGGCTACATCAACCTCGTCATCGACCAGCAGCAGTGGCTGCAGGGCTTTATGTCGATCCTCCAGCTGTGTCTCACCAAGTTCTATGGGTTCAGCGGGCTGATGATCGACACCGGCGGCGGCTTCGTCGACAAGACCAACATCGACGTCATCGCGCCGCTCGTCGAGCAGCAAATCCGGTAGGAAACGGAGCGAGTGCCCGGCGTGGCTACGACCGCCCCGCGCTCGGACAACGCGCCCCGAGAGCAGGCCGCAGAGCCGGCGGGCCCGCCGGCTCTGCGGCTCGAGCTCCGGCACGTCTCGAAATCGTTCGGGGGCGTCCGCGTTCTCCACGATGTGAACTTCCGACTGGCCGCCGGCGAGGTCGTCGGCCTCCTCGGCGACAACGGAGCGGGCAAGTCGACGCTCATCAAGATCGTGACCGGCGTCCATCGCCCCGACTCCGGCGAGATCCTCTTCAACGGCCGACCCGTCCATGACCTCGACGTCCAAACGGCCCGGGCCCTCGGGGTCGAGACCGTCTACCAGGAGCGCGCGCTCGCCGAGCAGCTGCCTCTGTGGCGGAACATCTTCCTCGGTCGTCCGCTGTGCGGCCCCCTCGGTTTCCTCCGGGTGGGGGAGATGCGCGAACTGACGTCCCGCCTGATGCACGAGTCGATGGGTTTCACCTCGGCCGCCTTGACGCCCGACACGCCCGTCCTGGGACTTTCGGGCGGCGAGCGCCAGGGCCTGGCGATCGTTCGGGCCCTTCACTTCGCGGCCGACATCATCATCCTCGACGAACCGACAATGGGCCTCTCGCTCAAGGAGACCGAGAAGCTCCTCCGCTTCGTCGAGGGCATCCGGGCGGCCGGCAAGTCCTGCATCTTCATCGATCACAACATCTTCCACGTCTACTCCGTCGCCGACCGCATCGTTCTCCTGGATCGCGGGCAGATCGCCGGGGAGTTCCCCACCAGCCGCTACTCCCTCGATGAGCTCATGAACATCATGCGCGAGCTGGCAGCCACCGGCCGCTTTACCGAGCCCGTCCGTCCAGCCGGCAACGATCAACCGGCTCGCGTGGCGACATCGACATGAACACGATGACATCCAGTGCAGCGAGGGGGCTCCCATCGCGCGCGGCCCTGGCGGACTTTGCGAGGACGTGGGCCTCCCAGATCGGAATCACGACCGCGTTCCTCGTCCTCTGGGGCGGCTTCACGATCCTCGCTCCGGAGACGTTTCTCGCCGATCGGATCTACCTCTCCTTCGCCCAGACGACTCCCTACTTCGCGATCACGGCCCTTGCCCTCACGATGGTCATCATCGCCGGCGACATCGACCTCTCGTTCCCGTCGATCATGGCGCTTGGGATGGTGGGCTTCGTCTTCGTCTGGGAGGCAACCGGAAGTGTCGAGCTGGGTGTCGCTGCCGCCCTCCTCGTCGGGGCGGCGGCCGGCCTCTTCAACGGCCTGATCGTGACGATCATCGGCATCCCCTCGCTCGTCGTGACCATCGGCACCATGTTTCTGTTCCGAGGGCTGACACTGGTTCTGGTCGCCGGCCGGAGCATCCCCCTCGTCGAGACCCGCGAATCGATCGCCTACGACCTCCTCGTCGGCCGGCTGTTCGGGATCCCGATGGAGTTCTACTGGCTGGCGCTCACGGCGATCGCTACGTGGGTCCTCTTGAACCGACATCGGCTCGGCCAGAACGTCTACGCCATCGGCGACAACGCCCAGGCGGCCGCCCTCATGGGCATTCCGATCCGACGGACGCGGATCATCCTCTTCGCCATCGTCGGTGTCGTGTCCGCCTTCGCCGGACTCATGAACAGCCTCCGGGTCGTGAACTTCTACCCGACGATGGGCGGCGGCTACCTGCTCCCGGCGCTCGCCGCCGTCTTCGTCGGCGGGACGTCGGTGTTCGGCGGCCGAGGCACGGTCTGGGGCACCTTCGTCGGAGCCTTCATGATCGGTGGGATCACCGCAGGAATCGTCGCCGTCGGACTGACCGAGTACTACACGAACCTCATCTACGGAGCCATCATCCTCGTCTCGGTCTCGATCCACGCCGTGCTCCAGCGGCGGATCAGTCGATAGCCCTACTCCGCAGCGCCGGCGCGGCATGGTACGCTGCCCGGCCGATGACCACGTGGGGAGCCCACCGCCGGGCAGCACGACGCGCGGCGCCCCGAGCAGCGGACCGCCGAACCGCCCACCCCGATGCGTGAGCTGACCGAGCGCGCCCTCGAGACCGCCCGGCTCCGCGGCGCGACCCACGCCGACGTCCGCATCGTCCGCCGCCTCGAGGAGAGCATCTCCGTCAAGAGCGGCCGCGTCGAGGCCGTCGCCCTGACCGAGACCGAAGGTCTGGGTGTCCGCGTCCTCGTCGACGGCGCCTGGGGCTTCGCGGCGACCCACCGCCTCGAGCCCGCGGCGGCCGACGAGACCGCCGCCCGGGCCGTCCGGATCGCTCGGGCCTCGGCGACGGCCTTGCGCCGTCCCGTCGTCCTCGACGACCGACCGCCCGCCGTCGGCCGCTACGAGACGCCCCTCGCCGAGGATCCCTTCGCCGTCCCCCTCGAGACGAAGATCGCCGACCTCCTTGCCGCCGACGAGGCGATGCGCCGCGCGGCGCCCCTCGCCTTCAGCGAGGCGCTGTACGGGGCCCAGCGGGAGTGGAAGACGTACGCCGACCTCGACGGCAGCTACACGGAACAGGTCATCACCCACGTCGGGGCCGGGATCGAGGCGAACGCCGTCGAGGGCGACGAGCACCAGCGGCGGAGCTACCCGGACGCCGGCGGCGGCTGGCAGGCGGCGGGCTACGAGTACGTCCGGGGCCTCGACCTCGCCGGTCACGCCCCCGTCGTCGCCGAGGAGGCCGTCGCCCTCCTGACGGCGCCGCAGTGCCCCTCGGGCCGCTTCACGATCGTCCTCGACCCCTCGCAGCTCTACCTCCAGGTCCACGAGAGCTGCGGCCACCCGACGGAGCTCGACCGCGTCTTCGGGACCGAGGCGAGCTACGCCGGGACGAGCTTCCTCACCGTCGACAAGCTCGAAGCCGGCTTTCGATACGGGAGCGAGCTCGTCGACATCGTCGCCGACGCGACGGCCCCGGGCGGCCTGGGGACCTTCGGCTGGGACGACGAAGGCGTCGCCGCCCAGGCCGTCCCCCTCGTTCGGGAGGGGATCTTCGTCGGCTACCTGTCGAGTCGCGAGACCGCGCCCCGGATCGGGCGCCGCTCGGGTGGGGCGATGCGGGCCGACGGCTGGAACCGGATCCCGCTCATCCGGATGACGAACATCAACCTCCTCCCCAAGCCCGGCATGAGCCTCGAGGAGATCATCGCCGATACCGACGAGGGGCTCTACCTCGCCTACAACCGGAGCTGGTCGATCGACGACCGGCGGCTGAACTTCCAGTTCGCGACCGAGGTCGCCTACGAGATCCGGAACGGGAAGCTCGGCCGGCTCTATCGGAACCCGACGTACACCGGGATCACCCCCGAATTCTGGCGCTCCTGCGACGCCGTCGGCGACGAGCGGAGCTACCGGATGCTCGGGACGCTGAACTGCGGCAAGGGCGAGCCGGGCCAGGTCGCCCACGTCGGCCACGGCGTTCCCGGGGCCCGCTTCCGGAACGTCCAGGTCGGCGTCGGCAAGTGGCGGGACGGCCGATGAGCGGCCACCCGTCCCCGACCGCCCGCGACCCCGAGTCGCTCCTCGTCCTCGCCGAGGGACTCGTCGCCGAGGCGACCCGGGCCGGGGCGACCGAGGCCGAAGCCCTCGTCGTCGCCGAGGCGTCCGCCCTCACCCGCTTCGCGAACAGCGAGATCCACCAGAACGTCGCCGAGGAGAACATCCGCTCGAGCCTCCGGTTCGTCCTCGGTCGTCGGGTCGGCGTCGCGGCGACGGGCCGGACCGATCGGGAGGGACTCGCCGCCCTCGTCGAGCGGGCGGCTTCGATCGCCAGAAACGCCGCCGAGCTCCCCGACTGGGGCGGCCTCCCCGAGCCCGAGCCGATCACCCCGCTCCCGGGCGCCTTCGCGACCGCGACGGCCGAGGCGACGCCCGAGGGGCGGGCCGACGGGGTCCGGGCGGTCATCGCCGCCGCCGACGCCGACGGGGTCCTCGCCTTCGGCTCCTTCGCCACCGGGCTCGAAGGCGTCGCCGTGGCGAACTCGAAGGGCGTGCGGGCGGCCGAGGCGCGAACGGCGGCCCACCTCCTCACCGTCGCCATCGGGCCGGACGGCGGTTCCGGCTACGCCGAGGCGGCGGCGACGTCGATCGAGACGATCGACCCGGGATCGATCGGCCGCGAGGCGGCGGCGAAGGCACGGGCGGCGGCGAACCCGGTCGCCCTCGACCCGGGCGACTACCCGGTCGTCCTCGAGGAGTACGCCGTCGTCGACCTCCTCGATATGCTCGGGTACCTCGGCTTCTCGGCCCTCGCCGTCCAGGAGGGGCGGTCCTTCTTCGAGCCCGGCCGGCGGGTCGGCAGCGAGCTCGTCACGATCCGAGACGACGCGACCGACCCGGCGACGCTCCCCGCCTCCTTCGACTACGAGGGGGTTCCGAAGACGCCGGTGACCCTCGTCGAGGCGGGGGTCTGTCAGGAGGTCGTCTACGACGCCCAGACGGCGGCCCGGGCCGGGCGGCGCTCGACGGGTCACGGCCTGCCGGCCCCGAACCCCTGGGGCCCCTTCCCGACGAACATGCTCATGGAACCCGGGACGGCGACCCGGGACGAGCTCCTCGGCGGCCTCGACCGCGGGCTCCTCGTGACCCGCTTCCACTACACGAACCCCGTCCACCCGAAGCTCGCCATCGTCACCGGGATGACCCGCGACGGGACGTTCCTCGTCGAGGGCGGCCGGATCGTCGGCCCGGTCCGGAACCTCCGCTACACCCAGAGCTACCTCGACGCCCTGGCCGGGATCGAGGCCGTCGGACGGGAGCGGCGGACAGTTCGGGGCTTCCTCGGCGGGGTCGCCGTCCCGGCCGTCCGGATCGCCGCCTGGACGTTCACCGGCGCGACGGAGTGAGCGACCCTGGCGCGCCGGTCCGGCGCGATGACGTCCGGGCCCGCCTCGGCTGGGAGTTCAACCCGGCCGAGCTGCGGCGGATCAAGCGCTGCTGGGTCCGCCACTCCATCGCCGAGGACCGCCGCGACATCGACGGGCTCATCGCGACCCTCGCCCCCGACTGCGTCTACGAGCTGGTCCCGACGGGCCAGCGCTGGGAGGGCCATGCCGGTGCCCGGGCCTTCTACACGGAGCTCTTCGCCGCCTTCCCGGACAACCGCTTCGCCCTCTCCGAGATCGTCGTCGGGCCGCAGGGGGTCTTCGAGGCCGCCCGCCTCACCGGGACGAACCTCGGTCCCTGGGCCGGCGCCCCGCCGTCGGGCCTGCCGGTCGACCTCGAGGTCCTCATCCTCTTCCCGTGGGACCCGCCGACGGGGCGCTTCCGGGGCGAGCGGATCTGGTTCGATCGCGGCACCGTCGATCCGCTCCCCATTGAGCGGTCGACCTGACCCCGGCGGTCCCCGCCGTGGAACTCGACGCCGTCGTCGTCGGGGCGGGGCCGAACGGGCTCGCCGCCGCCATCGAGCTCGCTCGCGCCGGTCGCTCGGTCCGCATCTACGAGGCGGCCGAGGCGCCCGGGGGCGGGCTGCGGTCGGTCGAGCTGACCCTGCCGGGCTTCGTCCACGACGTCTGCGCGGCCGTCTTCCCGTTCGTGAGCGCCTCGCCGTTCTTCCGGTCCCTCGATCTCGAGCGACGCGGCGTCGCCTGGCTCCACCCGACGGCCCCGCTCGCCCACCCCCTCGACGACGGGAGGGCGGTCGTGTCGTGGTCGAGCGTTCGGTCGCGGTGACGGCCGCCGGCCTCGGGCGGGATCGTCGGCGCTGGACGCGGATCTTTGGGCCGCTCGCCGCCGATCTCGAGCGACTCCTGCCGATGCTCCTCGGGCCGCTCCTCCGGGTCCCCCGCTACCCGGTCGCCCTCGCCCGCTTCGGCCTCCCGGCCCTCCTGCCGGCGACGCGCCTCGCCCGGGCCGCCTTCGAAACGCCCGCGGCCCGGGCCGTCTTCGGCGGGCTCGCCGGCCATTCGATGCTCCGGCTCGATCGGTCGCCCTCGGCCGCCGTCGGCCTCGTCCTCGGGCTCCTCGCCCAGACCGTCGGCTGGCCGATCGTCCGGGGCGGGAGCGGCAGGCTCGCGGCGGCCCTCGTGGCCGAGCTCCGCGACCGCGGGGGTGAGCTCGTCACCGGCCGACGAATCGAATCCCTCGCCGAGCTCCCGCCGGCCCGAGCCGTCCTCCTCGATCTCACGCCGCGCCAGGCGCTCCGGGTCGCCGGCGAGCGGCTGGGGCGCTGGGAGCGGACCGCCTTCCGGCGCTACCGCTACGGCCCGGGGGTCTTCAAGGTCGACTGGGCCCTCGACGGCCCGATCCCCTGGTCGGCGCCCGAGGTCGAACGGGCCGGCACGGTCCACCTCGGCGGCCGGCTCGAGGAGATCGCCGCGGCCGAGGCCGAGGTGGCCCGGGGGCGCCACCCCGAGCGGCCGTTCGTCATCCTCGTCCAGCCGTCCCGGTTCGATCCCTCCCGTGCCCCGGCCGGCCGCCACACGGCCTGGGCGTACTGCCACGTCCCGAACGGCTCGACGGTCGACATGACGGCCGCCATCGAAGCCCAGGTCGAGCGCTTCGCGCCGGGCTTCCGGGAGCGGATCCTCGCCCGCCACACGATCGACGCGGCGGGCATGGAGCGCCACGACGGCAATTACGTCGGCGGCGACATCAACGGCGGGCTGGCAAGCCTCCCGCAGCTCCTCTTCCGGCCGCTGCCGTCACCGGATCCGTATCACGTCGGCCCGGGCCTCTACCTCTGCTCGTCGTCTACCCCGCCGGGCGGCGGCGTCCACGGGATGTGCGGCCGCCACGCGGCCCGCTCGGCGCTCCGGCGAGAGCTTCGCTGACGGACTCGGGCCTCGGCGGATCAGTGGTGATCCCGCCCGAGCGCCCGGATCTCAGCCTTGGACGCTTCGACGTCCGGGACGGGCATGTCCGAAGCATCGAGGATCCGTCGAGCCGGAGCGGAGCGCCGCGCGGGGTTCCCCGGCAGGGCCCGATCGATCGTCCCGCGAACGGCGGCGACGACGGACGTTCCACAGCTCGTCGCCTTAGCTTGAGGCGCCGGTAGCGATCTGCGTCGAGGTGGATCTCGACTCGCCAGTCTCGCATGCGGGTTCGGTAGCGCGACGGAGGGTGCGTCGCCGGTCCCGGCGCCATCCGCATCCCGAGGCCGGTTCACCGCGACCGAGCGGCATGCATCCACCCGCGCTCGCCTCCGAACTCTAGTCATCTTCTCATTAGGCGCGCCTTATGCGGCGCGAATCGGCGTCCGCAGCCGGCTCGGGCGGGCCGGCGGCCCCGGACCGAGCGGCGCCGAGCGTGGCGATGGGGCACCGGAGGCGTCCTGGGCCCCGTTCGGGGCGCCGTCACGGACAGACGCCCGTGCCACGAGCACTAGGCCAGCGAACCGCCCCGTGAGGCCCCGACCCCGGGCCGTTCGGACCAGCCGTCGAGCGTGGGGCGCGCCTCCTCGCCCTCGCCGCCGGCCCTCCCGCCACACCGCGGACCCCGTAATGCGCGCTTCACGGGAACAAGGGCAAGATCGGGCGGCGAGGCGCCCGGCTCGGCCTCGCTCCACCCGATCCGGTCCCGGGGCCTCCATCCGCCGTCGCCTGCCGGCGCCATCCCCCCGCCGCGCGCGACCGGCAATCGTTCACTCGGTCCCGGCCGCCCGGCACGGACGCTGGGAGCCGGCGTCGACGGTGAACGCCGGCGCGGAGCGCCCTCGGCGGCCGCCTACCGCCAGCTCGTTCGGGCCGGATCCGGGTAGAGGCGCACCCGCCGGTACGGCTCCCGGCCCCGGGATCGCGAGACGATGTTCGCCCGCTCGGCCATCTGGTGCTGGAGCCGCCGGATATACGCGTTTTGGGGCGAGAGCTCGACCGGTTCGGCCCGCTCGAGGACGATCCCGATCGCCTCCTCGGCTTCCCGGAGGGCGGCCTCGCGCGGGTCGACTTCGAGGGAGAAGATCGAGGTCAGCGAGGCCTGCATCTGGACGATCGTGTTCGACTTCAGGACGTAGATCGGGATCCCCCGCTCCTCGGCGTCCCGGACGACGCCGGCCTTCTGGCGGTACTCGCTCCGGAGGGTCATGACGACGTCCGCCTCGTCGATGTCGCGGGCGATGATCACCGGCAGCTGGAGCTCCCGGATCGCCTGCTCGAGGCGCTTGCGGCTGATCCCGTACGGGAGGACACGGAGCGTCGGCAGGATCCCGTCGCGGACCCGGAGCATCTCGCCGTCCTCCTCGATCGCTTCGGCCCGCTCGCGATCGGCGATCGCCTCGTCGTCGGCCGTGAGCGCCTCCTCGAGGTCCTCGACGCCCGTCGCGGCGCCCGGGGCGAGGGTCGAGGATGGACCGGCCGTCGCGGCGCCCTCGCCGGCGACCGGGCCGCCGCCTTCGGTCGAACCGGCCGAACCGCCGGTCGACGCACCGGTCGAACCCTCCGCCTCTCCGGAGCCCGTGCCGACGGCGTTGACCGGCCACGTCCCCTCGTCGGCCCGGAGCGTTTCGATCGCCCGGCTCGCCTGTTCGCGCCAGGCCCGCTGGCGCTCGAGTTCCCGAAGCTCGCGGGCCCGGAGCTCGGGGGCGGCCTCTTCACCGCGCTCGACCGGACCCCGATCCGCAAAGCCCGGCCCGATCGTGGCCTCGCCGCCGGGAACCCGAACCTCCCGTGTCGGGCGCCAGCCGCCACCCCGCGCCCCGCCCGCCCGCTCGAGACCGGCCGGGAGCCGGTAGCCGCCCGCCCCGCGCCAGCCCGGCTCCGTCCGCCACGACGGCCCGCTCCCGACGAGCCCGGCGAAGCGCTCGCCGGTCCCGACCTCCCGGGGCGAGGGCCGGAGGCGCGGCTGGGTCCGGTGGACGCCGGCCTCGTCGCGCCAGCGGAGCTCGGGGGCGATCGGATCGCCCCGGAGGAGCGCATCGACGGTCTCGGCCACGTCGGTGTGGACGATGACCCGGTCGCGGTCCTGGATCTCGACGACGACGTCGAAGGTCGGCGGCGCCTTCCGCTCGAGGACGCTCTTCTGGGTCCGCCGCCGCCGGGCCTCCTCGTCGCCGAGGGTGACCGTTTGGATCCCGCCGATGAGGTCGGAGAGGGTCGGGTTCAGCATGAGGTTCTCGAG
This sequence comes from Chloroflexota bacterium, assembly GCA_042408925.1. Taxonomy (GTDB): domain Bacteria; phylum Chloroflexota; class Limnocylindria; order Limnocylindrales; family CSP1-4; genus BPIH01. Next base: position 6,477 of record JBHOQO010000037.1, on the reverse strand, counting down.
GGTGTTCCCGTGGGCCGTCCCGATGAGCTGGACGCCCCGCTCGGCGATGGTCCGGGCGGCCTGGGCCTCGAGCTCGGTCCCGATCTCGTCGATGACGATGACCTGGGGCATGTGGTTCTCGACCGCCTCGATCATGACCTCGTGCTGGAGCGAGGGCGTCCGGACCTGCATCCGGCGGGCCTTCCCGATGGCCGGATGGGGGATGTCGCCGTCGCCGGCGATCTCGTTCGAGGTGTCGACGACGACGACCCGCTTGCGGAAGTCGTCGGCGAGGACACGGGCCGCCTCCCGGAGCATCGTCGTCTTGCCGATCCCCGGCCGGCCCATGATGAGGATCGACCGGCCCGAGGCGACGAGGTCTTCGATGATCTCGATGGTCCCGAAGACGGCCCGCCCGATCCGGCAGGTGAGGCCCACGATCTTGCCGTTTCGGTTCCGGATCGCGCTGATCCGGTGGAGCGTCCGCTCGATCCCCGCCCGGTTGTCGTCGCCGAAGGTCCCGATGTGATCGACGACGTAGGCGATGTCGGCCTCGGTCACCTCCCGGTCGAGGAGGGTGATCTCCGATTCCGGAAACCGCGCCTCGGGTCGGCGTCCGAGGTCGAGGACGACCTCGATGAGATCCTCGCGGTTCGGGATCGCATGGACGGCCTCGACGATCTCCGGCGGGAGGGCCGCCAGGAGGGCCTCGAGATCGTCGATCGCCTCGCGTCGCCGCTCGTATCCGTTCACGCTCGCCTCCCTCGGTCGGTCGTCGTCGACCGACCGCCGTGGCTCATTGTCGTCGGCACCGGCTTCGCTGTCGACGGCCCGCCCCCGTTCCGGATCGGGGGGCGCCCCGTGCCGCCGCGCATCAGCGAACCCCCGCCGGCACGAGGAGCGGGTCGGCGACCCGGACGAGCGCCTCCTTGAGGAGGAGCGTCACCGTCGCCACGGTCTCGAAGCCGGCCTCCTCGAGGCGCCGATCCACCGGAGCCTCATACGTCCGGACCGGGGCGATGACTCCGTGATCGTGGCGGTCGAGCGGGCGCCCCTCGCTCGGTCGGGGTTCGCCCGGCGCGTCGTCGCCCGCGCGGGCCTCGGGACGGCCCCCGCTCCGGTCGTCCCCGCGCCCGGTGCGGGCGGCAATGACCCCGAGCCCGAAGCGGACGAGCGGTTCGGCGTCGACGCCCGGCCGGACGAAGACCTTGAGGTAGTGGGGCTGGTCCTCGCGGGCGACACCGACCTGGACGAGGCCGTCGAGGCCCGTCCCGTCGGCGCCGCCGGCCGGGCTCGCCTGGACGTACGCCTCGATGTCGGCGAAGCGGAGGATCGGGGCGAGCGAGCTCCGCGGGACCCGCCACTGGAGCCCCTGCCGCTCCCAATCGGCGAGCCGGTACATCTCGAGCCGCTGGACCGGCGGCGGGGTCGCCGCGGCGTAGAGCCGGTGGAGCGCCGGGGCGTCGGTGGGACGGGCTTCGCGGATCCCGGCCGCCGCCGCCTCCTCGGCCGACCACGGCGCCGGGAGCGGCAGGCCCGGACGGCGGAAGAGGATCTTCTCGTCCCCGTAGCGGACGAAGCCGGCCTGCATGAAGAGCTCGACGTTCTCGTCGACGTCGGCACAGGCGACGTGGAAGCGGACGGCGCCCCGGCGGACCCCCTCGCGGAGGAGCTGCTGGACGAGCCGGAAGCGGATGTCGCCGGCATCGCTCGTCCCGACGGCGTCGAGCTCGACGATCGTCCATTCGTCCCGGAAGCCCTCCCGCTCGACCCGGAGGAGCCCGGCGATCCGCCCCCGGTCTTCGTAGACATAGAGGAGGTCGTTTGGCTGGAAGGCCCCGAGGGGGAGCCGGAAGAGGCTGAAGACCCGGATCGGCGGCCCCGCCACCGGCAGGCCGAGCGAGCGGGTGCCGTCGGCCTCGCCCTGGCACATCCTCGAGAGCTCCCCGAGGGCCGCCAGGTCGGTGAGGCGGGCGAGGCGGACGCGGCCGGCCCGGCTCGTCATCGGCGCTCCTCGCCGCCCTCCGACGCGGCCGGATTCGAGGCCGGGTCGCCGCTTGCCTCCCCGGCGAGCCGCCGGAGCGGATGGCGGCGCCGTCCCGCCCCCTCCCCGGGCTCGGCGTGCTCGGCGGCCATCGTCGCGACGAGGCGGTGGAAGCGGGTCTCGCCGGCCAGTTCGGGATGGAAGGCCGTGGCGATGACGTTTCGCTCGCGGACCGCCACGATCCGACCATCCTCGAGGCGGGCCAGGACCTCGACCGAGGGGCCGGTCGACTCGATGATCGGCGCCCGGATGAAAACGGCGTGGACCGGCTGGTCCCCGAGCAGCGGCACCGGGAGCTCGGTCTCGAAGGAATCGAGCTGGCGGCCAAAGGCGTTCCGCTTCACGACGACGTCGAGGAGCGGCAGGACCGGCGGATCGCCGTCGCGGATCTCGCGGGCGAGGAGGATCATCCCGGCGCACGTTCCGAAGAGCGGCGCCCCGGCCCGGGCGAGCCCGAGGATCGGCTCCCGCAAGCCCCAGCGCTCGATGAGGCGGCGCATCGTCGTGCTCTCGCCGCCGGGCAGGATCAGTCCGCTCACGCCCTCGAGATCATCGGGGAGGCGGACCTCGACGCCCTCGACCCCGATCGCCTCGAGGACCGCGAGATGCTCGGCGAAGGCACCCTGGAGGGCGAGGACTCCGATCTTCACCGTCGATCACCTTCCTTCGCGACCCCGCGCCGGGACCCCGGCCGGGGGCCCGGCCCGACCACCTCGCGACGCTCGCGCCGATCGGGCCGGCCGGCCCACGCGTCCGAGCCTCGAACCCCCGAACGTCGCGCTCGGTCGCCGGGCGCCCCTCACCAGCCCCGAACGGCGAGGCGCTCGGCCTCGGGGATCGTCTCGAGGGCGATCCCCCGCATCGGGGCCCCGAGGCCCTTGCTGACCTCGGCGAGGATCTTCGGATCGTCGTAGTGGGTGGTCGCCTGGACGATCGCCGACGCCATCCGGGCCGGATCCTCGCTCTTGAAGATCCCGGACCCGACGAAGACCCCTTCGGCACCGAGCTGCATGACGAGGGCCGCGTCGGCCGGCGTGCTGATCCCGCCGGCGACGAAGTTCACGACCGGAAGGCGGCCGGTCTCGGCGACCTCCTTGACGAGGTGGTAGGGGGCGTCGAGCTCCTTCGCGGCGACGTAGAGCTCGTCGGGCCGCATCGACTGGAGGCGCCGGATCTCGGCGAGGACGGTCCGCAGCTGGCGGACCGCTTCGACCACGTTGCCGGTCCCGGCCTCGCCCTTCGTCCGGATCATCGCCGCCCCTTCGTTGATCCGCCGGAGCGCCTCGCCGAGGTTCCGGCAGCCGCAGACGAACGGAACCTTGAAGGCGTGCTTGTCGATGTGGTTCTCCTCGTCGGCGGGGGTCAGGACCTCCGATTCGTCGATGTAGTCGACGCCGATGGCCTCGAGGATCTGGGCCTCGGCGAAGTGACCGATCCGGCACTTTGCCATGACCGGGATGGAGACCGCGGCCATGATCTGCTCGATGAGGGCCGGGTCCGACATCCGGGCGACCCCGCCGGCGGCCCGGATGTCCGCCGGGACCCGCTCGAGGGCCATGACGGCGACGGCCCCGGCATCCTCGGCGATCTTCGCCTGCTCGGGCGTGACGACGTCCATGATGACGCCGCCCTTCAGCATCTGGGCCAGGCCCTTCTTCGTGGCCCAGGTGGACGTTTCGACGCTCATCGTTGCGTGCGTTCCTCTGTCTTCATGGCCCGGCCGCCCGCCGGTTGCCCCGGGACGAGTCCCGTTCGAGCCCGGCCGGGCGAACGGGGTTCGCTCTGATTATCGCACGCCGGCCGTGGCGGGCCGTCGCGGACCCTTCCGGGACCGGCGCGCCGCTCAGCGGCCGACGGTCCGCAGGACCCCCGACATGAGCTTCGTCGCCTGGCGGGCCCGTTCGGGGGAGAGGCCCGAGAGGCTCGTGACGAGGGCGAGGACGTCGTCGTCGTCGAGGGAGTCGAGGAGTCGAACGAGGCGCAGGACGGTCTCGTCGGGGACCCCGCCGAGGAGCCGCATCACCCGCTCGAGGGACCGCGGCTCGAGGCGCGGCAGGAGGCCGACCGCCCGGTCGAAGAGACGGACGAAGGCGAGGAAGGCCGACAGCCAGTCGCGAAGGGCGACGAGCTCGGCGTCGGTGGGATGCTCGGCGGCAAGGGCGTCGGCGTCGGCAAGGGCACGCTCCAGGGCGCCAACGATGGGGTCGCCTTCGCGGGTCTTCCGCTCGGCAACGATGCGGCCGAACCAGCGCCAGGGATCGGCGACGGCGACATAGGCTGCGCCGGGCGGTCCGCGCCGCCCGACCCGGCGGGGCTGTTCGACCCGCTCGACGAGGCCCCAGGCGACGGCCTCGGCGAGGGCTTGGCTCGTCGCCCGATGGGAGAGCCCCAGGGCTTCGCGAACCTCGCGCTCGGTCAGTGGGCAGGCACGGCTCATGAGGTAGGCGTGAACGCGGGCCACGGCCGGTGCCACGCCCCAGGCCGCGCCCATCTCGCCCCAGGCGTCGGCGAGGCGAAGACGGACCGTCTCGGCGAGGGGCGACGACAGCCTCGATCCTCGGCCGAAGCGGTCACCGCTCGCCGTGGGGGGCGGTGTGGGCTCGAGGGCGACGGCTTCGCTCACGTTGGCACGAAGGGTAACACCGGCCGCCGCCGTACCGCCGACCGTCTGGCTCGGCCCCGCCGCGGGCGACGTCACCCCCGTCCTTGGCTGGTCGGCGGCCCGCTCCCGGACCGGTGTGCCCACGCTCGCCCTGCGCCCGCCCGCACCGTTGGCCCCCTGCGCCGCGCGCCTCGGGACTCACGCCCGCCTCCACCGTCCCGGCTCGCCCTGTCCTCTGAGCCCCGCCGCGAGCCCCTGTCGGGTCCCGCTCCCCGGTCAGCCGAGCCCCTCCGACCGCCCCTGTCCATTCTGTGGCCCTGGCACACCACCCTTTCGGACATGGCGTGCGCGGGGCGCACATTCTCGCCCTCGGCTCGGACGGGCTCGCGCCGGGCTGGCGGAACCTCGAGATTGCCCGACCCACGCTCGAGCTACTGTCAGGATGTGTGTAAAAGCTGAGTCAGCCCAGCCAGGGCAGGAAGAACGGCGTACCCTCCGGAGATCAACCCAAAAGGCACCAGGAGGTACGCCGTGCACGCAGCCTACCAGACCCCGACCGCGGGCGACACCGATCTTCGGTCCGAAGCCGCCGAGGAGCTCGAGACCCTCATCCGGGACGCCGCCCGGGCCATCGTCGAGCGGCTCCTGGCGGCCGAGGTCGACGAGTACCTCGGCCGGGCCCGCTACGAGCGGGGCTCGACCTTCCGCGGCTACCGGAACGGCTACGCCCGGGAGCGCGAGATCGGGATGGGGACCTGGTCCCTCCCGGTCCGGGCACCCCGGATCGCCGACGCCCCGGCTGATCGGCCCCGCTTCCGGTCGACGATCCTGCCGGCCCGCCGCTCCTGGACCCGGAGCGCCCAGTCGCTCTTTGTCTCGCTCTATCTGGAGGGCCTCTCCTCGGGCGACTTCGAGCCCGTCTTCCGGCACCTCCTCGGCGAGCGAGCCCCCCTCTCGCCGAACACGATCCTCCGCCTCAAGGACGAGTGGCAGGCGGAATACGAGGCCTGGCGACGGCGGCCGCTCCCGGGCCGCTACGCCTACATCTGGGCCGACGGGATCTACCTCGACGCCGGCCTCGAGCCCGAGGCGGCCTGCCTCCTCGTCGTCCTCGGCGCCCGCGACGACGGGCGCAAGGAGCTCCTCGCCCTCGAGCTCGGCTACCGGGAGAGCCGGGAGTCATGGGCGGCCGTCCTTCGCTCTCTTCAGGAGCGGGGCCTGGCGGCGCCCCGGCTCGCCATCGGCGACGGGGCCCTCGGGCTCTGGGCTGCCCTCGTCGACGTCTTTCCGACGACCGAGCACCAGCGCTGCTGGAACCACCGGATCGCCAACATCCTCGATCGGCTCCCCACCCGGCTCGCTCCGGAGGCCCGCCGCCGCCTCGGCCGGGTCGTCGGGGCCACCTCCCGGGCGGCCTGCGAGGCAGCTCGGGACGAGGTCCTCGCCTGGCTCCGCCGCCTCGGCCAGCGGGACGCCGCCGAGACCCTCCTCCGCGACTGGGACGACCTCACCCGCTTCTACGACTACCCGATCGAGCACTGGCGCCACCTCCGGACGACGAACCCGGTCGAGTCGATCTTCGCCGGGGTTCGGCTCCGGACTCGGGTCGTCGGCCGGACCCGGCGGCGGGAGAGCGCCCTCTACCTCGTCTTCAAGATCATCGACCGGCTCAGCCTGAACTGGCAGCTCCTCCAGGGCGATCCCGCCCTCCTCCGCCTCGTCGTCGAGGGAGCCCGCTTCGAGGACGGCATCCTCGCTGAGCCACCGAGCGAGGAGGTGCCTGCCGCCTAACTGAAGCACTGTCCCGACTAGCCGGTCCGGAGGGATTTCCACACATCTTGACAAGGGCTCC
>JBHOQO010000033.1:0-4433 GCA_042408925.1 Chloroflexota bacterium | reverse complement strand
GCCGGGTCGACGACCCGGGCGTCCCGGTAGAAGGCGTGGAACGTCGTCGCCAGCTCCGTGGCGAACGTCGTGATCCCCTGCGTCTCGTGGACCGCCGCGGCGTCCTCGACGACCTCGGGGAAGCGGAGGAGCACCTTCGCGAGCTCGAGCTCCGGCCCCTCCCCGGGGAGCCCCTCGATCCGCGGCGCCGCCGCCAGGCCCGCCTCGGCCGCCTTCCGGAGGATCGAGGCGATCCGGGCGTGGGCGTACTGGACGTAATAGACCGGGTTCTCCGCCGACTGGCGCTTGGCGAGCTCGATGTCGAAGTCGATGTCGACGTTCGCCCCCCGCGAACCGAAGAACCAGCGGGCGGCGTCGACGCCGACCTCGGCGAGGAGCTCGTCGAGGGTCACGAACGTCCCTGCCCGCTTCGACATCGAGACCTCGACCCCGTCGCGGACGAAGCGGACCCAGCCGGTCAGGAGCATCTCGACCCGCTCGCGGTCGAAGCCCATCGCCGCGGCGGCCCCCCGGACCCGCGCCACGGTCCCGTGGTGGTCCGCGCCCCAGATGTAGATGAGGTGGTCGAAGCCGCGGCTGAACTTCTCGAGGACGTAGCCGATGTCGGCGGCGAAGTAGGTCGGCTCGCCGTTCGAGCGGATGACGACCCGGTCCTTGTCGTCGCCGAAGGCGGTCGATCGGAACCAGAGGGCACCCTCGTGCTCGTAGACGTGGCCGTGCTCCCGGAGGCGCTCGATGGCCCGGCTCACCCAGCCCTCCTCGTGGAGCGAGCTCTCGGTCTTCCAGACGTCGAAACGGACCCCCAGGCCGGCGAGGGAGGCCTCGATCCCGGCCCGGACCTGCTCGGACGCCCAGCGGCCCACGACCCAGGCCGGGTCCTCGTCGCGGGCGTGGGCGGCTGCCCAGACCTCGTCGGGGATCGTCCGGGCGAGCTCGACGACGTAGTCGCCGTGGTAGCCGTCCTCGGGGACGGGTTGGCGCAGCCGGACGGCGATGACCGAGGCGCCGAGGTTGCGGACCTGGGTGCCAAAGTCGTTGAAGTAGTACTCGCGGGTGACGCTGTGGCCGCCGGCTTCGAGGACCCGGCAGAGGAGATCGCCGACGAAGGCGCCGCGGGCGTTCCCGATGTGCAAGGGGCCGGTCGGGTTCGCCGAGACGAACTCGACGTTGATCCGGAGCGGTCGCTCGGCGGGCAGGCGACCCCAGGCGGCGGGGTGCTCGAGGATCGCCGTGATCCGGTCGGCCACGGCGTCGGGCGCGAGGCGGAGGTTGACGAAGCCGGGTGGGGCGACCTCGACCCCGGCGAGGAGCGGGGGCGGTTCGGACGGAGCCGTGTCGCGTTCGAGCTCGGCGGCGAGGAGCCGGGCAATCTCGAGCGGCGGCCGTCGATATGGGCGGGCGAGGCGGAGGGCGAGGTTCGTCGCGAAGTCGCCGTGGGCGCTGTTCGCCGGCCGCTCGACCTCGACCGCCGGGCGCTCGCCCGCCGGGAGCGCGGGGAGACCGCCGGCGGCCTCGAGGCTGGTCCAGGCGGCCTCGACGGCGCGCCGGAGGGCGGACCGGATCGGGAGGAGGCGCGGGTCGGTCGAGGGGTCGGGGTGGTGGGGTGCGGCGGACGGTTCGGTCGGGTCGGACACGGGACCTTGCTACTGGGGCGGACGGCGCGACATCCGTCCGCGGTGATCTGCCATGGGGTGGCTGCCCGGCTCGAGTCTCGGGCGGGGCTGCCGGCCTGATCGTATCCGGCCGCAGGGCCGCGTGCCGCCTCCGCCCGCGGCCCGCCGGCGACCCGGGTAGGACCGTGGTCCCATGTCGACCGCCCCGGCCGGGGCATGACGAAACGCCCACTCGGGTCCTGGTCGCGCCTGGTGCCAGACCGCACCGCTTTCGGTGGTCCTGATGGCGTTTGCGTGCGTCCGGGGTACTCGGGTGGAGTACGCAACCCCCTTGCAAAAGGCCTAACAGGGTAGTACTTTCGCGCCACTGACTGCCGGCTTCACCGGATGGCCGGCCAGGGGGTTCGGTCTCGGACTCATCAGGGAGCTGTTATCGCCCATTCGATATCCGGGGGAATTCGGGAGGACCCAGCGATGGTGTCTCGGGGATTGCTGCCGTTCGGATCGGCGCGCGCTCGCCGGAGCTTTGTGCTCCTGTGGAGCGCGCTCTTCGTTTTTTCGCTGCTCTTGCAGTACGCGACGTTCGCGGCGCCGCAACGAGCGCTGGGAGCATCGGGGCTGAAGGCCGGGACGGTCCAGGGCTTCGAGGTCGACGGTGACCCGAGCTCCGGGAACGGAGGCTCCAATCCGGGATCGATCCCCGCAGGCCTGATCGACGGCTCGAACCCGCTCGTCAACGGTGACGACTGGATCAAGGGCCCGAGCGGGAACGGGGTTGTCGATCCCGCGAACCCGCCGAACTCGGTGCTCATCGCCGATCCGGCAAACTCGAGCTCCGACGACATCTTCATCGGCGGCGCGAAGGAGCTCGACACCTGCACCTGGGGCTACACGACCGGCAACGTCACCCCCAAGGACGACTTCCGTCATGTGATGGCGTACGCGAAGTTTGTCGGCAACAGCGCCTTCTTTTTCATGGGCGCCGAGCGGATCGTGAACAACGGCGATACCCACGTCGACTTCGAGCTCAACAAGCTCCCGTTCACGACGTTCCCCGGCGACCCCGGCGTCAGCAAGCCGAACCGGAGCGTCGGGGACCTCATCATCGCCCTCGAGTTCTCGAATGGCGGCTCCAATCCGGAAGTGACGATCTGGCGGGTCAAGAAGGTCACCGACTGCAAGTCCGGCGGACAGGTGGCGGGCCAGAAGGTCGAGGTCGAGGACATCACGTCATCGGCCGCCGTCCACTCGGCCACGAACTTCCAGGACCTGCCGCCGATCACCTGGCCCGGCGACACGACGGCCACGACCCTTCAGTCGTTCTTCTTTGCCGAGGCCGGCGTCGATCTCGCCAGCCTCGGGATCAAGACCTCCTGCCCGGGGCTCTCGGCGGGGAGCATCCGGAGCCGGGCCGGTGGCGACATCAACAGCTCCCAGCTCAAGGACACGGTCTCGCCGTTCCCGATCGACCTGAACAACTGCGGCACGGTCAGGATCGTCAAGGACGCCGTCCCCAACGACAGCCAGGCCTTCAGCTTTACCGGTGATCTCGGCAGCTTCAGCCTCGTCGACGACGGCTCCGGCACCGGGAACTCGAAGACGTTCACGACGGTGAAGCCCGGTACGTACACCGTCACCGAGGACGCGGTAACCGGCTGGAAGCTCACCGGCCTGTCGTGCTCGGATGCAGATTCGACCGTCAACCCAGCCACGCGGACGGCGACGATCAAGGTGGGCCCCAATGAGGACGTCACCTGCACGTTCACGAACACGAAGCTGGCCAAGCTCGTGGTCGAGAAGCAGACGAGCCCCTCGGGGGCGCCGGGCTCGTTCTCGTTCTCCGGTGCCGTCGGCGGCAACATCGGAGACGGCGGGACGATCACCTCGGGCTTCCTCGATCCGGGCACGTACACCGTGACGGAAACCGATCCGGCGCCGCCGTTCGATCTCGGTGCCATCACGTGCGACGACAACAACAGCAGCGGCGACGTGGCGACTCGTACGGCGACGTACCGCCTCGAGGCCGGTGAGGTCGTGACCTGCACGTTCACGAACGTGGAGCGGGGCTCGATCACGATCGTCAAGGACGCCGTCCCGAACGACTCGCAGTCGTTCGCCTTCAGCGGCGACCTCGGGTCGTTCAGCCTCGTCGATGATGGGACCGGCACCAACGACACGGAGACGTTCACGAACGTCAAGCCGGGCAGCTACACCATCACCGAGGCGGCCGTGAGCGGCTGGGACCTCACCGACGTGACCTGCAACGGGGCTGGTGGTTCGAGCGGGAGCCGCGACGGCAGCTCCGCCGCCATCACGCTCACCCCGGGCGGTTCGGTCACCTGCACGTTCACGAACACGAAGCGCGGCAAGATCATCGTCGAGAAGCAGACGAACCCCGACGGTGACCCGGCCACCTTCAGCTTCAGCGGCGACGTCGCCGGCAGCCTCGGCGACGGCGACCAGGCGAGCGCCTCGGTCGCGCCTGGCACGTACACCTCGACCGAGGCGGTGCCGGCGGGCTGGGACCTTACCGCCATTAGCTGCGACGACGCCGACAGCACCGGAAATCTCGCCACGGCGACGGCGACCTTCCACGTCTCGCCCGGCGAGACCGTGACCTGCGTCTTCACGAACACGAAGCGGGGGCACATCGTCGTCGACAAGGTCACCGATCCCTCCGGTGACCCGGCGAGCTTCGACTTCAACCTCTCGGGCGGCCCCGACGAGGTCACGCAGGACTTCAGCCTCACCGACCAGGCGGAGCCCCACGACAGCGGGGCCCTCAAACCCGGCACGTACAGCGTCAGCGAGTCGGTCCCG
>JBHOQO010000032.1:0-25682 GCA_042408925.1 Chloroflexota bacterium | reverse complement strand
CGCTTCCGCTCGTACTCCTCGGCCGTGATCAACCCCTCGTCCCGGAGCTCGCGGAGGTGCCGCAGCGAGGCCGCGAGACTCGTCTCCGCCCCCGTCGCACCCGACGGTGAGCGGCCGCCCAGGACGGGGGTGCGATCGGGGGCGGTCGCCTCGCCCGCGGTCGGCCGATCGGGCTGAGGTCGCCCCGCCGACGGCAGGGGCGCCTCGAAGCCGAGGGCGCGAGCGCGGAGATCCGCCCGATACTGGATCTCCCGAACGAGAAGGAAGCCCAGGATCGCGGCGACGAGCGACGAGATCGACGACCAGACCCCGAGGGCCGCCGCCGACTCGACCGACTCCCAGCTCTCGGCCCCCCGGGCCGCAATGTCCTCCGCCCGACCCAACAGGGCTGCGCCGAGCCAGGCGAGCCACCAGGCGACGACGAGCCCCCCGCCGCCCTGTCGCTCCGGCGTGGCAAGGCGCTCCCACACTTCGCGGACGACGGTGTACGGCTTCCAGAGGAAGGCGATCGGGATGAACCACCAGATGATCGACCAGGCGGGACTCGTCGACGGCGTCCCACCGCCGAGCGCCGGCGTGATCTCGACCGTTCGACTCAGCCAGGCGAGGAACGCCACCGCGAGCCCGAACGCGAACAACAGGAAGAACCCGTTGACGCTGTCGATCTCCTCGAGGAGCCCGTCGAGGGCAGCGCTGTCGATCACGCGGCCGGAACCGGCCTCCCGCGCGAAGCGAAAGAGCTCGAGCGCCGTGCCGATCAGTCCCAGGCTGGCGACGCCGACAATGGCGAAGAGAGCAAGCGTGATGTTCGCCCGCGTCCGCGCACTCCGGTAGCCCGGAGAGCTCCAGGTGCCGTCGCGGTATCGGTGGCCGATGGTCTCCACAGCTCGATCCTCCCGCGGCGAGGGCGGGGCCGGACCCGGGACCCCGCCCCTTCCGCGTGGATCGTGCCGCGGCCCTGCATCAGCTACGTTGACACGACGGAACCCGCCTCGCCGCCCCCGTCCCCGGCGACCCGGATGAAGAGGTGGTAGACGGCACCCTCGCGGACCGGCGCGTGGACGAGCCGGTGGCCGTGGATGGCGACGAAGCGCGGGATGTTGTCGACCGCCGGCGGATGGTCGGTCAGGACCTCGAGGATCTGGCCCGGCCGCATCGTCGCCAGCGCCTCGGCGGTGTAGACGGGCGGGTACGGGCACGCCTCGCCCCGGAGGTCGAGGACGGCGTCGACGGCGAGGGCCGGCCGGACGCCGGTAACGACGACGGTTCCGACCGCCGGATCGTAATCGGCACGCATCGTCAGCCCTCCCGTGCCGCGAGCCGGAGCGAGCCCCGGAGCGAGCGCCGCAGCCCGACGAACCCGCCGGCACTCGGGTCGCGCAGACGGGCGAGGACCCACCACGCCCCGAGCCCGAGGACGGTGAGCCCGAGGGCGAGCGGGAGGCCGAGTTCGGCCGCCAGGTTCACCGGCCGGAACGGCCGGACGAGGGCGTCGTAGAGGCCCCACGCCCCCCAGGCCCAGGCGAGGAGGAGCGTCCCGACGAAGGTCCCGAGGCCGGCCATCCAGAGCTGGACGTAGCCCTGGCTCGCCCGGTACATCCAGCCCGTCTCGCAGCCGCCGGCGACGACGATCCCGAGCCCGAAGATCGCCCCGCCGAGGAGGGCGCCGAGGCCGGCGGATTCGCTCTTCGGGGCGACCCCGGCCGCGATGGCGACGGCGAAGCCGACGCTCGCCACGATCATCGCCACGGCCAGCGCGCGGGCGAGGTGCGACTGGCGGGTGATCCAGAGGTCGCGGAAGGCGGCGGTGAAGCAGATCCGACCCCGTTCGATGGCGAGGCCGAAGCCGGTCCCGATGGCGAGGGCGACCGCCAGCCGCGGTTCGCCGGCCAGGGCGTACGTGCCGACCGCGCCGAGGAGGAGGACGGCGACCCCGACCCCGAGGGCCGGCTTCAACCAGGCCGGGGCGCCGGCCCCCGACCGCACGGTCCCGGCCGGCGGGGCGAGGAGGAGCTCCGGTCGGGCCGCCAGGAGCGGATGGAGAACGATCTTGCTCCCGAGCCACGTCCCGCCGAAGAGCCCGACCATGAAGAGCCAGCCGTGGAGGGAGAACTGGGGGATCGCCGAGAAGAAGGATCCGAGGTTGCAGCCGAGGGCGAGCCGAGCCCCGAAGCCGCCGAGGAGGCCGCCGACGAAGCCCTGGACGAGCCGTCGGCGCTGCCGCGGGACCCGGAGTCGCCAGTCGCCCGAGACGAGCGCCCCGACGAGGGCGCCGCCGAACATGCCGAGGACGATGAGGCCGCTCGCACGGGTCCAGGGGTCGCCCTTCGTCGGCCCGATCCCGGCCTCCTTCGAGAAGTAGAGCCAGTCGTTCGCGTTCACCCCGAAGACGGCGAGGACCTGGCCGCTCATCCGGGTGAACTCGGTCGTGACGCCCCAGGCGAAGCCGAGGCTGGCGAAGAGGACGATGTTGAGGACGGCGAGGACGAGGGCGGCTCGCCCGTACGGCCAGTGGGTCGTCAGGAGCCGGGCGAGGGGTCGTCCGGGCGGGCTACGGCGGGCGGTCGTGCCGCCGCCGAAGGTCGACGCGGTCGTCGAAGCTGCCATGGAAGCCTCCAGGTGGGGTCGGCGCGATCCGGGTGTCGAGGCCGGCCTCGACGGCGGATCGTCGACCGGCACGGTTCACCAACGATCCGGGTGCTTGCGAGGCTGCCGGCGACCCCGCGGGGACGCCTGGGAGGCAAACGAACGCCGCAGCTCCGTCCCAGGAACTGCGGCCCCGGGTGCGCCGAGGGTTCGGCGGCTTCGACGGGTCAGCGTCGGGCCCGACGACTTAGCTCGCCACCTCCCCGAAACGGGGCCGCCGGCCGGTACAGACGCAGGCCGGGGCGCGGTGGCGGATGCCGAGGGGTCGGTCCATGGCTCAGGAGTTTAGGGAACCCTTCGACTCTGCGTCAAGGCTGCTTGCGCCGCTCCGGGACTCATTGCAGCGGCGTGCATTGCAGCGGCGTGCCGGGCCCTCGGCGGGCGCACCCCTCGTCCTCGGGCTCGTCGGAACGCCGCAGTCGTTTTCAACGTCTGTGCCGGGCTCTCGGCCGCCGCACCCCTCGTCCGCCGCACCCCTCGCGCCGGCGCCGCCGCCGGATCCGCGTGCACCAGGTGCACATTCTGGAGGCCCTGCCGGCCGCCGAGGCGGTCACCGTGTCGATTCTGTGAACGGGGTGCACGCGGTCGGCAGCCCGGCGGCCGATGGGCCGGCTGCGCGTCGAATTCGTGCACGGGGTGCACGCGCTCGAGCGGCGCGGGTGCCCGGGGCGCGAAGATGTGCACCCTATGCACGCCCCCGCCCGAAACGTGCACGGGGTGCACGGAACCGGCAGCGGGCGGACCGAAGACCGGGAGGCGCCGATGGGCTGAGCCCGCCCCGCCAACGTCGAGGGTTGTTCGGGCGGTCGGGCAGAGAAGGGCGAGTCCTCCGAAGGGCGGGTTCTCCCGTAGGGTCGGGCCGAACGGCCCATGTCGGCGGCCCGCGAAGCCGACAGAGTCTCCCCCACCGCCGACGCTCGGAGCGGCGTTCCTCGTCGCGCCCGCCGGCCAGGGAGTCGCCGGTGCAGGGCCGCCGCCCTCGAGCCCACCGGACACGACGCCGAACGGAGGACCTATGGACCACCGCCACGACGACCGCCACGCCGACCGCAGCCATCGACCGATCCGGACGCCGCGCCCGAGCCACTCGGAGCCGTCGCCGACCGATCGACGCTCGCCCGCGCCGACGCCCTCCTCTGCCGGCCGCCTTCGGCGCTTCGCCTTCGCCGCCGTCGCCGTCGTCGTCCTTGGGGTCGGGGTTGCCCTCGCCGGGGCGGACCTCCTCGGCCGCCGGGACGCGGCCTCGGTTCCCGACGCGCTCCCGGTTCGCCTCAGCATGGCCGGCTTCGACCCGCCGGTCATGACCGCCCGGGCCGGGGAGCGGTTCGCCATCGAGCTCTGGACGACGGATGCGGCCGTCCACCTGAAGGGCGGCGTCCACACCTTCATCAGCGACGAGCTCGGCATCTACGAGGAGCTGCCGGCCGAGTCGCGGCGGGTCATCACCCTGACCGCGCCGGACCGCCCCGGCGACTACGACGTCTACTGCGACACCTGCTGCGGCGGCCGAGCCAGCCCCACGATGCACGCGATCCTCCGGGTGGAGGCGTAGCGACGGTGCGAGACGTCCTCGTTCGGGCCCTGACCGCCGGGCCGCGGGCCGTCGCCGACTGGCCGATCCCGACCCGGGCCCTGGCCGCCGCCATCGGCGGCGTCGGCGTCGTCGCCGCCCTGACCCTCGTCGTCGCGCCGTTCGAAACGGCGGCCTTCGGCGGGCTGACGATCCCGGTTGTCCTCGCCGCCGGCGTCGCCGACGGTCTCAATCCGTGCGCCTTCGCTCTCCTCGTCCTCTTCGCGACGTACACGCTCACCCTCGTGAGCAGCGTCGCCGCCGACGGGACGCCGACGCCGGACGCTCGTCGCCGGCTCCTCGGCGCGGGGTCGGTCTACGTCGGGGCGGTCTGGGTCACGTACTTCGTCATCGGCCTCGGCCTCCTCTCCTTCCTCGCCTGGCTCGGCGAGGACCACCTCGTGACCCGGGCGGCCGCCGTCCTCGCCCTCGCCATGGGCGTCTGGATGCTGAAGGACGTCGTCCTGCCCGACCTGGGTCCGGCCCTCGCCGCCCCGGCGGCGACACACCGGCGCCTCCACCGGGCGATCGAGCGGGGCGGGTTGGCGGGGATGTTGACGGCCGGGGTCCTCGTCGGGATCTGCACGGTCCCCTGCTCGGGCGCCGTCTATCTCGACATCGTGGCCGTCCTCCACGCCTCGGGCGGCGGGCCGACGGGCCTGGCCCTCCTCGCCCTCTACGACATCGCCTACATCGCCCCGCTCGTCCTCCTCCTCGCCGTCGTTGCCGACCGGCGGGTCCTGGGGCGCCTGGGGCGCTGGAACCGGACGAACGGGCGTTGGCTGAAGGCGGGACTCGCGGTCGCGGTCCTGGCAATGAGCTTCGGGCTGCTGCTGACGCTGTAGGCGGACCGCTCCAGCGGGGCGGTGCTCGGGCGGCCGAGCTGTCGCCCGCCTCGGGTGGTCGGCTTCGTCCGCACGTCGCGGGCGTGACACCACGCCCGCGATCGGCGCTATGGTTCCGCCATGCGGCGGACGCAGATCCGGCTCACCGAGGCCCAGGCGACCGCGCTTCGCCGACTCGCGCGGCGGCGAGGCGTCTCCATCGCCGCCCTCATTCGCGAGGCGGCCCAGGCGCTCATCGAGCGCGGCGACGTCGATGCGGCGCGGCGGGCGCGGGCGCGGGAGGTCGTCGGGCGGTACGCCTCGGGGCGCGGCGACATCGCCCGCGAGCACGACCGGGAGCTCGGCGAGCTCTTCGTCCGGTGACGGTGCCGTCCACGCCCGCCGCTTCCGGTGGTCGCGATCCCGACGACGCGTAGATACCGCGCGGCGTATACAATCCGGCCATGGCCGCCCAGCCCCTCGTCATCGGCGTCTTCGCACCCCGTGGCCGGGCGGTCGCGTGCTGCTGTATCGGGCGGGCCCCGGATCGGCCCTGCGCCCCTGCCTCGGCGCGGCGAGGCAGCACCTTCGCGTAGGGTTCCAGCACCGTCCGGGCGTCCGCTCGCCGCCTCTCCGTTTCCCCTTCCTCGGGCCCGGGCGGAACCGGGCTCGCCGGCACGAAGAGGTGTGACATGGCACGGAACGTCGCCCCCAGCTGCACGAACCTCAACCTCACCGCCTTCGAGACGACGAAGGAGGCCGTCGCGGCCGACCCGGCGGTCGGTCGGGGGAGCTTCGAGACGATCACCGTCTGGCAGGACGGGGCCCGGGCACGGACGACGGCCCGTTCGTTCTCCATCGAGACCGACGAGCCGACACCCCTCGGCGGGAGCGACCAGGCGGTCGATCCGATGGAGCTCCTGCTCGCCTCGCTCGGGACCTGCCTGACCATCGGCTGGGTCACTCAAGCGGCGAAGCGGGGGCTCGACTTCCGCTCCCTCCGGATCCGGGTCGAGGGCGACTACGACCTGCGTGGCTATCTTGCCCTCGATCCTGGCATCCGACCCGGGTTTGGGGCACTCCGCTACACCGTCGAGGTCGGCGGCGACATCTCGGCCGAGACCCTCGAGGAGATTCGCCGGGCGGTCGAGGCGACCTCGCCGATGTTCGACAACATCGCCCGGCCGACGCCGATCGAGGCGCGGGTCGTGTCGGTCTGACGGGTCGCCACGGCGTTTGCGGCGGGCCGCTCCGGGTCGCCCCCGGGGCGGCCCGACTCGTCCCCCTGGGCGAGCGACGGCTGAGCGTCAACGAGGCGATCGAGGCGTTGGAGGAGGACCCTGGGCGAGGTGCTCGACCTCGCCCCACGCACGCGTTGAGCGCGTACGATGCCGCGTCCCTCGAGCTAGCGATGCGGCGAGTTGCCCGCTCGCATCGGCCGACCTCGCGCTCCGTACGGCCGCGACGGGGGTCGGCGTGGGCCTGGTCGACGTCGGATAGGCACGCGAACGGTGACGCCGCCCGACCGGCCTGACGCGTCGTCGGCGTAACGGTCTCGTCGCTTACGCGCCCCCGGCAACGTGGCCCCGCAGAACCCGTGGTGGAACATTGATCGCCTGCTCGAGGACGAGCCACGAGGCGAGGCGGTTCGAGGGGAGTCGCGGGCAGTTCCGGCTTCTTCGGTTTGACATCATGAGTGACTGAGATTACTGTGTCACCACAGATGACAACCGCGAAGGTACGCAAGTCCGCCCCCATCAGCGTCCGCCTCTCGGCCGAGGCGTACGAGGCCGTCGAGGAGTGGGCGGGCCGGAGCGGTCGGGCGCTCGGCACGATGGTCGGCGAGCTCGTCGAGGAGGCGGTCCGGATGCGCCGCTTCCCGGGCATCGTCTTCGCTGGACCGCCCAGCGATCGCCGCGCCCGGGTCGCCGGCGGGCCCGACGTCTGGGAGATCGTCGCCGTCTGGCGGGCCAGCGGAGACGAGGCGCGGACGCTGGAGCTTCTGGAGCACGTCTCCCCGGCCCAGCTGGCGGCCGCGCTCCGCTACTACCGCGCCCATCCGGAGGAGATCGACCGGCGGATCGCCGAGAACGAGCGGTCGCGGGAGACGTGGGAGCGGCTCTACCCCCACCTCGTCGCTCCGGCCACCTAGGCTCGACCGACACGCCTCGGCATGCGGCTCTGGCTGGACGAGACGGTCCCGGCCGAGGTCGCTCGGCAGCTTCGGAACCGTGGCCACGACGTCGAGGCCGTCCAGGA
Source organism: Chloroflexota bacterium (assembly GCA_042408925.1). GTDB lineage: Bacteria > Chloroflexota > Limnocylindria > Limnocylindrales > CSP1-4 > BPIH01. The sequence goes on along the minus strand of JBHOQO010000032.1, from coordinate 18,383 downwards.
ACCTGAGAACCGGTGGGCCTGGGGTCTTGAGGACCGCGATCAGCTCGCGGTCGCAGTCCGGGACCGACGGGCCTTCGTCACGTACAACCTCCAGGACTTCGTCCCGATCTCGCGCGAATGGGCTGAGGAGGGGCGAATGCACTTCGGGATCGTCCTCGTTCACCCTCGGACGGTGCCGATCGGCGACCTCGGCGAGCTTGTCCGACGGCTCGATGCGCTCCTGCGGGCGCACCCCGGAGACGACGCGCTCCGCGACCGGATCGTCTTCCTCTGACGGTCCGGAGGCGGTGCCCGTACCATGCCGGCCGTGATCCGGACCCAGATCTCGCTGACCGGCGAACACATGGCGCGGCTCCGAGCAGAGGCGAAGCGCCGGGGCGTGTCGATGGCGGCCATCGTCCGCGAGGCCGTCGACCGCCACCTTCGGCCTGATCTCCCGCCCGATGGATCGCCCGAGCCGGCCGATCGAGGGGCTCGGTTCGCGCGGGCGCTCGGGGCCGTCGGGCGTTTCGATTCCGGGACGGGCGACCTCGCCGCCCGTCGCGACGAGCTCGCTGGCGATGGGCGCTGGTGACGGGGCCTCACCGGTCTGACCCCGGCGACCGGGCTCGGCCCGACGACCGGGCTCGGCCCGACGACCGACCCTGCCCGCCGGCCGGCACCGGCGCCGTCAGTGGAGCGCCGACCCCCGAGCCTTCGCAGCCCGCCGGCCCGCGGCCTCGCGGACCTGCGCCGACGGGTGGTAGCGAGCGATCACGCCGAGGAGCTCGCCGGCCCGCGGGTGTCGCGCCGACCCGAGCCCCTCGACGAGGTGGAGCTGGCCCGCCTCGTCGGGATCCATCGCCGCGATCTCGGCGACCGTCGCGAGCGGCCCGGCGGCATCGAGATGGCGGCCGAACTGCTCGACGAGCGTCGCCATGAGGACCTCGGGCGGGATCGACTCCGGCGGCTCGAGGTTCTGGTCGACGAGCCAGATCCGGGCGTACGCGGCGACGGTCGGGTCGGCGTCGTCGAGGAGCGCCCGCACCTCGGGCTCGGCGGCCCGGCCGATGAGCTCCAGGCCCCGGATCGCGAGCGCCGTGAAGGGGGTGGAGCGGACCGCCTCGGCGAGGTCGCGGGCCGCAGTCCAGGGGTGCCGCTCGATCCAGGTCTTTAGCTCCCGCTCGGCGTCGGCGCGGAGGAGCTCGGCGGAGGCCCGAAGCAGCTCCTCGACCGGAGCGAGGGCGTACTCGCCGACGATCGGGGCGAGGTGGCCACGCCGCCGGAGGACCCGGTTCGCCCCCCAGCGGCCGAGCTCGGTGAGCGAGACGCGGCCGTCCTCGACCCGGACGGCGCCGAGCTCGACGAACGGGGCGATGACGAGCGCGTCCACGTAGCGGTCGATGCTCCCCCACAGGACTTCCCGATCGAGCCCCAGGGCGTCGAGGTCGTAGCCTTCCTCGATGGAGAACCAGACGTCGTCCGCGAGGTGCCCGACCTCGATGGGCTTCTCGGCGAGGTAGAGGAGGAGCGGTAGCTGGTCGATGAGCTCGGCGAGGAGCGGATCCCAGAAGGGGGTGAAGCCGGCCGAGCGGATGCCGAGCGGGTCGGCGCGGAAGTAGCCCTCGAAGGCGGCGCCCCAGTCCTCGAGGGGATCGCGACCGAGGCGGCGGCCCCGGGCGGTCGCCGAGACCCGCCCCGACCGGACCTTGACGAAGCCGGCCGCCCGCGCCCAGCGGAAGACGAGGCCGAGCCCGGGAAGATCCGCCGCGCTCCGGGTCTGGAACCGCTGCCCTCCGATTACCGGATCGACGAGGTCCCGGGTCCCGAGGAGCGGGACGAGGGCCCGGGCGTCGGCGACGGTGAGGTTGCCCTTGGCGGTCAGCCGCTTCCCCTCGCCGACGTAGCGGGTGAAGGCGACGAGGCGGGCGACGGGGGCCGCATCCCGGGCGGCGGCTTCGAGCTCCGCCCGGCTCGCCAGCTCGACGGCGGGCAGGACGAGGGGCTCGGAGAGGGCGTCGTCTTCCTCTTCGCCGAGGAGGGCGTCGCGCTCGTCGGGCGCCTTCGCGTTGAAGGCCGCGAGCCAGCCCTGAACGGCATCTTCCTCCGTGACGTCGACGCCGTCGGCGCGCATGAGGCTCCCGATCGTCTTCGCCAGGCCGAAGCGCCGTCGGTCGACCATCGCCGCGGCGAAGTCGGGCAGGAGCGCCTGGAGGCGGGCGGGGAGCTCGGGCAGAGGGTCGCCGCTCAGGAGGCCGCGGTCGCGGAGGTACGTGAGGAAGTCGAGCGCCGCCGGGACGACCCGGAGGATCTCTTCGTCGGGGAGGAGGACCTTCCGGGGGTAGTGGTCGAGGAGGAGCGCTTCGAGGTCAGTGGCCGTCCAGGCCGCGATCTGCCCGTCGCGGTAGCCCCACTTGAAGTCGAGCATGACGGTCGCGACGAAGGGGTCGGCGTCGGGATGGAGGGCCGGGCGGCGCTTGACGGCGGTCTCGTACTCGGCGACGAGGGCGTCGCGGGCGGCGAAGAAGGCGTCTTCTTCGTCGGGTCCGAAGTGGGTGCGGGGTCGGCTCGGCGTCGGCGGCGGTCTCCGTGGCCCTCTCGGTTGGTCCGGCGTGGCGGGTCGGTGCAGCGGGTGGGGGTTGGTCCGGGCGGCGGATCGCCGACCCCAACCTTACCGCAGCGGCGGGCGCCGTTGGCAGTCTTCACAGTACCCGGCGGGCGCGTCCCGCTGCCATCTCGCACGGCCGTCACGTCGCCAGGGCGCCGGTCCAAAGGCGGAGGATGCCGAGCATCGACGAGACCCCGAGCACCGCCCCACCCACGAGCAACGCCCCAAGAACGAGACCGACGTCGGCCGGTTCGATCCGCAGGCAGCGATAGTGTGTTCGCGGCGCGGTTCGAGCGAACCCTCGGGCATCCATGGCGAGAGCCACCCGCTCCGTCCGCCGGATCGCCGCCGTGAGGAGGAGGCGTATCGCCCAAGACCGCCGAGCGATGGCGCCCAGGAACCCGTACCGGAACCTGCCTCCCGGCGCGCCGTTGTCATCTCCCGCCGTGCGGCGTGCTCGCAGTCGCTGTGCGAGTCGGATCGTCTCGTACTCGTCTGCCAGGATCGGCAGGAACAGGTACGCGGCGAGCATCGGGTAGGCGATCCGGGGCGCGAGCCGCAGTTGTTGGACGAGGCTCCGGACAAGGTCGCTCGGCTCCGTCGTCATGACGAAGAGGACGCTCAACGAGGCGACGGCGACCATCCGCTCGGCGAGGGAAAGACCGATGAGCGCACCCTCGACGGTCGCCCGGACCGGTCCGAGAGCAACGAGGACCGTCGCGCCCCGAGGATCGTTGGCGAAGAGGGCGTTCGAGAGCAGCACCGCCAGCCCGAGCGTCCAGAATGGGACGAGGAGTCTGACCTGCCGGCCCACGGCGACGCCGGCGAGCACGCGCCCGGCGACGAGCGTCCCGACCAGGAAGATGAGGGGCGTGATCGGGTCGAAGACGAGGGTGAGAAGGAGCGTCAGGACGAGGTGCGCGACGAGCTTGGTGGCTGGGTTTCGCCGCTGGAGCCAGGAGTCCACCTCGGCGTGCCAGAAGAGGCCGACGACGGCCGCGGCCGACGAAGCCGACGACCACGGAATGGTCGACGATCGCGCGCCGACCCGAGATGACCGCCCACGGTCGGTCTCCCTCGGCCGAACGGCCGTGGACCCGGTCTCGCTCCCGAGGATCGCTTGAGCGCCGGGCTCGCCCGCGCGGGTCTGGGCCACCTCGGATGGCCTGGGGCGCCCTGGAAGCGTCCCGGCCACGACCGTCCGGGTACGAACCTCGATCGGGGAGCTCTGGGCCCATGGCTCGGCCACCGCCCCCGCCTCGAGGCGCTCGAGGCTCGACCAGCGGATCCAGACAGGGACGTCCGCCCCGAGTCGCCGGAGCTCGTCGAGGACGACCATCAGGCCCGGCCGAACATGCCCGACGCTCGCCAGCAGGGCCTCGTCGCGGAAGAACGCCTCGACCGGCCGATCGGCCACGATCTGTCCGTCTCGCATGGCGATGACGCGGTCGGCGGCGTCGGCAACGAGGTTGCCATCGTGGGTGGCGACGAGCACGGCGGTCCCCTCGCGGGCGAGGGAGCGGATGAGCGACACCACGGTCCGCCTCGCCGGGGCATCGAGGCCGGCCGTCGGCTCGTCGAGGGCCAGAGTCGCTGGGCGGGTGACGACGGCGGCGGCGAGACTCAGGCGCCGCTGTTGGCCGGCCGAGAGCCGAAAGGGGCTGGCGGCAGCGAGATGGCCGAGCCCGAACCGCTCGAGGACCGCCTGGGTGGCCGACTCGATGCGCTCCGCCGGCCAGCCGAGGGCCCGCGGGCCGAAGGCAACCTCGTCGTACACGGACTCGGCGAGAAACCCAGCTTCGGGGTTCTGGAAGACGTGGCCGACCTCGGCCGGGCTTGGGCGACCGGCATCGAGGGCGACGCCGTCGATCGTCACGGTCCCATCGGCCAGGGGGACGAGCCCGGTGAGGGCTCGGAGGAGCGTCGACTTGCCAGAGCCGTTCGGGCCCAGGACGGCGACGACCTCACCGGCTCGAACCTGGAGCGACACCCCTCGAACGGCGGCCACGACCCGAGCCGGACGGGCGTACTCGACGGCCAGCTCACGGGCGACGACTCGTACGGGCCCGGGCGTCGGCGGCCCGATCGGCTTCGCCGCCCGTCGGAGGCGCTTGAGGCGACGCTCGTCGGCGCGGATCCAGCGGGCGGCCGCGGCAGGGTCGAGGGGCAGCGCCCCGGCGCCATCGGCCAGGGCGAGCGCGAGGCGGGCCGGTGTCGGCGGCTCGATCCCGAGATCCGCACAGGAGCGGGCTCGGTCTGGATCGCCGAAGATCTCGCCGAGCGGTCCATCGAGCACGATCCGCCCGTTCTGATCGAGGACGAGGCACCGCTCGACGAGGCCGCCGACGACGCGATCGAGATCGTGCTCGATGACGACGAGGGTTCGGCGTCGGTCTCGAACGAGCGCCGCGACTCGGTCATAGAGATCGATGGCCGAACGCGGATCGAGGTGCGTCGACGGTTCGTCCAGGATGAGCGCCCGGGGGACCATCGCCAGGCTGCCAGCGAGGGCCGCCCGCTGCTGTTCGCCGCCCGACAGGTCAGTCGGACGCCAGGATCGTTTGGCCAGGAGCCCGACGCTCTCGAGCGCGGCGGCCACCGTCTCGCCCATCGTCTCCGTCGGCCAGGCGTGGTTCTCGAGACCGAAGGCGACGTCATCCTCGATCCGAGGCATGACGAATTGGCTCCGCGGATCCTGGAAGAGGAGACCGACCTGCGATGCCACGGCACCGGCGTCGGGATCGGTCGTGGCGACGCCATCGAGGATGACCGCCCCGCGGATCTCGGCATCCACGCTCGCCGGCACGAGACCGGCGATGGCGAGGGCGAGGGTGCTCTTCCCGGCACCGCTCGGGCCTGCAAGGAGGATGCGCTCACCGGGCTGGATGGCCAGCGAGAGGTCATCGAGGACGGGTCGCGTCCGCGTCGGGTATCGAACGGCGAAGTCGCGGACCTCGATGCGCAAGCCGTCAGCCGCCTGCCCAGGGTCCGGTCCACGTCGTGGTCCGGTCGCTAGCGCCGAGACCGCCGACGGCCTGCGGCTCACGCCCGCGTCGCCCGTCGGGCGCGCCCGATCTCGAAGCCGTCCAGAACGCCCATTCGGGCGAGCCCGTTCCCAAGGGCGTAGGGCAGGAACCCGGCCCACACGGCGCCGCCGAGGAGGCGGATGACCAGGAGCAGGACGAGAAGCGCCGGATCCAGCACGAAGTACCCGAGACGGAACCAGTTCCAGGGCAGCGCAACGAGGGCGGTCACGGCGCCGGCAAGGACGAGGACGCCGAGCGACCAGCGGCGATAGCGACCGGCCGCGAAGACGAGCTCCGCACCGAGCCCCTGCATGATCCCCGTGATCAGGAGCGGCGCTCCGGCCGCAGCACCAAAAAGGATCTCCGCAAGGGCGGCGAGGAACTCGCCGATGAGCGCGGCACCGGGCCGCCGAACGATGTAGGCCGCGAGGACACCTCCGGTCAACCAGAAGCCGAAGACCGCCTCTTGGCCGACCTGGGCGCCGAACGCTCGCGCCGCAAGCCAGACCGGCAGCCATTGGAGATAGAGAAGCCCGAAGACGACGGCGATGACGGCGACGAGTACGGCGTCGCGGGTCGTCCAGCCGGCCGGGCGCACGCGGCGCCAGCCGGTGTCGGGGCGCTGGTTCGTCACGGTACAACCTCCTCGAGGACTGTCGAGATCCGACTGGTCGAGCTCGGGCTATTGGCCGAGACGACGATCGTCATGACGACGTGGGTGGCTGCCGTCATCGCCTCACGGAACACGGCCCGGAGCGTGTCGAAGACGTCGTCTCCTGGTCCGGCAACGTGGGTGCAGAAGTGCTCGCCTCGGACGTCGAGCCCGCTCGCCTTCAGACGCTCGATGGCCCGACCGATGACCGGCATGTGGTCTGGTACGCCGAGCGGATAGAGGGCGACCTCGGCGCTCACCGGACCGATCTCGTAGGCCTCCTTCGACCAGCCCTCCTCGCCGCCGACAGGGCCCTCGTACGAGCGGGGGACGCAGACGTCACCCTCGGGTTCGCCCGGACAACCAGCGGAGATCGTCGCCACCATCGCGACGTGGGCGCCGCTCTTCGCCAACCGCCGGAAGGCGACCCGGAGTCCTTCCCAGAGCGCAGGCTCGGTGCCGAGGAGGCAGGTCGAGACGTCGTCGGACTCAAGCTCCAGGCCGAGGGTCGAGAGGCCGCGCACGCCGCCCAGGATCAGGGCGACGAAGTCGTCCCGCATCGGGTAGAGGGAAAAGCGAGCCCCGATCATTGCCACCTCCATGTCGTCGTGGCAGGTCGTTGCACGACGGCGGTGGCAAACAGAGATGCCAGTCGATCTGGCAGGCTCCCTACGCTGGTATGACCCAGATCAGGTTCGAAGGGTTACGGGCGGGTTCCCGTTCTCAGCGCCACCGCGGCGCACCCCTGCCAGCCAGCATTGTACGGCACAGCCCACGGCGCTGGTGTCAACGCCGATCGAATTCTGAACGGGCGCCGGTTGAACCCTGGACCGACTTTGCAACCGAAGCGGGGCGATGAGTCCGAGGATCTTGCCAGGGCTCCCCTCGCTCAGTGAGAGACGAGGGCGAGCTCGGGGAGCTCGGCCGCGCTCCGGGCCTGGGACCGGTACGCCCCGGACACCGGGTCGACGATGTCTTGGGTCCCGACGAGGGGAACGAGGACCCCGGCGTCGTCGCCGGTGAGGTTGCCGTTCGTCGTCAGTCGCAACCGCGCCGGCCCTCGTCAGCCTTCCGAGCGGAAGATGTCGGCGGCGGTGACGGCCAGGTCGACCGGTCCGGTGACCGCCTCGCGGGCGGCGACGGCGACCCGGAGATCCGCTCGAGCGCGCGGCAGCACCGTTGCCTTCCGGCGCAGCGCGGCGACGATCGGCCCGGCGTCGACCCGGCGCGCCCACGTCGCCCCCCAACCCACGTCGCCTCCCGGCGGCGACCGGCGAGGACGACGGCGTCGATCTCGACCGGCTCCCCGCCGACCGTCCAGAAGGGCCCGACGGCGACGACCTCCGGCCCGAGGGCGCCGGCCTCGGCGAGGCGGCGGAGGTGCGCCCGAAACGCGTCCTCGAAGCGGGGGCCAAGGACCCAGCGGAAAGGTTACCGACGCGGGACGTCGCCGACGTGCGATGTCGGCGACGTGTGATGTCGGCTTGCTCGGTGGTCGCGGCGCTCGCGAGGTCGGCCTCGTCGGCTGGGAACCCCGTAGCGAATCAACCCTTGACAACCGCCGATCGAGCGCTTACTTTCTTTCTGACAGAAATGACCGCCCGGCCCCTCCGCCACGCCGCTATGCTCGAGGTGAACGAGTTCCTCGTTCTCGACTTCGTCCGCGACCGGCGGAAGACAACGCGTAGCCAGATCGCCGCCGGGCTCGGCCTGTCGGCCGCCTCCGTCAGCCGGATCGTGCGCCGCCTCATCGATGCCGAGCTCGTCCACGAGGGCCCACCGGAGCGCACCCGGGGCCGCCCCCAGGCGACGATCGTCTTCAACAGCCGTGCCGCAAGCGTCATCGGGATCGACCTGGGCGGGACGAAGTGCCACGGGGTCCTCGCCGACCTGGCGGGAACGACCCTCCATGAGGTGGTGCGACCGACGCACCAGGCGGGTGCTCCCTACCCGACCCTGGCAGCGGTCCTTCGGGAGCTTGCCGACCGGGCGAACGACCTCGCCCTGCCGGTCACCGCGGCTGCCGTCGGGGTGCCGGCCGTCGTTGATCCCGAGACCGGGCTCGCCATCGGCGGCCCGAACGTCCACTGGGACGGCTTCCCGATCATCGCCGAGCTGACCCGGACGACGACGACGCCGTTCCTCGTCGAGAACGACGTGAACCTCGCCGCGCTCGCCCACGCCTGGAGAGGGAACGCCAGAGGTCGGAGCGACTTCGCCGTCATCTCCCTCGGCACCGGGATCGGGGCGGCCGTCGTCGCCGATGGCCAGCTCGTGAAGGGGCGGCACAGCGCAGCGGGTGAGGTCGGCTTCCTCGTCCTCGAACGCTCGCAGCTCCGAGAGCCCCGGGCCGCTCTCGGGGCGTTCGAGCGCCTCGCCGCCGGACCCGTCCTCGCTGATCGGTACAGGCGACTCCTGGAGGCCTCGGGTCGGTCAACCCCCGACGACCTGACGGCGGCGACTGTCTTCGAGGCGGCCCACGCCAGCGAGCCGGCAGCCCGAGCGCTCGTCGACGAGCTCGTCGAGCGCGTCGCGATGGCCGTCATCGCCCTGACCGCGGTCGTCGACCCAGAAACCGTCGTCCTGGAGGGATCGATCGGCCGCGCCCTCGCCCCGCGCCTGCCGGAGATCCGGGACCTCGTGGCGATGAATGTCCTCGTCCCGCCCGAGGTCGTCGCCTCCGAGCTCGGTGGGGCGGCGACCGCCATCGGCGCGGTTGCGGCCGCGCTCCAGCTGTCGCGGCACCAACGCGCTCCGAGCGCCGTCCTCGACACGTTCCGGGTCGGTTCGGACCGGCAGCGACTCGGACTCCGGGTCGACGTCGCCTGACGCGGGGGTCAGCATGTTCTTGAGTCGACTCATCGATCGGAATCCCCGTCTCGCCGAGGCCGCCGTGACCTTCCACCAGGGCGGCGAGCTGCGGGCCAACACCTACCTTCTCGACACGGACGCCTTCCAGGCGAACGCTCGGGCAATCGCAGAGGCCGCCGCACGCCACGGGCTCGCCATCTACGCGATGACGAAGCAGTTTGGCCGGAACCCGGACGCCTGCGGCGCCATCGCGGCCGCCGGGATCGATCGGGCGGTCGCCGTCGACCTCCAGTGCATGGAAGCCCTCGCCCGGGGCCCGCTCCGGGTCGGTCACGTCGGCCACCTCGTCCAGCCGCACCGGGGGACCGAGGATGCCGTCGTGGCTGCCCGACCCGAGGTCGTCACGGTCTTCAACGTCGAGATCGCCGAGCGGATCGCGGCGGCCGCTCGGCGGGCGGGCCGCGTCCAACCCGTCCTCATGCGGGTCGTCGCCCCAGGCGACCGGTTCTATTTCGGCCACGGCGGGGGGTTCGACCTCGGCGACCTGGAGTCGTCGGCCCGCCGGCTCGATCAGCTTGGGGGGATCCGGGTCGTCGGCGTCACGACCTTCCCCTGCCTCCTGGCCGATCCAGCCCGGCGCGAGGTGGTGCCGACGCCGAATTTCGCGACGCTGACGATGGCGGCCGAGCGACTGCGGGCCGCCGGCTTCAGCGTCGAGCAGGTCAATGCCCCCGGAACGACCTCGGCCGGGACGATGGCGACCCTCGCCGACGGCGGCGCCACCCACGTGGAGCCGGGCAACGCGTTCCACGGGACGACTCCGCTCCACGTCTTCGACCCGGATGCTCCCGAGATTCCAGCGATCGTTTACGTGAGCGAGGTCTCCCACATCCACGACGGTCGGGCGTACGTCTTCGCCGCCGGGTACTACGTCGACAAGGTCCTCGGCGACTACCAGTTGAGCGCCCTCGTCGGGCGAGACGCGAGGATCGTCGAGGAGCGGCTGCCCGTCGAGGTCGCTCCCGATGGGGCCATCCACTACTACGCGACGGTCCTCCTGCCGCGGAACCACGATGTCCGCGTCGGCGACACCGTCGTCTTCTGCTACCGCCCGCAGGTCTTCGTTACCCGAGCGCGGACGCAAGCCGTCGCCGGCCTTTCGACGGGTCATCCGGTCCTCGGCCCGGCGTACGACGTGGAGGCGCGCCCCGTCGGAGGCGTCGCGTGATCGAGGTCCTTGGCAGCAACCCTTGGATTTGCACATGGAGGAGTCGACCATGAGAAACCGGTTCATCGGGGCGTTCGTCTCGATCGCCCTCCTCGTCGGTGCCTGCGGCGGGCCGGCCTCCCCGAGTGCCCCGGCGTCGCCGAGTGCCGCAGCGTCGCCCGCGATCGACCTAAACGCCAAGACCGTCGGGCCGAACGGGGAGCCCTCGACGCCCGTCGATCAGATCCCGGATCTGACGGCCGACGAGGTCGCCCAGGTGAAGGCGGCCAAGTACACGGCAGCGCTCCTCTGGGCCGGCGCCGGGACCTGGTACAACGCCCTGACCGCCGGGGCCGAGGAAGAGTTCGCTCGCCTCGGGATCGAGATCGTCGCGCGGGCAGAAGCGAACTTCGATCCGGCTCGCCAGCAGACCGACGTCGAGACGGCGATGGCGCGACGGCCGAGCATCATCCTCACCCTCCCCGTCGACCCGACGGCGGCCGCACAGGCCTTCCGACCGGCCGTCGACGCCGGGGTCAAGCTCGTCTTCGTCGACAACGGGATCGACGGCTACACGGCCGGCAAGGAGTACGTCGCGATCGTGACCGGCGACCACTTCGAGATGGGGAAGGCCGCAGCGAAGCTCATGTCCGACGCAATCGGCGGCAAGGGCAAGATCGGCTACATCTTCCACGACGCCGTCTACTACGTGACGAACAACCGGGACCGCTACTTCAAGGCGGCCATCGAGCAGCTCTACCCCGACGTCGAGATCGTCGCTGAGCAGGGCTTTACCGAAGAGGGCAAGACCCAGGAAATCGCGGCGGCGATGCTCACCCAGCATCCGGATCTCAACGGCATCTACGTCGCCTGGAGCGCGGCCGCCCAGGGCGTCATCGCCGCCCTCCGCGAGGCGGGCCGCAAGGACGTCAAGGTCGTCGCCTACGACCTCGACGCCGTCAACGACCTCGACATGGCCCGCTGCGGGAACATGTACGGGGTCGCCCTCGACCAGCCCTACCTCGAGGGCAAGGTCATGGCCCGGATTGCCGCCCAGGCGCTGCTCGGCAAGTCCGTGCCGCCGTTCATCACGGTTCCGGTCCAGACCGAGACCCGCGACACGATCGCCCAAGTCTGGAAGGAGAACGTCAACGCCGATCCGCCGCAGGAGATCCTCGATGCCCTCGCCGGCCCCTGCCCGTCCTGAGCCGAGCGTTAGGGCTCCACGCCACCGATGACCGCGAGCGGCCGCGACGCTCCCCTCGGCCTCCTCGAGTCCGCCCGGCGGCGCGCCGCCGCCGGGCGGATCGACAACCTCATCGTCTACCTCGGCTTTCTCGTCATCTTCGCCTTCTTCGCTGTCGTCCTTCGGGACCGCGGGTTCCTGACGCCGGACAACCTGGCGAACATCGGGCGCCAGACGGCAATGGTCTCGATCATGGCCGTCGGGATGACCTTCGCGCTGTCCGCCGGCGAGATCGACCTCTCCATCGGGTCCATCGTCGCCCTGTCGGCGATGGTCGTCGCCATCCTCCTGCGCGACGGCCAGTTCGCCCTCGCCATCGCGGCGGCCGTTGCCGTGGGGCTCATCACCGGCCTCGTCAACGGCCTCCTGACGACGAAGGTGCGGATCCCGTCGTTCCTCGTCACCCTCGGGATGATGAGCATCCTCGTTGGACTGGCTCGGATCACGACGAACCTGGAGCCTGTCCCGATCACGAATCAGACCTTCGTCTTCTGGTTCGGGAGCGGTGACCTGGGACCCGTCCCCGTCCTCCTGGTCTGGACCGCCGGGTTCGTCCTCGTCGGGCACGTCCTCCTTCGCTACACGCCCTTCGGGCGCCACGTCCTGGCGACCGGCGGCAACCGGACCGCCGCCCGCTACTCTGGGATCGACACCGACCGGATCAAGATCGCCGCGCTCATGATCTCGGCGACGTGCGCGGCCGTCGCCGGCATGCTCTTCGCCGGTCGACTCCACGGCGCTCGCTACACCCTCGGCGAGACCGAGCTCATGACCGTCATCGCGGCGACCGTCATCGGCGGGACGAGCCTCTTCGGGGGACGGGGCTCCGTCGTCGGCGCCCTCGTCGGCTCGCTCCTCATGGGCGTTCTCAACAACGGCCTACTCCTCCTCGGACTGACGGTCTCGGAACAGCTCGTCGCCCGGGGGGCGATCATCATCCTCGCCGTCGCCTTGAGCCTCCGGGAGGCGCGCAGCTCGTGACCGGCGGTAGCCGCGGCGCCTCGCCCGTCGTCGACAGCCCAACAGGGACGGACGTCATTCTCGAGGCGCGCGACATCCGGAAGGCCTTCGGGGCCGTCGTAGCGCTCGACGGCGTCAGCCTCTCCCTTCGGCGGGGCGAGATCCACGGCCTCGTCGGCCAAAATGGGGCCGGTAAGTCCACCCTCGTCAAGATCCTGAGCGGCGTCCACCAACCCGACGCCGGCGAGATCCGCCTGGCCGGACGCCCCGCCGCGTTCCATTCGCCCCTCGAGGCGCGACGCCTCGGCATCGCCATGGTCTTCCAGGAGTTCAGTCTGGCCCCGAGCCTGAGCGTGGCCCAGAACGTCGTCCTCGGCCGGGAGCCGAGGCGGCTCGGCGTCTTCGTCGACGACGCGGCGGCCTCGGCACGCTCGCGGGCCCTCCTCGAAAGCCTCGGGATGACGATGGACCCGGGTACCCTCGTCGGCCGGCTGCCCGTCGGTGCCCAGCAGCTCGTCGAGATCGCCAAGGCCCTCGCCGGCGCGCCGTCGATCCTCATCCTCGACGAACCGACGGCCTCCCTGAGCCACGGAGAGATCGACATCCTCTTCGCTGCCCTCCGTCGGCTCCGCGCCCAGGGGGTGTCGATGATCTACATCTCCCACCACCTGGGCGAGGTCATGGCGATCTGCGATCGCTTGACGGTCCTCCGAGATGGCCGGGTGCAGCTCAGCGCCCGGCCCCGTGAGGTCGACCTGGCCGCGGTCATCGCGGCGATCACGGGCGCGCCGGTCGGGGCGTCCGTCGCAACCGGCGCCGAGCCGCGCCGATCGACGGACGAGCCGCCCCTCCTCGAGCTCGAGGGCTGGAGCCTGGGCCACCGGCTCCGTGGGATCGACCTTCAGGTCCGGGCGGGCGAGGTTTTCGGGATCGCCGGCCTCCTCGGCAGCGGCCGGACATCGCTCCTGCGCTCGATCATGGGGCTCGAGCCAGGCTCGGCCGGCCGCCTTCGGATCCGCGGCCGCGAGGTCGCCATTGCGAACCCGGCAGCGGCGCTCCGGGCCGGCCTTGCCTACGTCCCAGAGGACCGTCGGCGGGAGGGAATCATCCCGGGCCAGTCGGTCGAGGCGAACCTACTCCTGGCGATCTGGCGTCGGCTCGCCCGCCTGGGCCTCCTTCGACCGGCCAGGGTCACCGAGCGGGCAATCGAGCTCATTCGTCGCCTCGAGGTCCGAACGGCCGGGCCGTGGCAGCCGATCGACTTCCTCTCGGGCGGCAACCAGCAGAAGGTCGTCGTGGGCCGCTCGCTGGCCGTCGAGCCGCTCGTCCTCCTCCTCGATGATCCGACGGCGGGGATCGACATCGGCTCTCGGCGCGAGCTCCTCGGGCACGTCCGGCGCTTCGCCGACTCGGGGAGGGCCGTCATCCTCGTCTCGTCCGAGCTCGACGAGCTCGCGTCCGTCGCCGACCGGGTGGCGATCCTGCAGCGGGGCCGGATCAGCCGGATCCTCGACCGGACCGCGGGGGACGAGCTGTCGGAGGCAGCGATCCTGGCAGCCATCCACGCCGATCCGGAGGCGGCGGCATAGGACGGGGCGTGGCGGTCGCCGCGCCTACAGCGCCCCGTCGGCAGCGTCGGCGTAATACCTCGGGTGCCAGTCGACGACGCCCCAGCTGATGATCCGCTCGGGGACCAGCTTGACCAGGACCCGCGGCCACTCGAAGCTCTGGGCGATGTAGGACCGCCCGGCCTCACCGCTGTAGCGGACGGCGAGGCGCTCGGCGACCTCGGCGAGACGACGATCGGCCGACAGCGGTGCGGGGCCCGCTTCGACCGTCGCGCGCCCGAGGAGGAGCGCGCGCGTTTGATCGGCGTCCCCGCGGGAGACGAGCAGCGACGCCTCCGGGCGATGGGTCAGGTACCGGACGAAGGCGGCCCGAGCCCGACAGAGGAGCCAGGCAGCGTCACCGTCCCATTCGAACCAGATCGGAACCTGGTAGGGAAAGCCGTCGTCGCTGATCGTGCCGAGCGTCGCCACGATCGGCTCGGCCATGAGCCGAGCGAACCGTTCCGGGGTGAGCTTGCCTTCGCTCGGTCCCGTCACTCCGAAGCGCCTGCTCACGGAGCGACCTCCGAGAGGGGAACGCTCACGAGCTGGCCAGGAAGGCCGAGGGTGATCCAAAGCTCGTCACCGACGACGCAAAGGTTCGTCGGATCGCTTCCGGGCCCCGTCGGGTAGTGAGCCACAAGCGAACCGGATCCGTCGAGGACGACGACCGCATCACCGACACTTCCGGCGACGTAGAGGCGGCCAGCGTGCCAGAGGATGCCGTCGGGATTGATGTGGGGCGGTAGGTCGGCGAAGACCGTCGGCCGGTCGAGCGGGTGGCTGCCCCGCCACTCGAAGCGGAGGATCCGGTGGGCCATCGTCTGGGCAACGAAGAGATCGCCGCCAGGACCGAAGCAGATCCCATTCGGAAATGCCGGCACCTCAGCGAGCAAGACCGCCGACCCGTCCGGCCGCACAAGACCGACTCGCCCACCGCCGTACGCCGCCTCGTCGGGCAACACCTCCCAGTTGTGGGGATCGGTGTAGACGAAGCCCCCGTCGGGCGTCGGCGCCAGGTCGTTCGGGCGCCAGGGCGCTCGACCGGGAAGATCGGCGGCAAGATCCGTCACCCGGCCATCCCAGTCGACCCGCTGGAGCCTGCCGCTGATCTCTGGTTCGGCGTGCCATAGCTCCGTCAGCGAGACCGGTGCAATGCCCCCGTTGTTGGCGACGACGAGCACGCCGTCGGGCCCGAGCCGCATGCCATTCGGCGAGCCAGGCAGCCGCGCCAGGACATCGGCCGAGCGTCCGTCGAAGATCCGAACGCATTGGTGGAGGAGGTCGACGAACGCGATCCGGCCGTCCGGGAGGGCAACCGGCCCTTCCGGAAAACCGAGATCGCGGACGTGGACGGTCAAGGCCATGGCTCCATCACCTCCTGGCGGCCGCCTCGGCGAGGCGAACCGCAGCGTCGATGAGAATCCCTGCCACCTCCGGTCGGAATGCCGCTGGCTGGCCGTACAGTCGATGTGCGGACTCGACCTCATAGCCGCCGGCCGGATAGTCCTCGGGCATCGGGCAGTAGCCGATCGTCCCGTTGGCGTAGCCGCAGACGACGGTCCGATCGGGTCCCAGCCGCTCGAGGATCCCACGGCCGATCCCGCAGAACGGCTCGACCGGCAGGCCGACGAAGACGACGTCGTTGACGGCGATCGCCTGGACGACGCCCGACGCGGTCACCGGCGGCGACGGGCGACGTGCATCGAGCATCTCCGCCCACCGGAGCTCGATGCCGGCGATGTTCAATTGGCCCTTCGGCGCCCCAGAGCGCACGAGGGCTTCGTATCGCTCCCGTGCGGCCCGAACAATCGCCTCTCGCTCGGAGCCGACCGGCGGATCCGCCAGCGGGAGCGCCATCTCCTCGGCGGCGGCACCAACCCAGGCCGGCGGGAGGGGATGCTCGATTTTGATGAGCGAGGCGATGGCGTTGTAGCTCTGGACGATCTCCTCGCGTCGCTCGATGTTCCGGGTCTCGATGGTCGACCAGACCTTGGCGACTTCCAGGCCGAGGGTCCGCCCGAGTTGATCGGCGATCGCCGGGTCCGGTCCCATGCCGTCGACGGGAGCCGCATCGGCTCCGGCGCCCTGAAGGAAGATCGCCGGCGAGCCTGTGATCCCCTCGATCGTCTCGCGGGCCGCCCCTGGATAATCCGGGCTCACGATCTCGGCTTCGGGGCCGAGGGAGATGGGGTGGCAGGCGTAGTTGAACAGAACGGCGAGCGGACGGCCATCGATTCCGTCGATCCGCACGACGCCGACGGAATGATCGACGGGTCCGGCCGGGTTCCGGCCGATGATCATGCGGCCGTCGGGCAGCTTGACTCGCCGGTTCACCCCGATGGCGGCTCGGCCGTCTCGCGACGCCGCGATCCGCGCCGGCCGGAGGGAGCGGCGGGCCTGGTCGCACAAGCCCAGCACCTTCGCCCTCCAGAACCGCTCGTACGTGGCGTTGAGCTGCGTCCAGGTGTCCTGGTCACCGCCCACCTTCAGCTCGAGGCTGAGGGCCGGGGCGTTGTGGGTGTGGCTGGCCGTCACGAGAACGGCCTCGGGAGACGTCTGCAACCGCTGGGCGATCTCGGCCCGAAGGACGCTGGCATACGGCACAGTGAACCCGAGAACGTCAGCGGCGAGGATGGCCGTCGTCCGTTCTCCGTCGCTAAACACGACGACACTGGCGCGGAGCGACCGATGGACGCCGGTCGTTGTCAGGCGGAGACAGAAGCCCGACACGTCGATGCCGACCGGTGGCGTGACATCGCCGATGGCGACGCCGACGAGGAGATCATGGCGGCTAGCCTTCGACATCGTCGAGTACCTCCCGCTCTGCCGCTCCCGACGTCTCTGTCGCCACGGTCACCGACGGGACGCCCGCGACGTCGTTGACCGCGGTCGCTCCCCGTCCGGCGGCTCCGGTGGCGTCGCCCTCGCGCCGAGCCGTCGGGGGGTGCTCGGTACTGGCCACCCTGGCCAGGCGAGCGGCCCCTACGGCGACCCCCGTCGCCTCCGTCTCGTCCGGGGCCAGGTGACAGGCGACGCGACGCGCCGTCCCGTCCACTGCGCGAAGGGGCGGAACCTCGCTCCGACAGACCGCTTGAGCAAGGGGACACCGGGGATGGAACCGACACCCGGTCGGAACGGCTCCGGCGCTCGGCGGATCGCCAAGCAGGATGATCCGTCGGCGGGACGCCTGGGCGGTGGGGTCCGGGACTGGAACGGCCGAGATGAGCGCCTGGGTGTATGGGTGGAGCGGCCGCCCCATGACCGCTGCGCTCGGCCCTTCTTCCACGATCTTGCCGAGATACATGACCGCAATGCGGTCCGCGACGTGGCCGACGAGGTCGAGGTCGTGGGAGATGAAGAGGTACGAGACGCCCTGGCGGCGCTGGATGTCGAGGAACAGGTTGACGATCTGGGCCTGGACCGATACGTCGAGTGCCGAGGTCGCCTCGTCGGCGACGATGAAATCGGGCTCGAGGGCAAGGGCTCGCGCGATGGCGACGCGCTGGAGCTGGCCGCCGGAGAGCTGGTGTGGCCGACGGCTGCCGAGCTCCGGATCGAGTCCGACTTGCTCGAGGAGGCCCGCGACTCGTCGACGGATCCCTTCGGCGGGACGGATCCCATGGACCACAAACGGCTCGGCGAGGATCCGTTCGATCGTGAACGTCGCGTTGAGTGAGGCAAAGGGATCCTGAAAGACGGCCTGCATCCGCCGTCGGATCGGAAGGAGCTCTCGGGGCCCGAGGTGGGTGATGTCTTGACCCTCGAAGAAGATCCGACCTTGGGTGGGCTCGATGAGCCGAAGGACGAGGCGGGCCAGGGTCGACTTCCCAGAGCCGCTCTCCCCGACGAGACCGAGGGACTCGCCCATCGCGAGCTCGAGATCGATCCCGTCGACGGCACGGACGGCGACCGAGCGGCCGCTCGCCTTCCGATGGAAGACGCGGGCGACGGCGTCGAGACGGAGGAGCTCAGCCAACGGTGATCTCCGCCGCGGCCTGGAGACTAAGCGGGAAGTGGCAGGCTGCCAGGCGTCCGGGTTCCGTGGGTTCCAGGGTCGGGCGCGCCTCGCGGCAGCGGGATCGGGCGATGGGGCACCGGGGGTGGAACGGACAACCCGGCGGACGTGCGCCGAGGGGCGGTGGCGCACCGGGGATCGCCCGCAACGGCTGCTTCGGCTCGGCGGCTGCGATCTCCGCGCTCTCGAGGAGGGCGTCGGTATACGGGTGGGCAGGCCGAGCGAAGATGTGGGCGGCGCCCCCAACCTCGACGGCCCGCCCGGCGTAC
>JBHOQO010000031.1:0-32905 GCA_042408925.1 Chloroflexota bacterium | reverse complement strand
GGCCGTCGAGATCAGCAAGGCGGCGTTCCCCGACGGGAACGTCCCGGTCGTCTACATCGCGACCGGCCTGAACTTCCCCGACGCCCTGGCCGGCGCCCCGGCCGCGGCGATCGCCGGGGGCCCCCTGCTCCTCGTCGCCCCCGACGCGATCCCCTCGGTCGTCGCGACCGAGCTCGCCCGGCTCAAGCCCGCCCGGATCGTCGTCTTGGGCGGCCCCGGGGTCGTGAGCCCGGCGGTCGTTGCGGCGCTGCCGGCCGTTCGTCTCGGCTGAGGCCGACCGGCCGAGTCGAGCAGGCTTGGGCCGGAACCGGACGCCCCCGGACCCAACCGGACCGCACCGTACCGCCTTCCCATAGGACGATCGACGGAATTGCCGTCGGCGTCGCGGGGACGTAGGGTGAGCCCGCCGTCGGTGATACCCTCGTCCGGCCGCGCCGCTCCCCGAGCGGCGATCGGTCGGGCAACCGCCGACTCGTTGTTCCGAAGCGCATCCGGACCCAAGGACGGAGGATCGTGCAGCCCGATCAGCCGCTCGGCCAGTCGTGGTTCACCGGTGCCCGACGCGCATCGGCGCTGGCGGTCGCCCTCGCCCTCGCCGCGATCCTCGTCGTCCCCCTGCCGACCGTCGGCGCCCCCGGCCGGCCGGATCGGGGCGCCTCTTCGACCACCGGCGCGGCACCCGACCAGCCGGTCGGCCCCTCCGTCCTCTACGAGGAATCCCTCGCCCACGCCGGCGATCGGATCGCCTTCGTCCCCGGCGACCGGGTGACCGTGCCGTTCCGGCCCCGGGCCGGGGATGTGCGACCGGTCGGCGGACGAGCACCGCGGAGCCTCCCGGCCGGTCGCGCCTCGGGCCGGGAGATGGTCGAGAGCCGCCAGGGGAGCGTCTGGGCCACCGTCGCTGGATCACCGGCCCCGGCCGCGAGCGGCGCCGACGGCGGGCCGGACGGGGCCGTCCTCGATCCCTCGAGCGTCGTCCCCGGCGACGAGCAGGCGGCCGTCCTCCCCTCCGGGGATGCCGGCGTCGACCCGACGGCAGGCGCCGGGCTCCGCCGTGAGGTCTTCGGCTTCCTGCCGTACTGGCAGGTGAACGCGAGCACGCTCCGACTCCGCTACGACCTCCTCTCGACGATCGCCTACTTCTCGGTGGGGGCCGACGCCAACGGCAACCTCCTCAAGAAGAACAGCGACGGCTCGACGACGACGGGCTGGGCCGGCTGGACGAGCTCGAAGTTGACCTCGATCATCGACGAGGCGCATCGGAACGGAACGCGGGTCGTCCTCACGATCAGCGTCTTCGCCTGGAGCGACGGGGAGGCGGCCAAGCAGGCGGCCCTCCTCGGCAGCGCCGACGCCCGACTCAACCTCGCCCGCCAGGCGGCGGCCGCCGTCCGGGACCGCGGCGCCGACGGGATCAACCTCGACTTCGAGCCGATCGTCTCCGGCTACGCCGACGAGTTTGTTGCCCTCGTCCAGACCATTCGGGCCGAACTCGACCGGATCGCGCCGGGCTACTACCTCACCTTCGACACGACCGGCTGGATCGGCAACTACCCGATCGAGGCGGCGACGGCACCGGGGGGAGCCGACGCCATCTTCATCATGGGCTACGACTACCGGACGAGCGGTTCCTCCCCGGTCGGCTCGGTCGCGCCCCTCGCCGGGCGGCTCTACGACATCGGCGACACGGTCGCCGCCTACACGGCCCGGGTTCCGGCCTCGAAGCTCATCCTCGGCGTTCCGTACTACGGGCGGGCCTGGTCGACCGACACGGACCAGCTGAACGCAACGAACATCTCGGGCACGAAGTTCGGGACCTCGAACACCGTCGTCTACACGACCGCCGCCGACTACGCCGCCCAGTACGGCCGGCGGTACGACCCGGTCGAACAGGTCGCCTGGGTCGCCTACCAGCGCCAGAACTGCACGACGACGTACGGCTGCGTCACCTCCTGGCGCCAGATCTACTACGACGACGCCCAGTCGCTCCGGGCCAAGTACGACCTCGTGAACCGGACCGGACTCCGGGGCGCCGGGATCTGGGCCCTCGGCTACGACGGCACGCGACCCGAGCTCTACACCGCCCTCGCCGAGGCGTTCCTCGACGACCGGACGCCGCCGCGGGTCGGGATCCGCCCCCTGGCCGCCACGACCCCCGACGAGGGGGTCTGGGTCACCTGGGGCGGCTGGGACGACACGGCGGTCGCCAGCTACGACGTCCAGGTCTCGGTGAACGGCGGGCCGTGGACGGACTGGCTGACCGGGACGACGGCCTCGGGCGAGGTCTACCTCGCCGCCCACGGCCAGACCGTCGCCTTCCGGGCGCGGGCCCGCGACCGCACGGGCAACGTCTCCGATTGGGACGTCACGACGAACGCGGCCGGGCCGCTCCCGCTGGCGCCGGGCGGCGTCGGGCAGGTGACCGTGGACGGTCTCTCGATCCGAAGCGGGCCGGGGACGTCGAACACGAAGCTCGGCGAGTTTCGGTCGGGCGACCTCGTCGCCGTCACCGGCGGCCCGGTCTCCGCCAACGGCTACACCTGGTACGAGGTGAGCGGACCGCTCGACGGCTGGGGCCCGATCGACCCCCCGTTCCAGGGCGTCTGGGTCGCGGCCTCGGGCTCCAGCGCGACCTACATCGTCGGGGCGCCCGCGCCGAACGTGACGACCGTCGATGCCGGGATCCGCGGGTTCGCCTTCGCCGCGACCGCCTCCGGGAACCGCTTCGTCAGCCCGAACGGCGACGGCCTCGACGATGCGATCCGCCTCGTCTGGACGAACGCCCGGACCTTCGACTCCCTGACCCTCAAGGTCTTCCGCTCGGACGGGAGCCTCGTCGACAGCCGGTCGTTGCCCGGGTCCGCGGGTCCCCAGGCGTATGACTGGGATGCCCGCGTCGGCGGCGTGCCGGTCGCCGACGGGACGTACGTCCTTCAGCTCGTCGGCGTCGCCGGCGGGGTCACGTACAGCGCTCCCTCGGCGGTGCCGGTCACCCCGGCCCAGATCGCCGCCTTCGGCGTCGTCGTCGATCGGCTGCCGGTCTCCCGCCTCGCCGGGCCGGATCGCTACGCGACCGCCGCTGCCATCTCCGCGGCGACGTTCCCGAGCGGCGGGGTCCCGGTCGCCTACGTCGCGACCGGCCTGAACTACCCCGACGCCCTCGCCGGGTCGGTCGCCGCCGCCCGGGCCGGCGGCCCCTTGCTCCTCGTCACCCGCGACACGATCCCGGCCGCGACGGCGACCGAGCTCGCCCGCTTGAAGCCCGGCCGGATCGTCATCCTGGGCTCGACCGGCGTCGTCGGCGACGCGGCCGCCGCCGCCGCCCGGGCGGCGGCACTCTGATCAGCCCCCAGTCCGGTCGCCCGCCCGGTCGCCGGCGCCCGACTCCACCGCGCGGGGGAGCCCGGCCGGTACTCGTGGCGGCACGCCTCTGGGAGGATCGCCCGGCTGGTCAGGGTCGGCGCCCTGGGCGATCATCGCCTCGCCACCTCACCGATCCATGCCGAGAGCGACCGCCCGCCCGTGATCCACCGAGACCGCCCGATCGTCCGCCTCCTCCTTCCCGTCGCCGGCCTGGCGCTGGCCCTCACCACGGTCGCGTCCGGCATGGATGCGCCCGCCGCCCGGGCCGTCGTCGCCTCGACGCCGACGATCCTCCAGGAGGTCCCGGCCGCCGACCTCCTCGCGAACCGAAACGGCATCTGCACGACCGGCGCCACCCACATCATCAAGGGCGTCGTCAGCGCCACCGACATCGGGAGCTTCGTCTCCGCGGCCGAGCACTGCGGGCTCAAGATCTTCTGGTACTTCTCCGAAACCGTCGACTACGCCACGGGGCGCGTCTATCCGTCGCGGATCGCATCCTGGGTCAGCAAGGTCAAGGGCTATGCCGCGACCGCCGGATACCTGTCGGTGAAGGAGCCGTCCTGGAACGGGATCGACGCCGCCGAGATCCGCTCCCTCTACGCGGCGCTCAAGGCCGCCGACCCGACCCGCCCGGTCGTCGCCCTCTTCGGCGACACCCCGAACTTCGGGACGAGCAAGAACCCGTACACCGCCGGGATGGCCGACATCGTCATGGTCGACTGGTATCCGGTCGAGACGACCGACGGGCGGAACTCGATCTACCTGACCGGGGCAGCGACGAACTTCCCCCTCGTCCGGAGCGTCGTCGAGGCGCGTACGCCCGGCACCCCGATCTACCTGATGGTCCAGACCCACAAGTACACGAAGCCCGCGACCCACAAGAAGCAGCGCCCGACCCAAGATCAGCTGACCCGCCAGGTCGTCGAGGGCTACCGGTATCTGGGCGCCGCGGGGATCGCCTTCCACATCTGGCGGAACGCGAACTACGACATCGACGAATACCGCGACCCGCAGATGGTCGCCTGGATGACGGCGTTGATCGGGCGGATCGAGGCCGGTGAGTTCGACGCCCTTCGACCGAAGACCTCCGACCCGGATTCCGACGCCTTCACCCGCCTCGCCGGATCCGACCGCTACGCGACCGCCGCCGCCATCTCGGCCGCGAACTACGGCCCCGGCGTCCCGGTCTTTGTCGCCACCGGCCTGAACTTCCCCGACGCCCTCGCCGGGGCCGCCCTCGCCGGCCGGGTCGGCGGCCCCTTGCTCTTGGTGACCCGCGATACGGTCCCGGCGGCGACGGCGGCCGAGCTCGCCCGTCTCAACCCCGCCTCGATCACGATCCTGGGCTCGACCGGGGTCGTCGGGTACGACGTGGCGAACGCGGTCTTCGCCGCGGTCCCGTGACGGCCGTCGTTCGGCCGAAGATCGGGCCCCGGGCCGGTGCGGCCGCGTAGACTGGGGCGATGCCGACCGGATCGGGACCCGGGGCGGACGTCTGGGTCGTCCTCCCGACATACAACGAAGCCGAGAACCTGCCGGCCATCAGCCGGGCGATCCTCGGTGTCCTTCCCGCAGCGACGCTCCTCGTCGTCGACGACAACTCGCCGGACGGGACCGGCCGCCTCGCCGACGAGCTCGCCGCCGCCGACCCGCGGATCCGGGTTCGACATCGCCCCGGGAAGGCGGGCCTCGGGCGGGCCTACCTCGACGGCTTCCGGGTCGCCCTCGCCGGCGGGGCCCGGATCGTCTGCCAGATGGACGCCGACTTCTCCCACGACCCGGCGCTCCTGCCGGCGCTCGTCGAGCCGATCGAGGCCGGCGAGGCGGACCTCGTCATCGGTTCCCGGTACGCCGCCGGCGGCCGGGTCGAGGACTGGGGCCTGGGACGGCGCCTCGTCTCCCGCGGCGGCAGCCTCTTCGCGCGGACGGTCCTCGGCCTCGGACCGCACGACCTCACCGGCGGCTTCAAGGCCTGGCGGGCGGCGACCCTCGCCGCGATCCCCTTCGAGGGCATCCATTCCGGCGGCTACGTCTTCCAGATCGAGATGACGTACCGGGCCGATCGGCTCGGGGCCCGGATCGTCGAGCGCCCGATCGTCTTCCGCGACCGCCGGGTCGGGCGCTCGAAGATGAGCCGTCGGATCGTCGCCGAGGCGCTCCTCGTCGTCCTCCAGCTCCGCTGGGAGGAGCTCCGGCGTCGGCGCTGAGGGCCCGGCCGGAACCGCCGCGGCCGGACCGGCTCGGGCTCAGGCCGGCGTCGCGCTCCCGGGGATCCGCGGCTGGGGCGGCGCCGGCTCGCCCTCGACGAACCGAACCCGTGTCCCGGTGGGGACGACCTGGATGAAGGTCTGGCCGACGGTGAGGGGGATCGGCCGCCCGCGGCGGTCGAGGAGCTCGGTCGGGGCGTCGATCGCCCGCTTCCGCCACGTTCCCTTCGTCACCGTCCCGTTCGTGGCGACGTAGGCGACGCCGGATCCGGTGACCTGGGCCTCGAGGCGGTGCTTGTTCGAGCCGTCGTTGAGGGGCGCGAACCGAACGAACAAGACGACGACGTTCTTCGGCGCCACGGCCTCGCCGGTCGCTGCATCGACCTGCTTCTTCTCGCCGGTCACCGAGCGGCGGTACGTGTTCGTCAGGCGGTCATACGCGTACCGGATGTCGTTCGCGGGGTAGGGAACCTCGATGGTGCCCCCCACCGGCCGCTCGGTGATCGGCGCGTCCGGGCGGAAGACCCAGACCGGCTCGAGCGGCGCATCCTTCGCCCCGACGACCTTCGCCAGGGCGCGGAGGTGCTCGCCGTCGGTGTAGACGTTGTGGGGCGCTGCCCGCTCGTCGATCCGCCACAGGTAGCGGCCGCCGTACCGGAACTCGTCGGCGTCGTAGACGAGCTGGCCCCGTCCCGAGCGGCGAAGGAGATCGAGGGCCTGAGGCGAGCCGCCGACGTGGACGTAGACGGCCTGCCACTCGGCGGCCCAGGCGACGAAGTAGTGACGGGCGCTGCGGACCGGTCCGACGGCCGGCGGGTCGCCTGCTCCGAAGACGAGCATGTAGCGGGGGATGCCGCCCTCGGCCGGCGCCTGCCAGACGATCGAGGCGTCGCTGAACCCGGACTGGGGGCGGGCCGGCCGGAGATCGTCGACCATGACGGCGATCGGATGGCGTGCGGCGAGGGCCGGGTCGACGAGGCGGCCGGTCAGCGGGTCGGGGACGAGGACCGGCGTGGGGGTCGGGGTGGGGGTCGGAACGGGGGTGGGGCTCGGCGACGGTGTGGGGCTCGGGGTGGGGGCGGACGTCGGCGTCGGTGCGGCGGACGGCCCCGCGAACGGTTCGGCGGTGCTCCCCGGGGGCGAACCCGCCGCCGCCCGGCCGAGCCCCGCAACGAGCCCCTCCAGGTCGCCCAACGGGCGGCCGGCCAGGAGCGGTGCGGCGAACAGAGCGCCGAGGACCGCGACGCCGAAGACGATGCCGAGGCCGGCGAGCCGGGCGCGCCTCACCGGACGGCGCCGACCCCGGTCGTCGCAGCGTCGCGGGCGCGCGTCGGCCGATCGTCCATCGTCGGCGCCCAAGGGTAGCCGACGCCGGGCGAGCCGTCGACGGCCGGGTCGGTGGCCGCCGACCGGCGACCGTCGACGCGCCGTCGGCCGGAGCGGTACCCTCGGTACCGACGCGACCGTCGACGACGACCGCTCGAGGGATGACGAGGCGAGCGATGAACGATCCCGAGTCCGTTCCGAACCAGAGTCCCGAGCCCCCCGACTCCGCACCGGAGCCGACCCGCCGTCCGGGCCGTCCGCGACGGCGCCCCGCCGGATCGGAGGGTGCCCCGCCGACGGGCGAGGCCGGACGGCCACCGACCGGGGCGGCGGCCCCCGCCGAACCGCGCCGGCTCGTCGGTGAGGCCGTCTCCGAGGTCCGCGCCGAGCACGTCGCCGTCGAGTTCGGGGCCGTCGGCCGGGCCGAGGCGGGGCAGGTCGCCGTCGACAAGGGCGCCGTCGGGTTCGCCCGGGCCGAGCGCGTCTCGGTGCGGATGGGCTCGCTCGGCGGTGCCGTCGCCCGGGCAGTCGAGGTCCGGCAGGGGTTCGCCCGGACTGTCCTCGCCGGCGCGGTCCACGTCGAGCAGGCGGGGGTCCGAACCCTCGTCGCGAACCGGGTCAGCCTCGGCCCCCAGAGCCTCGCCGGTGTCGTCGTTGCCCGGTCCGTCGAGGGCTCGGGACGGGTCCTCCTCGACTGGCGCGGCGCCCTCGTCATCGCGGCGACCCTCGTCGTCCTCCGGCTCCTCGGTCCCCGTCGGCGCCGGGGCCGACCAGCCGGCGGCTGAGGCTGCCGCGGCTATACTCGCCGGAGTCGGGCCGCCGCCCGGAACCGACGGTCCATCCCGCGCCCAGGGGCGCACCCGCCCCGACCGCGACCGCAGCGACCACGCGCCCGACCACCGGGCGACCGAGCAGGAGCACGAACGAACTCCGTGATCGACCCATCCGCCCGCGTCCATCCGACCGCGGACCTCGAGGCCGACGTCGAGGTCGGCCCCGGAACGGCGATCTGGCACCGGGCCCAGGTCCGCCGCGGCGCCCGGATCGGGGCCGAATGCATCGTCGGTCGGGACGCCTTCATCGACGAGGCCGTCCGGATCGGCGACCGGGTGAAGATCCAGAACGCGGCCCTCGTCTACCACGGGGTCACCGTCGAGGACGGCGTCTTCATCGGCCCGAACGCGATCCTCACGAACGACCGCTATCCGCGGGCGATCACCACGACCGGGGAGCTCGCCCGGGCCGCCGACTGGGAGGTTTCGCCGATTACCCTTCGGACCGGGGCGTCGGTCGGGGCCGGGGCCGTCGTCGTCGCCGGCGTCGAGGTCGGCCGCTTCGCCATGGTCGGCGCCGGGGCGGTGGTGACCCGGGACGTCCCCGACCACGCCCTCGTCGTCGGCAACCCGGCCCGCCGGCTCGGCTGGGTCTGCGCCTGTGGTCGGCGGCTCGTCGACCCGGCGACGGGTGCCCCGGCCGCCGCCGAACCCGCCGACGCCGCCGAGCTCGTCTGCCCGAGCTGCGACCGTCGGTACGTGTACGTCGCCGACCCCGAGACCCTCGTCGAGCAGCGGCCCGTCGGCACCGGAGGCTCGCCGGCATGATCCCGATCGCGAAGCCGGACTTCGGGCCCGAGGAGGTCGCCGCCGTCGCCGAGGTCCTCGGCTCCGGGATGGTCGCCCAGGGGCGGCGGGTCGCCGAGCTCGAGGCCCGCTGGGCCGAGTTCGTCGGGGTCCGCCACGCCGTCGCCTTCTCGAACGGGACGACCGCCCTCATGTCGGTCTTCGCCGGCCTGGGGCTCGGCCCCGGCGACGAGGTCGTCACCGTCGCCCACACCTTCGCCGCGACGGCCAACGCGATCCTCTCGACCGGGGCGAGCCCGGTCTTCGTCGACATCGAGCCCGACACCTACCTCATCGACGCCGCCCGGATCGAGGCGGCGATCACGCCCCGGACCCGGGCGATCGTCCCGGTCCACCTCTTCGGGCTCGTCGCCGACATGGACATGATCGAGGCGATCGCCCGCCGCTACGGGCTCGCCGTCGTCGAGGACGCCTGCCAGGCCCACGGGGCGACGTACCGCGGGCGACAGGCCGGCAGCTTCGGCCACGGGGCCTTCAGCCTCTACGCGACGAAGAACCTGACGACGGCCGAGGGCGGCCTCGTCACGACGAACGACGACCGGCTCGCCGACTGGCTCCGGCTCTACCGGAACCAGGGGATGCGGACCCGCTACGAGTTCGAGATCCTCGGCTACAACTTCCGGCTCACCGACCTCGCCGCGGCGATCGGGCTCGTCCAGCTCGACAAGCTGCCACGGAACACCGCCCGGCGCCAGGCGATCGCGGCCCGCTACGACGACGCCTTCGCCGACCTGCCGGTCCTGCGCCCCGTCGTCCCGGCGGATCGGACCCACGTCTACCACCAGTACACGCTCCGGGTCGGGCCGCGGCGGGACGAGATCCTCGCCGATCTCCGGGCCAACGGGATCGGGGCCGACGTCTACTACCCGCTCCCCGTCCACCGGCAGGCCTACATCCAGGAGCGCGGCCTCCACGCCGACCTGCCGGTCACCGACATGGCCGCCGCGGAGACGCTCTCGCTGCCGATGTTCCCGGGCCTCGGCGAGGACGAGCAGACGATCGTCATCGAGGCGGTCCGACGGGCGGTCGAACGCTTCGGCGGCCTCGACGCGCGGACCCTCGCCGAGGCCGGCGAAGCCGCCGAAGCTGCGGCCACCGCGAGCGCCCCGCCCGGGGACCGCCGCGAGGCTGTCGCCCCGGTCGCCGAGGAGGTCGGTCCGGGCCGACCTGCGTCGGGGGATCGATGACGACCGGCTCGCCGCCCGACCGCGCCCAGCTCCGGGTCGGCCTCGCCGGCCTGGGGTCGATGGGCCGGAACCACCTCCGGGTCCTCGCCGGCCGCCCCGACTGCCGGATCGTCGGCCTCGCCGACCCGGCCCCCGAGGCCCGTGCCGCGGCCGCCGTGGCGGCCCCGGACGCCGTCTGCTTCGACGACCCACGGGCCCTCGTCGCCGAGCTCGACCTCGACGCCCTCGTCGTCGCCGCCCCGACGACCGCCCACGCCGAGCTCGCCCTCGCCGCCGTCGAGCGGGGGATCCCGGTCCTCGTCGAGAAGCCGCTCGCGGCGACCGTCGAGGCCGCCGCCGAGGTCCTCCGGGCGAGTCGGAGTCGCGGCGTGCCGGTCGCCGTCGGCCACATCGAACGCTTCAACCCGGCCGTCCGGGAGCTCGGGCGGCGCCTGGCCGACGGCTGGCTCTCGACCGTCTATGCCATCGCCTCGCGGCGGGCGGGACCCTTCCCGGCTCGGATCCGCGATGTCGGGGTGACCATCGACCTGGCGACCCACGACGTCGACATCCTTTCCTGGATCGCCGGGGAGCGCCCCGCCCGGGTCTACGCGGAAACGGCCCAGCGGATCCACACCGACCACGAGGATCTCCTCTTCGGGCTTCTCCACTTTCCGTCGGGGGCGACCGGGATGCTCGACGTCAACTGGCTCACCCCGGCGAAGCGCCGCCAGCTCGTCGTCGTCGGCGAGGAGGGGATGTTCGAGCTCGACTATCTGACCCAGCGGCTTACCTTCACCCGCGCACCGGACGTCGCCCACCCGACGTTCATCCGCGGCTACGCCCCGACCTTCGAGGGCCCGGTCGTCGAGGTCCCGGTCGAGGCGACGGAGCCGCTGGCGGCCGAACTCGACGACTTCTTCGAGGTCGCCCGGACCGGCCGGCCGCCGCTCGTCGACGCCGAGGACGGCTTGTGGGCCGTCGCCCTCGCCGCCGCCCTGTTGCGGGCCGCGGCCGAAGGCCGGCCGATCGACCTTTCGGACCTCGCGGCCCGGATCGCCGTCGGATGAGCGCCGTGCCCGACCCGCTCGCTGCCCGGATCGTCCGCCGCCCAAGCCAGAGCGGCCCGAGCCTCCTCGGCGGAACGATCGAGCTTCCGCCGCGGCCCTGCAGCCACGAGCCGGCGCGCCGGGTGTCGCCCTGGACGGCCGAGCCCGGCACGGCCGGGACCGTCGTCGTCGTCGGGGCCGGGAAGATGGGCCTCCCCCTCGCCGTCCAGTTCGCCTCGCACGGCTGGCGGGTCGTCGCCGTCGACGTGAACCCGGACGTCGTCGCCGCGATCAACGCCGGCCGCTCCCACGTCACCGAGGAACCGGGTCTCGGCGAGCTCGTCGCCCGAGAGGTGGCGGCGGGTCGGCTCGTCGCCACGACCGACGGGCGGGCCGCGGCCCGGGACGCCGACGTCGTCGTCTGCATCGTCCCGGTCATGCTCGACGACGAGCAGCGGCCGGACTACCGGTTCATGGACGCCGCCGTCGAGGCGATCGGCCCGGGGCTCCGGCCGGGGGCGACGGTCGTCTTCGAGACGACGCTTCCGGTCGGTGACACCCGGGGGCGCTTCACGCCCCGCCTCGCCGAGCTGAGCGGCCTCACCCCCGAGACCGACCTCTTCGTCGCCTTCTCGCCGGAGCGGCTCTACTCGGGCGCGGCCCTCCGGAACCTGGCGACCTACCCCAAGCTCGTCGGCGGGATCGGGGAGCGGTCCGGCGAGCGGGCTGCCCGCTTCTATGCGGCCGTCCTCGACGCCGAGATCGTTCTGCTCTCGTCGGCCGAGGCGGCCGAGTTCGCGAAGCTGGCCGACACGACGTACCGCGACGTCAACATCGCCCTCGCCACCGAGTTTGCCCGCTACGCCGAGCGGATCGGGGTCGACATCACCGAGGTCATCGAGGCGGCGAACAGCCAGCCCTACAGCCACATCCACCAGCCGGGGATCGGGGTCGGCGGCCACTGCATCCCGGTCTACCCCCACTTCCTCCTCGCCAAGGCGCCCGAGCTCGAGCTCGTCGCCCTCGCCCGCCGGGTGAACGACGGCGGCGTCGGCCATGCCATCCGCTCGATCGGTCGGGTCCTCGGCGACCTCGAGGGGGTGCCTATCTTGGTCCTCGGCCTCACGTATCGCCACGGGGTGAAGGAGCTCGCCTACTCGCGGGCGCTCCCGCTCATCGAGCGCCTCCGCTTCCACGGGGCGACGGTTTCCGCCTACGACCCGCTCCTCACGGCCGAGGAGGTCGAGGCCTGCTGCGCGACACCCTGGCGATGGGGCGAGCCGGGGCCGTTCCGGGCGATCGTGGTCCAGACCGCCGATCCGCAGTTCCGGACCCTCGACCCGGCCTGGTTCCCCGAGCTCGAGGTCGTCTACGACGGCCGGAACGCCCTCCGCGAGCTGGCCCTGCCCGAGACGGTCACCCTCCTCGGCGTCGGCGTTCCGGCCCGGGGCGGTCGGGTCCGGGCCGCGGCCGGCGGCTAGCGCCGGCGAGCGAGCGTGCGGATCGTCTCGATCGTCGGGACCCGGCCCCAGCTCATCAAGGCCGCCGCCCTCGGCCCCGCGCTCCGGGCCCGCCACGAGGAGGTCTTCGTCGACACCGGCCAGCACTGGGACGACGAGCTGGCCGGGGTCTTCTTCGCCGAGCTCGGCCTGCCGCGGCCCGACGTCTCCCTCGGGATCGGCGGCGGAAGCGCGAGCGAGCAGGTCGGGCGGATGCTCCAGGCCCTCGAGGCCGTCCTCGCCGAGGCGCGACCCGACGCCGTCCTCGTCTACGGCGACACGAATTCGACCCTCGCCGGGGCCCTCGCCGCCGCCCAGCGGGGGCTTCCGCTCGCCCACGTCGAGGCCGGGCTTCGGAGCTTCGATCGGACGATGCCCGAGGAGGTCAACCGGGTCGTCGCCGATCACCTCGCCCGGTGGTGCTTCGCCCCGACGCCGACGGCGGTCGCGAACCTCGCGGCCGAGGGGATCCGGGACGGGGTCGTCCTCGTCGGTGACGTCCTCCAGGACCTCGCGGCCCGGACGATCCCGGAGATCCGCGATCCGGCCGTCCTCGCCGAGATCGGCGGGCGCCTCCTCGGCGAAGGGGCGGCTCTGGCCCCGGGCGGGTATCTCTTCGCGACGGTCCATCGGGCGGCGAACCGCTCACCGGAGGCGATGCGGCGGTGGCTCGGCCTCCTCGCGGCGGTCGGGCGGCCCGAGCGGCCGGTCGTCCTGCCGCTCCACCCGGGGACCCGGGCGGCGATCGAGGCGGCCGGGTTCGTCATCCCGGACGCGGTCGTCGTCGTGCCGCCGGTCGGCTACCGGACCTCGCTCGCCCTCCAGCTCCATGCCGCCGCCGTCCTCACCGATTCGGGGGGCGTCCAGCGGGAGGCGGCCTGGCTCGGTGTCCCGTGCCTCGTCCTCCGGGAGACGACGGAGTGGCGGGAGGCGGTCGAGGGGTCGGGGGGCCGGGTCGTCGTCGTCGGCCTCGACGCCGCGCGGGCCCGGGCCGAGCTGGAGCGGCTCGCGCCGTCCGATCGATCGGCCGAGTTGGCGCGGGCTCGGGCGACCGGGCTGGAGGTCCCCCCGGCCGGCGCGGTCGAGGCGATCGCCGGCGTGCTGGCGGACGCCGAGGGCTGACGATGCGGGTCGTCATGTACGTCCGCAACGACGTCGGTCGCGACTCCAGAGTCCTACGTGAAGCGCGGACGCTCGTCGCGGCCGGGCACGAGGTGACGGTCGTCGGGCTGGCCGGGCCTGACCCGGCCGCTGCCTCGCGAGAGGAGCGGGAGGGCTTCGTCGTGGTTCGGATCCCGGCGCCGTCGGGGCGGCCGCTCTGGACGGTCTGGCTCGGGCGACCCTGGCGGCTCCTCCCCTATTTCGCGTCTCGGCTCCGCGGCGTTCGCAGAAGCCCGCGGAGCCTCGTCCTCGGGTTGTTGGCCGGGGCGGCGGCGGTCGCGACGCTCCCCTGGATGGCGGTCCGGATCCTCGGGCTCGGGATCGCCCGGCTCGGCGGTCGCGGCGGACGGCCGACTCGGGGGGTCCGGCGTTGGGACGACTACCTGGGGTGGTGGCTGGGATCGATCGCCGGCTGGCAGCGGCGCGCCGTCGCCGCGGCTCCGCCCGCGGACGTCCACCACGCCCACGACTTCGACGCGCTCCCGGCCGCCGCTGCGGCGGCGCGACGGGACCGGAGCCGGTACGTCTACGACAGCCACGAGCTGTTCGTGGACTGGCGGCCGAATGCCGCCCAGCCGTGGTGGGTGCGCCGCCTGGTCGCGGCCTCGGAACGGAGACTGGCGCGCCGGGCGGCCGCGGTCGTCACGGTCAACGACGAGATCGCACGGCTCCTCGCTGCCCGCTTCCGGATCGCGGCGCCGGTCGTCCTCCACAATTGCCCGTCGCGGGTCGAGATCGAGGCCGCCGATGGCGCGACCGGGCGGCTTCGTGCCGCCGCGGGTCTGGCGCCGGATGAACCGCTTGTCCTCTGCCACGGCAGCTTTCAGCCTGGGCGGGGGCTGGAGGAAACGGCCCGCGCCCTCACCCTGCCGGGGCTCGAGGCTGCCCACCTCGTCTTCCTCGGCTACCCCCTTGAGTATGTCGCGCCGATCGCGGCGGATCCGAGCCTCGCCGGTCGGGTGCACCGTCTACCGGCGGTCGAGCCCGCCGAGCTCATCGGCTGGATCGCCGATGCCGACGTCACCGTCAGCGCGTACCTCCCGATCGACCGCAACCACGTCCTCTCGACTCCGAACAAGCTCTTCGAGAGCCTCGCCGCCGGGGTGCCGGTCGTCTCGAGCGACTTCCCGGCCCGGCGGCGCATCCTGCTCGACGATCCCCTCGGGCCGCTCGGGGCGCTCTGCGACCCGACCGATCCGGCCTCGATCGCCCGGGCGATCCGCTCGATCCTCGAGCTCCCGCCCGAGGCGCGCGCGGCGCTCCGGGCCCGCTGCCGCCAGGCGGCCCTCGAACGCTGGAACTGGGAGACCGAGAGCGCGAAGCTCGTCGCCTGCTACGAGCGGCTCGCTCGGGAGGACGGAGCATGAATCGGCCGCCGCAGGCCTGACGATGCGGATCGTCATGGTCGTCTACAACGACGTCGTCCACGACGCCCGGGTCCTCCGGGAGGCGCGGACGCTCGTCGCGGCCGGGCACGAGGTCCGGATTGTCGGCCGCCCGGCGAGCCCGACGGCGACGGCCGGCGACCGTACCGAGATCGACGGCATCGAGGTGGTCCGGGTCCCTGTTCCCGGCGGGTGGCGGGTGCCCTGGAGCGGGCTCGGGCCCGTGCTCCGAGCTGCCGCCGGCGCCGGAGAGCGGCTCGGACTGCCCGTCCGGGCCGACACGCCGGGCTGGCTCGTGACCTGGTGGCGGGCGATCGGCGGCTGGGCGAGACGGGCCGCGGCGGCCGCCGGTCCGGCCGACGTCCGCCACGCCCACGATCTCAGCGGCGCCCTCTCCTTCCTCGCCGACGGCCGCGGGCCGGGTCGGCCGCGTCGGGTCTACGACAGCCACGAGCTCCTCCTCGAATCGCGCTCGGCGGCCCGTCAGCCGGCATGGGCTCGGCGGATCCTCGCCCGGCTGGAGGCGCGGATCGTCCGGAGCGCCGACGCGGTCGTCACCGTGAACGAGGCGATCGCCGCCGAGCTCGAGGCCCGCTACGGCCGGTCCGGGATCGTCGTCGTCCACAACTGCCCGCCCCGCCGCGAGATCGACCGGGCGGCGCCGCTCCGCGAGGCTGCCGGTGTCCCGGCCGAGGCGCCCCTCGCCATCTACCACGGCGCCTTCGTCGCCGACCGCGGCCTGCCGGAGATCGTGGCGGCGCTCCGCGAGCCGGGCCTCGAGACGGTCCACGTCGTCTTCCTCGGCTTCGGTCCGCTCCGGGACCGGCTCGCCGATCTGGCCCGCGACCCGGCCTTCGGCGGGCGGATCCACCTGCTCGACCCGGTTCCGCCGGAGGAGGTGCCGGCCTGGGTCGCCGGTGCGGATGTCGCCGTCATGCCGATCGGACCCGGGACCCGCAACCACGTTCTCTCGACCCCGAACAAGCTCTTCGAGAGCCTCGCCGCCGGGGTCCCGGTCGTCGCGAGCGACTTCGCCGGGATGCGCCGGATCCTGCTCGACGATCCCCTCGGGCCGCTCGGCGCGGTCTGCGACCCGACCGATCCGGCCTCGATCGCCCGGGCGATCCGCTCGCTCCTCGAGCTCCCGCCCGAAGAGCGCTTGGCGCTCCGGGCCCGCTGTCGGCAGGCGGCCCTGGAGCGCTGGAACTGGGAGACCGAGAGCGCGAAGCTCGTCGCGCTGTACGAACGGCTCGCCCGGGAGACGCTGCGGTGACCGGCGGGACGCGAAAGGGCGGCGGGAGGCCGATCCCGCAACGCCTCGTCATCGTTGCCCCGACGAGCGTCCGCTGGGATTCGCGGACCCATCGGATCGCGGCCTCGGTCGCGGCCCGAGGCCACGATGTCGTCGTCCTCGCTCGGGCCGAGGCCGGCCTACCGCTCGAGGAAGCGCACCCCGCCGGCTATCGGATCCGGCGCGTCGACGTCGCCGCCCTCGCCGGTCTGCCGATCCCGGCGCCGGCCCGTCGCCTCGCGGTCCGCGCCTGGGCACGGCGCCGGCTGGCTTCGGAGGCGTCGCCCCAGGGGATGAGCGAACCGGTGGGCGCGGAGCGACCCGCAGGCGTCGTCCGCGGCCGAGCTGGCCTCGGGGCCGTCCGCCGTGTGCTCGGCGCGGGCATCCGGATCGCCCGGATCGCGCTGACCGTCCGCGCCCAGGCGAACGCCTCACGCGAAGCCGACCCCGGCGCGGACCTCTACCACGGGATGGCGTACATGGGGATCCCCGTCGCCCTCGCCCTCGCCGGCCGCCGCGGCGCCCCCGTCGTCTACGACGCCCGCGACATCTACCTCGATGCCGGCAACCTCGTCCGCCTCCCGGGGCCGGCGCGGCGGATCGTCGGTGCCCTCGAGCGGCGATGGGCTCGCCGGGCGAGTCGCGTCGTGACCGTGAACGACGGGTACGCGCGGGTCATGGCCGAGCGCTGGTCGATCCCGATGCCGGCCGTCGTCATGAACTGTCCCGATCCGCTCCCCGCCGTCGGCCGGCCGCGCCGCTTCCACGAGGCGCTCGACCTCGGGCCGGAGACGCCCGTCGTCCTCTACCACGGCGGCTTCTCGCCCGACCGCGGGATCGAGCAGCTCATCGAAGCGCTCCCGCTCCTGCCCGGCGCCCACCTCGTCTGCATGGGCTACGGCCGGCTCGAGCCGCTCCTCCGCGCCCGGGCCGCGGCGGGTGACGGCCGGCTCCACGTCCTCCCGGCGGTGCCGCCGGACGTCCTCCTCGAGTGGGTCGCCTCGGCCGACGTCGTCGCGATCCCGATCCAGCCGACGACGCTGAACCACCAGCTGACGACGCCGAACAAGCTCTTCGAGGCCCTCGCGGCCGGGGCCCCGATCGTCGCGGCCGACCTGCCCGGGATGGCACCGATCGTCCGCGAGACCGGGGCCGGGGTCCTTTGCGACCCGACCGATCCGGCCGCCATCGCCGCCGCGATCCGAGCCGTCCTCGAGCTCCCCGAGGCGGAGCGCCGGGCGATCGGCGAGCGGGGCCGGCGGGCGGCCGCGGCCCGTTACAACTGGACGGCCCAGATGGACGTCCTCCTCGCCGAGTACGCCCGCCTCACCGGCCGGCCGTGGTGAGCGCGCCCGCGGCCCGACCGAAGCGGGCCCTCCTCCTCGTGGCGAACCCGGCCGCCCCGTACTCGCGAGCCCTCCGGGTCGCCCGGACCCTCGCTGCCGAGGGCTTCGAGGTCGAGATCGCCGCCGTCGCCGATCCGGCGCTCCCCGAGGAAGAGCGAGACGGGCCGGTCACGATCCGCCGCTACGAGCCGCGCGGCCCCTGGCGACGCTTCGCCGTCGGCGCGCCCCGCCCGAGCGGCCGCGGCCTCGGGCGCCTCCTCCGCCTCGCCGACGTGGGGATCCGGGGGTTCGGCTGGCCGGCCCACGTCCGCGGCTGGTGGCAGGCGCTCCGCGCCGAGGCGCCCCCGGCCGACCTCGTCCACGCCTTCGGGATCCTGACCATCCCGATCGCCCTCGAACTCGCCCGCCGCTCGCGGGCCGCCGGCTTCGCCGGGCGGACGATCTACGACGTCATCGACGTCACCCTCGAATCGAACAACGTCGCGACGGTGCCGGCCCCGCTCCTCGCCTGGTACCGGGCCCGGGAGCGGGGCTGGGTCCGGCGGGCCGACGCCGTCGTGACCGTCAACGAGCCGATCGCGCGCCACCTCGTCGGCCGCTGGCGACTCTCGACGGCGCCGACGGTCCTCCTCAACTGCCAGCCCCGCTGGGACCCCCCGACCCCGCGGCCGAACCTGATCCGGGAGGCGACCGGCCTCCCGACCGAGCGGCGCCTCGTCCTCTTCCTCGGTCGGCTCGGTCGGGAGCGGGGGCTCGACGAAGCTGCCGAAGCGGTCCTCCGACTCCGCGACGCCGCCCTCGTCCTCATGGGCTTCGGTCCTTGGGCCGAGCGGCTTCGGGAGCGCGACCGGGACCCGCGGTTCGCCGGTCGGCACGTGACGCTCCCGCCGGTCCACCCCGACGCGGTCCCGGCCTGGACGGCCTCGGCCGACGTGAGCGTCATCGCCGTCCCGGCGAACTCGCTGAACCAGCGGCTCTCGACGCCGAACAAGTTCTGGGAGAGCATCGCCGCCGGGACCCCCCTCGTCGTCGGCCGCGACCTCGTCGTCATGCGGGAGATCGTCGAGCGGGAGGGGATCGGGGCCGTCGCCGACCCGACCGACCCCGACGACCTCGCCCGGGCGCTCGCCGCGGTCCTCGATCTGCCGCCCGAGGCCTACGCCGCGATGCGGGCCCGTTGTCTACAGCTTGCCCGGGAGCGCTTCAACTGGGAGACGGCCGCCGAGCCGTACCGGCGGCTCGTCGGGGAGCTCGTCCCCGTCGGGCCTGGTCCCGGCTAAGCGAGGTGCTCCCGGCCCCCGACTCCGGCTGGTCCCGGGCCGCCTGCCGATCGGCGAGCCAGTCGAGACCGCCGGGTGCCATGCGAGCACCGGCCCGAACGAAGGGCTCGGCGACGAGGTGGTCGAACCCGGTGACGCACACGAGGAGGGGCGCTTCATCCGGGTTCCGGACGACGCCGGTTCGACCGCCCTGGTTCGGCGCGCCGTCGGCGAGCGCGCTGGCGAGGACCTGGCGGAGCTCATCGATGAGGAGGGCGTCGTCGTCGGTTCCGACGAGCCGGGCCCAAAGCCTCCGCCCCTTCGTCCGGGCCGCGAGCAATCCCGCCCGGATCGCCTGGCGTAGCGCTTCGGCAGCGGATCGGGCCGGCGGCGGCCGCCAGCCGCGGGCGAGGAGCGGCGCGATGCGGCGGCCCGTTTCCGCCCCGGCGAGGACCCAGCGGCCTGTCGGCCCGGGGCGGCCGGCGGAGACGACGACCTCGTGGGAGAGGGCGGGCCGTCGAGCCAGGGCGCGGTCGAGGACGGACCGGTGGAAGCCGACGATCACGACCCGCCTGGCGAGCGATGTCGATCTCGCTCCCGGCCGATCCACCGCGACAGCGCCGCGCCCTGGGTCCGCCCCGGACGGCGTCGTCTCGAGGACCTCGGCGTAGAGCTCGACGAGCTTCTCGGCCACGACCCGGGCGCCGTAGTGTTCCTCAACCCATCGTCGGAGGCGCCAGGGATCGAAGGTCTGGCGGCGCTCGAGCGTGGAGAGGATCGCCGTCGCGAGGGCGTCCGGATCGCCTCGCGGGACGAGGGCCCCGAGCTGCTCCGGCTCGGGGCCAAGGATCTCCGTCACCCCGCCCGAGTCGGTCGCCACGATCGGCAGGCCGGTCGCGAGCGCCTCGGCGGCGACGACGCCGAACGTCTCGCGATGGCTCGGGTGAACGAAGAGGGTGGCGCGTGCCATTGCCGATGCGACCGTCGCGCGGTCTGCGGGCCCTTCGATCGACACGGCGTCGCGGATTCCGAGGTCGGCCGCGAGCCGTTCCCAGTAGGCATCGCCGGTGGGTTCGACGGAGGCGCCGATAAGGCGAAGCCGGGCCTCGGGTCTGGTGCGGTGGACGCGGGCGAACGCCTTGAGGAGCGTGTCGATCCCCTTCACCGGCTTCCGATAGCCGACCCAGAGCAGCTCGGCGGGCTCTCGAGCTTGGGGTTCGACGACCGGGAAATCATCGACGGCAATGGCGTTGGGGATGACCGACAAGCGCTCCGCGAGGTCCGGAATGTCGCGTCCGAGCTCGTCGACGAGCTCGGACGCGAGCAGCCGAGTCACGGTCACGATGCGAGCGGCTCCGCGCACCGTCTCGAGGTACCGGGACCGCTGGATCGAGTCCCGAAAGATCCGGTCGAGATACGTCGCGTGTTCAGTGAGCACGAACGGAACACGTAGACGGCTCGCCACCCGGGCCGCCGCAGCCCCTTCGGGGTAGCCGACATGGCCGTGGACGAGCCGCCAGCCCGGCCGATCGAGGCGACGGACCAGGGCCGCGAGGACCGCCTCGCGGTGGAGAAGCCCATGCTCGGCGCCGGTCCGCTTCGTCTCGCCGGCCGGGAACCCGAGCCTCGCCACCGGGATCCCGTCGGGCCCGGCGACGCCGCGGGGCACGAACGGCGATTCGCCGCGCTCAATGGCGGCGACGAGGTGCCGCTCGCTGACCCGTTCGGCCGCGGAACGAAGACGCTCGTCCCCGAAGAGCGGGATCGCCTCGAAGGTCGCGATCCACGGTCGAATGCGGCCCGTGGCCCGGAGTGCGGCGACCTGGTCGGCAATGAAGCGCCCGGCCCCCGGATCGCCGGCCGACGGAAACCAGCCGACGACGAGGACGTCGAGGGGGGCGAGAGCCCCGGCTGGCTCAGCCACCCGCCGCCGATCGACTCCCGCTCGTCACCTCGGCCCGCACCCGGGCGATGGCAGCGGCTTCCTGCGCCTCCCGCTCCGCTCGAGCGCGGGCGGAGCGCTCCTCGTACAGCGCCGCGACCTCCGCGGGGCCACCGTCGGCGATGATGTGGCCGTGCTCGAGGAGGATGGCGCGCGTGCAGAACTCGGTCACCCAATGCATGTCGTGGGTGACGAGGACGATGGCCCGGGCAGCGCCGAGGAGCTCGAGGATCCTTGCCTTGCTCTTCTCTCTGAACACGGCATCGCCGGTCGCGAGGACCTCGTCGAGGAGGAGGACGTCGGGCTCCACGGCTGTTGCGATCGAAAAGCCGAGCCTGGCCCGCATCCCCTGGCTGTACGTCTTGAGCGGGGCGTCGATGAAGTCGCCGAGGTCGGCGAAGGCGATGATCTCCGGGAGGCGAGCCAGCATCTCCCGGTGGTCGAACCCCAGGAAGGCACCGGCCAGGAGGATGTTGTCCCGTCCGGTCAGATCCTGGTCGAAGCCGGCGCCGAGGGTGAGGAGGCTCGAGACGGTGCCCCGGACGTCGACGCTCCCAACCGTGGGCTGGATGATCCCGGCCAGGACCTGGAGGAGCGTGCTCTTGCCGGCACCGTTCGGCCCGATGACCGCGAGACTCTCGCCGGGATGGACGCGAAAGGTCACGTCGCGGAGCGCCCAGAAGTGCGTCGGGCCGTTCCGAGGCCGGAGGAGATTCTTGAACGTCCCGTGGACGGTGGTCCGACGGGTGAAGCGGAGGTTGTACTGGACACCGAGGCGATCGACGTTGATTGCGTAGTCCGCCGGTTGGAGGTTGGGCCGGCGACGTCGAAAGAGCATCAGAGGACCTTGGCGAACGACGGTTCCAGGCGCTTGAAGAAGGCGATTGCCGCGCCGCAGAGGACGACCGACACGAGGAGCCAGATCGCCAGCTCGGTCCACAAGGGAGCGGTGCCTGAATAGACGACGTTCCGGTACGACTCGAAGAGCGTCGTGAACGGGTTCGCCGCATAGAGCCAGGCGAGAACCCGGTGACTCGTCGTCAGGTGGGCGACCTGGTCGGCGCTGTACAGACCGGGCGAGAGGTAGAACCAGAGGCGGAGGCCGTGCCGCACGACGTTGCCGACGTCCCGATAGAACACGTTGACGGCCCCGAGAACGATCGCGACGGCGAGGGTGAAGACGAACTGGACCACCGCGATCGCGGGCAAGAGCAGGAGCATGGGGCTGAGGTGGTGAGGATAGAAGAGCACCATGAGCCCGACGAGCGGGATGAGCCCGAAGGCGAAACTCACGATGCCTGCGGTCACCGCGGCAACCGGGAGCACGATCTTCGGAAACTTCACCTGCTTGATGATGCGGTCGCGTGACGTCACGGATGTGATCGCGTCGTTGACGCTGCTGCTGAACCACTTCCAGGGCAAGATCGCCGAGAAGATGAAGAGGGGATACGCCTCGATCGAGCGCTGGAAGATGATCGACACGAGAATGACGTAGACGACCATTTGGAGCAGGGGGTCGAGAACCCACCACACATTCCCGAGAAGGGTATCCGACCCGCGCTTGGTCAGGTCGGCCTGGATGAGGTAGCGGGTGAGGATCCGGCGCGACCAGATCTCGCGGAGGCCGATGACGATCTGGTCGAGGACGCCGGGCTGACCCGGCCAGGTGGTTACCGATCGCGGCTGCGTTCGCTCCATGCTCGCGGCTACGTTAGCATCTTCCGTGGCCGACCCCGGAAGCCCGGCGCCGACCCGGATCTCGGAGCGTTGCGAGATGGGCCGGGGCGACGCCCGACTCCAACGGGCGACGGCCGAACCCAAGGAGAGCTGCGATCGTCCAGGAAGAGGACATCATTCCAGAACAGCGACGCGGACCGGCGCGACTCCCTTGGCGGGCGGGCTCGCCCGGATGGCTCGTCCTCGGCGGGGATCGTCGTCGACGGTGGGGAGGCGATCTGCGCCGCGAGCACCTCTTCCTCGAGCTGGCCCGCCGCACCGGCGCCGTCGTCGAAGCCGGATGGAACCGCGCCAGTCTGTCGCGAGCCCTTGCCGCGGCCGGAGCCGGACCCTGGCCTTGGTCGAGGCGGCCGGCGCTCGTCTCGGCCGAGCTCCTCACCCTCGACGCCCTCCCGCTCCTCGACCGGCGGGCCCGGGCCGTCGCCCTCGACGTCCACGACCACCCGACGCTGCAGCGGAGGGCCTTGGGGATCCCGATCGAGCGCGAGGTGGACTCGGGCCTCGACCGTCGCTTCGCCGAAAACGTCCGCCGGTTCGACCTCCTCGTCGTCCCGTCCGAGACGTTCGCCGAGCTGGCCGCCATCGACCGTGCGCGCCGGATCGTCGCGCCGAACGGGACCGACACGGAGCACATCCGG
Organism: Chloroflexota bacterium; assembly: GCA_042408925.1. Taxonomy (GTDB): domain Bacteria; phylum Chloroflexota; class Limnocylindria; order Limnocylindrales; family CSP1-4; genus BPIH01. Next base: position 9,893 of record JBHOQO010000031.1, on the reverse strand, counting down.
CCGGGACCGTTCCCGGATCGACCGGTCATCGGGCTCGTCTCCGGGGCTGCACCGGGCCGCGGGATCGAAACCCTCATCGATGCGACCGAGCTCGTTCGCGAACGCGTCCCCGAGGCGGAGCTTCGGCTCTGGCTCGCGGCCGGCGACGACAACCCGTATCTTCGAACCGTCCGCGAGGAGACGAACGAGCGTCCCTGGATCCGGATCGAGCGCGTCCCCTACGAGCGCCTCCCGGCTGCCCTGGCCGAGGCGACGGTCCTCGTCGTGCCCCATCCGCCGGGCGTGTACATGGACGCGGCCCTCCCGGTCAAGCTCTTCGATTCGATGGCCGCTGGCCGACCGCTCGTCGTGACTCCCCGGCGTGAGATGGCCGCGCTCGTCGAGTGGCACGCGGCCGGGCTCGTCGCGAGCGGGGATCGGGCCGAGGACCTTGCCGCGGCGATCGGGTGCGTCCTCCAGGATCCGGCACTGGCGCGCCGACTCGGAGCTGCCGGCCGAGTCGCGGCCGAATCCGAATACGACTGGCGAGTGATCGGACGCCGCCTCGCCGAGGAGGTCCTCCGCCGGGCCGGCTGACGCCGGGTCTGAGCGACTTGGGCGCGATGGGCACGGTGCCCGGGCCGCTCGACGTAGCATGTCGCCGTCATGCTGGCCCGTCCGACCCGCCGCCCCGTCGCCATGATCACCCACTCCTACTACGAGGAGGACCCCCGCGTCCGCCGCGAGGCCGAGGCCCTCGTCGCCGCCGGCCGCCCCGTCGACGTCTTCGCCCTCCGCCGACCCGGCACCCCGCCGCACGAGATCATCGACGGCGTCCGGGTCGAGCGGCTCGACGTCCAGCGCCACCAGGGCGCCGGGATCCCGACCTACCTCGCCGAGTACGCCGCCTTCTTCGCCCGGGCGGCCGTCGCCCTCGTCGCCGCCCACCGCCGGCGCCGCTACGCCCTCGTCCAGGTCCACTCCCTTCCCGACCCGCTCGTCTTCGCCGCCCTGCCCCTCCGGCTCGCCGGGGTGCCGCTCCTCCTCGACCTCCACGAGGCGATGCCGGAGTTCTTCCGGATCCGCTTCCCCGGGGCGTCGAACCGGCTCGTCCACGGATGCCTCGTTGCCGCCGAGCGGGCCTCGATTGCCGTCGCGGACGCCGTCCTGACCGTAAACGAGGCCCTCGCCGAGCGCCTCGTGGGTCTCGGGGTCCCGGCCGCCAAGGTCCACGTCGTCCGGAACGCCCCGGCCCTCGCCCGCTTCGATCCGGGCGCCCACCCGACCCGCCGCTTCGCCGAGGACGGGGTCGTTCGCCTCGTCTACGCCGGCGCCCTGAGCCCCGTCTACGAGCTCGATTGCGCCTTCGAGGCGGTCGCCCGCCTCCGAGCCCGGCTCGCCGAGGCCGGCGAAGGGCTCTCCGTCCGGCTCGACGTCTACGGCCGCGATTACGGCGAGCTCCCGCTCCGGGCCCGGGTCGCCGAGCTGGGGCTGGACGACGTCGTCGTCTTCCACGGCCGGATCCCGATCGAGGCGGTCCCGGCGGCGATCGCCGCCGCCGACATCGGCCTCGCCCCGACCCGGCGGACGCCGTTCACCGACTTCAGCCTCTCGACGAAGCTCTTCGAGTACGCGGCGATGGGCAAGCCGGTCGTCGCCTCGGCGCTGCCGATGGTCGAGCGGACATTCCCGCCCGACACCGTCGCCCGCTACGAGCCCGGCGACCCGATCGACCTCTCGACCGTCCTCCACCGGCTCGTCTGCGATCCCGGCGAGCGGGAGGCGCGGGTCGCGCGGACCGCCGAGCTCGTCCGGTCGCTCGCCTGGGAGCGGGAGGCCGAGCGCTACGTCGCCCTCGTCGAGGCGCTCGCCGAGGCCGCCGACCTCCGATCCGTCGCCGCCCCCGCCCGCGAAGCCTCGGCCGCCGGCCGAGAAGGAGATGCCCCGTGACAGAGCGACCGACCGACCGCCCGGAGCCCCCAACGGACCGCCCGAACCCCCCGAGTGACGACCGGATCGCCATCGTCGGGCTCGGCTACGTCGGCCTGCCCCTCGCCATCGCCTTCGTCGAGGCCGGATGCTCCGTCCTCGGGGTCGACGCCAACCCCGACCGGGTCGCCGAGCTCGCCGCCGGCCGCTCGCCGATCGACGACGTCTCCGACGAGCGGCTCCGGGCCGCCCTCGCCGGCGGTCTCGCCATCGCCCACACCGACGAGGCGCGCCTCGGCGAGGTCGACGTCATCTTTATCTGCGTCCCGACCCCGATCACGGCGTCCAAGGACCCCGATCTCGGCCCGGTCCTCGCCGCCGCCGAACGGATCCGCCAGGATCTCCGACCGGGGCAGCTCGTCGTCCTCCAGTCGACGACGTACCCGGGTACGACCGCCGGGCCGCTCCGGCGAACCCTCGAGGCGTCCGGCCTCGTCGCCGGCCGCGACTTCGACCTCGCCTTCGCCCCGGAGCGGGTCAACCCCGGCGACCCCGCCTCGGCGGCGCGGACCGTCCCGCGCCTCGTCGGCGGCCTCGATCCGGCGGCGACCGCCCGGGCGGCCCGGCTCCTCCGGCGGATCAACGCCGACGTCCGAGAGCTCTCCTCGCCGGACGCCGCCGAGATGGCGAAGCTCCTCGAGAACGTCTTCCGGAACGTCAACATCGCCCTCGTCAACCAGCTCGCCCTCCTCTGCGAGCGGATGGGGCTCGACGTCTGGGAAGTCATCGACGCCGCGGCGACGAAGCCCTTCGGCTTCATGCGCTTCACGCCCGGCCCCGGCGTCGGCGGCCACTGCATCCCCGTCGACCCCTACTACCTCGCCTGGCGGGCCCGGGAGTTCGACTTCGTCGACCGCTTCGTCGAGCTCGCCGGCGACATCAACTTCTCGATGCCGCGCCACGTCGTGACCCTCGTCGGCGAGGCGCTGAACGCCGTCGGCCGGCCACTCAAGGGGGCGTCGGTAGGGGTTCTCGGGGTCGCCTTCAAGCCGAACGTCCGCGATCCCCGGAACTCCCCGGCCGAGGCGATCATCGCCCTTCTCGCCGAGCGGGGTGCCGTCGTCGAGTACCACGACCCCCACGTGCCCCGCTTCCGGGACGCTGCCGGCGTCTGGCGGGCGAGCGTCGACCTCGAGGGGCTCGTCGATCGCTCCGACTGCCTCGTCGTCGTTACCCCCCACGCGGCCATCGACTGGGACCTCGTCTACGAGCGGGCGCCGCTCGTCGTCGACACGGCGAACAGCTCCCGGGGTCGGGTCCGGCGGGCCGGCCAGGTCCTGCGGCTCGGCGCCGGCTGGGCGGAACCCGATGCCGCCCGGGCCCCGGCCGAGGCGATCCCGGGGACCGCGGCCCCCGCCCCCGCCGCGACCTCGGACGGACCGGGACGGCCGATACGCTAGGATGTCCGCCGACCTGCGATCCGGCCGCGCCCGGCGTCTCGGACCCTGCGTTCGGCCTGTCGGCCGACCGGACGACCACGACCACGACCCCACCTCGGAGGCGACGCACCCCCGATGACCTTCCGCGCGAAGCCCGTCGTGAAGCGCTCCCAGCGGCCCGCCTGGCGGAGCGACGAGCGACGGAGCCTCTATCTGAACCTCGGCTTCGGCGCCGTCATCGCCGTTGCCGTCCTCATCCTCGTCGGGGCCGCGTTCGCCAGCTGGCGCGACGATCACTTCGGCGAGGTCGCCCGGGTCAACGGGGTGTCGATCACCCGCGACGACTATCGGGCCCGCCTCGCCGTCGAGCGCTGGCGTTCGGACTACACGGAGCGCCGGATCCGGGACGCCGCCCAGGCCGGGCGCTTGTCGGAGGCCGAGCGCGATCAGCTCATCGCCCTCCTCCAGCAGCAGCGCCAGCAGCTCTCGAGCGTGGCGTACGAGCGCCTCATCGACGCCACCCTCCAGGCCCAGCTGGCCGAGCGCGAGGGGATCACGGTCACCGACGCCGAGATCGACGCCCAGCTCCTCAAGGAGGCGACCCGGCCCGAGGAGCGCCACACGTTCCTCATCGCCGTCGCACCGGAGGTCGACCCCGGGGCGACGAAACCGACGGACGCCCAGCGAGCCGCCGCTCGGGCCAAGGCCGAGGCCGCCCTTGCCGACATCCGGGCCGGCAAGGCCTTCGAAGACGTGGCCCGGACCGTCTCCACCGACGCCTCGGCCGCCAAGGGCGGCGATCTCGGCTGGATCCAGAAGGAAGGCGGCCTCGACCAGGCCTTCGTCGACGCCGTCTTCGCCCTTGCCCCGAACGGGGTGACCGACGTCGTCGAGGGGGCCGACGGGACGTTCCGGATCGGCAAGGTCACCGAGATCGCCCCGGCCGAGGTCGACACGACGTTCCAGCAGCAGATCCAAAACGAGGGGATCGGCCTCGACGCCTATCGGAAGGTCGTCCGGGCCGACGTCATCCGCCAGAAGCTCGAGGATGCGCTCCTCGCCCAGGTCGTCGACGCGCCGTCGGTCATGCGTCGGGTCAGCGAGATCTACATCGCGGCGACCCAGCACACCGGCGGCGGCGACGAGGTCAAGGTCCGCCACATCCTCTACGCGCCGAAGGACGATCCCCAGGGGGCGGCGTCCCTCGATCCGAACGACCCGGCCTGGGCGGCCGCGGAAGCCCAGGCGCGGGCGACGTACGAACGCCTCAAGGCCCTCGAAAACGACCCGGCAAAACTCGAGGCGGAGTTCATCGCGACCGCGAAGCGGGAGAGCGACGATACCGGGTCCGCATCATCGGGCGGCGAGCTTCCGTACTACACCCAGGGCGACGTGGACCGGAACTTCGGCGATGCCATCTTCGCTCCGGGCCTCAAACCCGGCCAGCTCCTCGAGCCGGTGAAGAGCCAGTACGGCTGGCACGTCATCCAGTTCATCGACCGCCGCGGCAACGCCCAGTCCCGGGCCGAGGACGCCAAGCTGCGGACGCTCCGGGGAGAGGATTTCGCGACGATCGCCAAGGACGTCTCCGAGGGTCCCGAGGCCGCCAACGGCGGCGAGATCGGCTGGATCGCCCACTACCAGCTCGCAAAGCAGCTCGAGGACGCGATCTTCGGGACGCCGGTCAGCGGCGTGTCGGACGTCGTCGACGTCTCGGGCGACGGCTTCTACATCTTCAAGGTCTGGGAGGAGCAGACCCGGACGCCGGACCCCGAGCAGGCCCGGACGCTGAGAGCGAACGCCTTCACGAACTGGTACACGGCCGAGAAGGACCAGGCGACCATCGATCGCTCGGGCCTGGCGAACCTGCCGTCGTCGTAGGCGAGGTTGATCGGCGTGCTCGACGCGCTCGTCGCCGAGGCGAGGCTCCGCTGGGGGCTCGACCCGAGCGGCGGTCTCCAGGTCGTCGCCTGGGAGGCGCTCGTCTCGTATCCCCTCGAGCCGACGCGGCCGGCGATCGTCGTCCCCCGGGCGATGCTCCGTGCGGCCGGCATCGTGGCGGCGGCGACACCGGCGCCGAGCCTGGCCCCGGTGCCCGGACGCCACGCCCGGCCCGGCGACGACGCCCTCGCCGTGCTGCGGCGGCTCTATCCGGCCGATCACCTCGTCGGCCGCCTCGGCCGCCCCGAGGCGACGACGATCGGGGCCCTCGGCGAGGCTGATGCCGGCGGGCCCTGCTATCTCCCGCCGGCCGCTCCCGAGGCGGTCCCGGCCTCGTTCTGGGCGATGCCGGCGATCGCCGCCCGCCTCCGGGCCCCCGACGGTTGCCCGTGGGACCGCGAGCAGACGCACGCCTCGCTCCGAAAGCACCTCCTCGAAGAGGCGTACGAGGTCTACGACGCCCTCGCCGCCGGCGCGACCCCGGCCCTCGCCGAGGAGCTCGGCGATCTCCTCCTCCAGATCGTCCTCCACGCCCAGCTCGCCGCCGAGGCCGAGGTCTTCGATCTCGCCGACGTCGCCGCGGCGATCGGGACGAAGATCGTTCGCCGCCACCCCCCCGTCTTCGGCGACGCCGTCGTCCGAACGGCATCCGACGTGAACCGCCAGTGGGAGCGGATCAAGGCGGCCGAGCGGGCGGCCGACGCCGAGCGGGCGGCCGACGCCGAGCGGGTTGCCGTCGAGCCCGCGGCCCAGAGCGACCCCGCCCCGGAGCCGGGCCCTCGGCCTCGCTCGGCCCTCGACGGGATCGGCCCGACGATGCCGGCCCTCGCCGCGAGCCAGGAGATGCAGGAGCGGGCGGCCGCCCTCGGCTACGATTGGCCGTCCATCGACGGCATCCTGGACAAGATCGCCGAGGAGCTCGCCGAGCTCGCCGCGGCCGGTTCGCCGGCCGAGCGCGAAGAAGAGGTCGGCGACCTCCTCATGGTTCTCGTCAACCTGGCCCGCCACCACGGCGTCGAGGCCGAGGCCGCGCTCCGGGCGGCGAACGAGAAGTTCCGACGCCGCTTTGCTGCCGTCGAGCGGTTGGCGGCCGAGCGCGGCGTCGCCCTCCGGGACCTCTCGTTTGCCGAGCTCGACGCCCTCTGGGACGCCGCGAAAGCCCTCGTGGAGGAACACCGATGACGATCGCGAACCGGCCGCCCCTCGTCCGGGCGAACGGCCGGGCACCGGACGAGCTCCGCCCGGTCAGCTTCACCCTCGGGGTCCAGAAGTGGGCCGAGGGGTCGTGCCAGATCCGCCTCGGCGACACCGAGGTCCTCTGCGCCGCGACCATCGAGGACAAGATCCCGCCCCACCTGCGCGGGACCGGAACCGGCTGGGTCACGGCCGAATACGCGATGCTCCCCCGCTCGACGGCCGAGCGGACGCAGCGCGAGTCGGTGAAGGGCCGGATCGGCGGCCGGACCCACGAGATCCAGCGGCTCATCGGCCGCTCGCTCCGCGGCGTCGTCGACCTCGCCCGCCTCGGCGAGCGGACGATCACCGTCGACTGCGACGTCATCCAGGCCGACGGGGGAACCCGGACGGCCTCGATCACCGGCGGCTACGTCGCCCTCGCCGCAGCGCTCATCACGTACGGGATGGAGCGCCTCCTCCTCGGCAAGGTCGCGGCGGTGAGCGTCGGGATCGTGGACGGGACCTTCGTCCTCGACCTCGACTACGCCGAAGATTCGCGGGCCGAGGTCGACTTCAACGTCGTCGGCACCGACGCCGGGACGTACGTCGAGCTCCAGGGGACGGCCGAGAGGAAGCCCTTCGATCGGGCGGCCGTCGACCGCCTCCTCGATCTCGCGAACGTCGGCCTCGCGCGCCTCTTCACCGCCCAGGCGGAGGCCCTGGCGACGCTCCGGCGGTGAGTGCCCGCGCGGCGGGGCCCCGCGGGGTGGAGCACGCGGGCGCCCGCCTCCGAGGCGACGACCGGCCCCGCCTCGTCGTGGCGACCCGCTCCGCCCACAAGCTCCGCGAGCTCGCCGAGCTCCTCGCCCTGCCCCGCGCCGTCCTCCTCTCCCTCGACGAGGCCGGCGTCCCGCCCGAGCTCGACGTCCCCGAGGAGGGCCGAAGCTTCGAGGCGAACGCTCGGGCGAAGGCCCGCGCCTACGCCCGCCTGACCGGGCTGCCGACCCTCGCCGACGACTCGGGTCTCGAGGTCGAAGCCCTCGGCGGGGCGCCCGGCGTCCGGACCCGGCGCTTCGCCGGCGAACAGGCGACCGACGCCGAGAACAACGCCAAGCTCCTCAAGGTCCTGGGCGATCTCCCGCCCGAGCGCCGTGGCGCTCGCTACGTCTGCGTCCTCTCGGTCGCGGCCCCCGACCGGGCCGGTCCGCGGGGCGGCATCCCGATCGTCGCCGAGGGACGGGGGACGTGCCGCGGCCGGATCGCGTTCGCTCCCCGCGGGACCGGCGGCTTCGGCTACGACCCGATCTTCGAGCCGGCCCCCGAACCGCCCGGCGGCCGGACCTTCGGCGAGTACACGGCCGAGGAGAAGCACCGGATCTCGCACCGCGGTCGGGCCGCCCGTCGCCTCGCCCCGAAGCTCGTCCGCCTCGGCTTCTGATCGGGCCGGCCGGCCCGCCGTATCATGTCGCCCGGACGCCCGTCGGGGAGTGGCGTAGCTGGCTAACGCACGTGCTTTGGGAGCACGAGATCGCGGGTTCGAATCCCGCCTCCCCGACCAGCATCCCGGTGGCTGCCTCCTCCTTGCCGGTGCGCGCGAACGGTTTGGCCTGCCACGTCGTCGTATTCGACGAAGGGAGCCGTTGCTATGCTGGGCAGCCTCGTGGTCGACCGAACCGACGCCGGGCCTCCCGCGACCCTCGGCGACGCGCTCGTCGAGGCCCGGGCCGCAGCCTTCGCGCGCCTCGTCGACGGCGGACTCGACCGAGCCTATCGGCTCGCCGCGGTGATCCTGCAGGATCGGGTCGAGGCCGAAGACGCGACCCACGACGCGGCGCTCCTGGCCTGGCACCGATGGGGGGAGCTTCGAGATCACGCCCGCTTCGAGGCCTGGTTCGGGCGGATCCTCATCAACGTCTGTAAGGATCGCCTCCGCTCGCGTCGCCGTCGCCGTCGGCTCGAAGGAGACGGTGCGACCGGCGCACCGCGGGTCGAGCCCGACGTCGCCGAGATCGCCGAGCGTCGCGACCGGATTGCGCGCGGCCTCGAGCGCCTGGATCCGGATGAGCGCATCGTCATCGCCCTTCGCTACGGTGCGGACCTGACGGTTCCCGCGATCGCCCCGCTGATCGGTTGCGCCGAAGGGACCGTGAAGTCGCGACTGCATCGCGCGCTCCGACGCCTCCGCGACGCGCTCGGGGACATGAACCGATGAGCGGGCGACCGGACGACGGGCTGGAGCGGCTCGAGGCGGACCTTCGAGACGTTCTCGGCGAACTTGCCCTCGCCCCGCCGCCGCTCCCGCTCCGTCTCCGCGTTGCGGCGATCCCGGATCGAGTCGGTCCGGTCATCCGCCCCTGGGCCCGCCTCCATCGTCCGGTTGCGGCGGCGGCCTCGATCGTGGCCGGCCTCCTCGTGATCGTGGCCCTGCTGTCCCTCCGGTCGGCGCCGGCGCCGTCGACCGGGCAAGCCCCGATCTCGACCCCGCGGGGCCCCGACGCGATCGAGGGGACCGGTGTCCTCGACGACGTCCCGCCGCTCCTCCCGTTCGTTCCGGTCATCACCGGGTGCGGGGTCGCCGTCGCCCTCCTCGCGGTCGCCCGGCGCCGGCACGTTCCTGCGGCCGTCCTCGCCGCCGTCGGCCTCGCCGCCGTCGGCCTCGTCGGCCTCGGCTTCCTCATGGCGAACCTTCCGCCCGTCCGCGTCAGCGGCTATGGGCCGCAAGAAGGGCTGGACCTCCGGGCCGACCCGGCGCCCGGGACCCGGGGACCCACTGCCCTCTATGTGACTGCGGCGCCGGGCGACCGGTTCGGCCTCGGCCTTCTCCTCGCGAACCCGGGCCCGCTTCCGGTGCGCATCCTCGGGGTCGTCGAGCGCAACCGCGGTCTTGTCGCGATCCCGAAATGGACCGGTGTCGGCGTCGTTCTCGATGCGCCGCCGGGGAGCATGCTCGGCTGGCAGGACGCCGCACCCTTCGAGCCGTTCGAGATCCCGCCCGGCGAGGTCCGGGAGATCGTCCTGCTCGGCCGCGCCTCGGTGTGCGCCTACGGTCCGGGTCTCCGCCGCGAGGACCTCGACACGATGCTCCAGATCGTGGCGCCGGAGATCCGAATCGCGTACAGCGTGCTCTGGATGTCGGCCGAGGCGGTCATCGAGGAGCCGGTCGTCGTGGTCCAGCCCGGCCGGCTGCCTTGTCCCTGATCGGTAGGATGCTGCCGCGGGTCGTCCGAGACGGAGCCTAGCGCTCGTCTTCAGCGGTCGCTGAGGCGGCACAATGGTCCCCCGATGCGGGTCCATCGAGGCTGCCGACCATGACCCAGGAACCATCCCTCGGGCCCGGCCCGGGCGCCGTCCGGCCCGGGTCCCGTCCCCACTGGGACGCCGCCGCCCCGACCATCGGCCGGTTCGGTCTCCTCGCCGCGTATTGGTTCG
>JBHOQO010000029.1:0-4550 GCA_042408925.1 Chloroflexota bacterium | reverse complement strand
GCGGGGCTCGCCACGCTCGGGCTCGCCGGCCTCCTCCTCACGGCGACACCGCTCGGAGCCGCCCTCCCCGGCGCCGCCGCCCTCCCCGGCGCCGCCGCCCCCGGTCCCGGCGCCAGTCCGGCGGCGGGCAAGAACTTGGGGGCCTACGAGGTCGGCCGGCCGGACCAGGTCGCGGCCTCTCCGGTTCCTCGCGCCGGCGAGCCGAGCCCGGAGGTGGTCGCCCAGGGCCAAGATCTGGCCCGCGATCGGGTGGCCTCCGGCGCCGAGGCGGCCGCGGGCGGAACGGCAGCGTTCGGCCTGGCGCGCGAGCTCGGGTTCGGCCTCCTCGTCGTCCTCGGGCTCGGTCTCGTCGCCATCCGGCTCGCGGCCGAGCGGACAGTCGGGCGACGGGCCCCGCCGCGCTGAGCCGGCCGGACCTGCGAACGGGCCGGGCGCCTTCAGCCGCCGGCCCAGGTCAGTCGGCCGCCGGCCGCTCGGTACACTGGACCCGACCGTGGCCGAGAACCCGATCCCCGAGCCGATCCCCGAGCGGAGCCCGTCCGACCGCCTGATGCTCCTCGACAGCAACGGGCTCATCTACCGCGCCTACTTTGCCCTGCCGCCCCTCACGACGTCCCGGGGCGAGCTCGTCAACGCCGTCTTCGGCTTCTGCGCGATCGTCTTGCGGGCGATCGCCGACGTCCGCCCCGAGTACGTCGTCGCCGCCTTCGACCTGCCCGCGCCGACCTTCCGCCACGAGCAGTACGCCGCCTACAAGGCGACCCGCCTCCAGATGCCCGACGACCTTCGCGACCAGCTGCCGAAGGTTCGCCAGGTCGTCGAGGCCCTGAACATCCCGATCTACGAGCAGCCCGGCTACGAGGCCGACGACGTCATCGGGACGCTGACCCGGGAGGCGGAGGCTCGGGGGCTCGAGTCGTGGATCGTGACCGGCGACCTCGACATGCTCCAGCTCGTGACCGAGCGGACGCGCCTCGTGACGACCCGCTCGGGCGTCGAGAACACCGTCGTCTACGATCCGGCGAAGGTCGCCGAGCGGTACGGGCTCCGCCCCGAGCAGATGGTCGACTTCAAGGCCCTCAAGGGCGACCCGACCGACAACATCCCCGGCGTCCCCGGCGTCGGCGAGAAGACGGCCGCCCGACTCATCGCCCAGTTCGGCTCCCTCGACGCCCTCTACGAGCACCTCGAGGACGTGACCCCCGAGCGGCTCCGGGGACCGATCGCCGAGGCGCAGGAGCAGGTCCTCGCGAGCCGGGAGCTCATGCGGATCGTCCGCGACCTGCCGATCGAGCTCGACCTCGAACGGGCCCGGCTCGGCCGCTACGACCGCGAGGCGGTCATCCGCCTCTTCCGCGAGTTCGAGTTCCGCTCGCTCCTCGACCGGCTCCCGCCCCTCGTCGGGGAGGCGGCCGAGGAGGCCCGGGCGGCGCTCCGGGCGACCGCGGAAGCGGCCTTCCCGGCGGCCAGGGTCGGGAACCGGCCCTCGGGCTGGGGCCCGGAGCGGCAGGCCGCCGCGGAGCGGAGCAGACCGTCGCTACTCGGGGAGGGGGTCGGCCTCCAGCTCAGCCTCGACTTCGACACGGTCTCCGGGGCTGCCGTCGCCGCCAGCGGCGAAACGGGTGCGGCCGAGCCCGAGGCGGTCGCGGTCGTGGCGGAGCCGGCCGCGGCCGGGACCCCGGTCGACCTCCGGGAGCGCCTCGCCGCCGCCGTCGCCGACTCGGGTCGGGTCCTGGAGCCGCTCCCGGCTCCGGCCGAGCTCGCGGCCTGGCTCGCCGCCCAGCCGGTCGTCGGCGTCGCGTACGTCCAGACCGACGTTCGCCCCCTGAAGGGGCAACCCCTCGCCCTTGCCCTCGCCGGGAGCGACGGGCGGGTCGTCGTCGAGACCGGCGAGGCGGTCCGCGACCTGGTCCGGCGGCTCGCCGAGCTTCGGTCGCTCCTCGTCGGCCACGAGGTCAAGCCGCTCCTCGTCGCCGGCCTCGTCGAGGCGCCCGAGGCGGAGCCGCTCCCCGTCGCCTTCGACACCCAGATCGCGGCGTACCTCCTGAACGCCTCGCTCCGGAGCCAGCCCCTCGCCGACGTCGTCGCCGAGCGGCTCGACCTCGTCCTCCCGCCGGCCGCCGACCTCGCGCCGCCGGCCCGGGCCGGCCTCGACGCCCTCGCCGCCCTCGCCGTCCGCCCGGTTCTCGAGACTGCCCTCGCCGCCGAGGGGCTGGAGCGGCTCTTCCGGGAGGTCGAGCTCCCGCTCATCCCGATCCTGGCCCGGATGGAGCGGGTCGGGGTCGCCCTCGACAGAGCCGCCCTCGCCGCCCTCGACGAGGAGTTCGCGGCCGAGATCCGGCGCCTCGAGGCCGAGATCTACGAATCGGTCGGCCACGAGTTCAACCTCGGCAGCCCGAAGCAGCTCGAACAGGTCCTCTTCTTCGAGCTGAACCTCCCGAAGGGCCGCCGGACGAAGACCGGCTACTCGACCGACGCGAGCGTCCTCGAGGAGCTCCGGCCGGCCCACCCGATGATCGACAAGCTCCTCGAGTGGCGGATGTACACGAAGCTCCGCTCGACGTACGTCCAGGCGCTGCCGGCCCTCATCGGCCCCGACGGTCGGCTCCATACGACGTTCCACCAGGCCGTCGCCGCGACCGGTCGGCTCTCCTCGTCGGACCCGAACCTCCAGAACATCCCGATCCGGACCCCGCTCGGCCGCCGGATCCGACGGGCGTTCGTCGCCGGCGACCCGACCTGGACGCTCCTCGCCGCCGACTACAGCCAGATCGAGCTCCGGATCCTCGCCCACGTCTCGGGCGACGAGCACCTCCGCGAGGCGTTCGCCCGGGGCGTCGACGTCCACCGGGAGACGGCGGCTCGGGTCCTCCGGAAGGACCCGGCCGAGGTCACGCCCGACGAGCGGTCGATGGCGAAGATGGTGAACTTCGGGATCGCCTACGGGATGAGCGACTTCGGCCTCTCGAGCCGGGCCGGGATCAGCCGGGCCGAGGCCCAGGAGTTCATCAACAACTACTTCGCGACGTACTCGGGGATCAGCTACTACATGCTCCACATCAAGGAGGTGGCCCGGCGCGACGGGGTCGTGACAACCCTCCTCGGCCGGAAGCGCTCGATCCCCGAGCTGGCGGCCCGGAACCCGTCGCTTCGGGCGGCCGGCGAGCGGATGGCGATCAACATGCCGATCCAGGGAACGGCGGCCGACATCATGAAGATTGCGATGATCAGGGTCGCCGAGCGGCTCCGGGAGGCCGGTTCGGCCGCCCGGATGCTCCTCCAGGTCCACGACGAGCTCGTCTTCGAGGTCCCTCGCGAGGAGCTCGAGCCCCTCGCCGTCCTCGTCCGCGAGACGATGGAGACGGCGGTCCGGCTCGACGTCCCGCTCGTCGTCGACGTCAAGGCCGGCGACGACTGGGAGGGGATGCGGCCGCTCGGGCGGGGCGGAGCGGAGGGCGGGATCGCCCCCGAGGCGGACACCGAGGCCGACGTCGCCCTCGGGGCCGACCTCGGCGAGCCGGTCGGCTGACGACGACCGCCCGCCTCCATGCCGGAGCTCCCCGAGGTCGAGACGATCGCCCGCGAGCTCGCCCCGCTCGTCGTGGGGGCGACCATCGCCGACGTCGTCGTTCTCACCCCCCGGACGGTGCGCTCGGGCGACCCGCACGCCTTCCGGCGGGCCCTCGTCGGGCGTCGGATCGTCGCCGTCGGCCGGCGGGCGAAGCTCCTCACCGTCGAGCTCGACGACGGCACGATCGTCGCCGTCCACCTGAAGATGACCGGCCAGCTCTTCGTCCACGCCGACGGGGCGGCCCCGGACCGCCACACCCGGCTCCTCCTCTCCCTCGCCGACGGGCGGACGGTCGTCTTCCGGGACGTGCGGCGGTTCGGGCGGTTCGGCCTCGCCCGGCGCGACCCGGCGACCGGCGAGCTCGTGGGGGAGCTCGGCGGCGAGCGCCACCCGCCCCGGTTCGGCCCCGAGCCGCTCGACCCGGCGTTTACGGCGGCCGCCTTCCGCCGGCGCCTCGCCGGGCGCCGCGGCCGCCTCAAGGCGCTCCTCACCGACCAGACGTTTCTGGCCGGGATCGGCAACATCTACGCCGATGAGGCGCTCTGGGCCGCCCGCCTCCATCCGCTCCGCTCGGCAGCCTCGGTCGGGCCGGCCGCGGCGGCCCGCCTCCACCGGGAGCTCCGCCGGATCCTGGGCGAGGCGATCGAGCGGCGCGGCTCGTCGGTCGACGACTACACCGCACCAGGCGGGGACGGCACGATGCAGGAGCGGCTCGTCGTCTACCAGCGGACCGGGGCGCCGTGCCCCCGCTGTCGACGCCCGATCCGGCGGATCGTCCTCGGCGGGCGGGCGACCCACTTCTGCTCGTTCTGCCAGCGCCTGCCGGCGAGCGACCGGCGCGCCGCGGCGACCCTCCTCCGGACGATGGAACCGCCGCTTCGGAGGACCCGGGCCGGCCACGACGGCCCCCGGCGGCGCGGACCCCGGTGGACCGAGCTCCCGGCGGCGTCGGACGGGACCCGGCCGCTCGGGCCCCGGC
>JBHOQO010000028.1:0-23063 GCA_042408925.1 Chloroflexota bacterium | reverse complement strand
CTCGACTCACGTTCGCGCCTCCCGACGATCAAGCGTTCGTTGGGGCCGACATACAAAAACGTGGGGGTCACCCACGTTCTGTGGCGGCCGTGTCCGTGCCGGTCAGTATACACCGCCCTCCGGGGCCCGCCAACGCCCTGTACGGGTTCGGTACGCATCCGAGCATCCGAGCCCGGTCGCGGGCGCGTGCACCCGGTGCACATTCTGGGGGCCCGGTCGGCCCCCGACGCGGCCGGCCTGTCGGGATCGTGCATGGGGGGCACGCGGTCGGCAGGCCGGCAGCGGACGAGCGGGCTGCGCGTCGGATTCGTGCCCGCGGTGCACGCGGACGAGGGGCGCCGGTGCCCGGGGCCGCGAAGATGTGCACCCCGTGCACGCCGCTGCCCGAACCGTGCACCGGGTGCACAGGATCGGCGGGTGGGGCCGGTCGACGTCGTCCCGCCGCGACGCCAGCCGGCCTGGCCGCCGCCCGTCGCGAAGCCCCGCCCGCCAGCCGCCCGCCTCAGGGCACAGGCCGGGCGACCACCGTGTCGAGCCCCCGGGCGACGGCCTCCATCTCGAGTCGGACCGTGGCGAGGATCCCCGGCGGAGAGAGCTCGTACGCCTCCCCGTTCAGCGTCGCCTCGATCCGCCCCACCTCGCCGTCGGCGAAGATCCAGTAGTCGAGTTGGCCCCGCCAGCGCCGGATCGAGGCGTCTCCGACGACGAGCCAGAGCGGCCAGACGGCGGCGGCGAACGTCGGGCCGTCGATGGCGATCCGGCAGTGCCGGGCGCGGGCGCCCCCGATCGTGGCGATCCCCCGATCCTCGGCCGCCGTCCGGTTCTCGGGTGCCAGGGCCACCGCCACGAGCTGGCGATCGAAGTCCGCGCCGGCGACCTCGGCCGGATCGACCCGGTACCAGCCGATCCGCGGCAGCGCCCGCCACGCCTCGCTCCCGATCCGGGCCGCCCCGTACGTCCCGAGGGCGACCGGCGTCGCCGCGTAGCCGGACCAGCGGAAGTCCGCCCCGACCCGGACCCCGGCGATGTCGACCTCCCCGATCGGGCGAAGGTCGACCTCCCCCGAGAGGCGCAGGCTGAGGCGGGCGCTCGGCCCGGCGGCGATCGGGTCGCTGCACTCGGGAGGCACGAGGTTCGGATCCGTCGGCCCGTAGATCGAGCCCGCGGCCGGCCGGTCCCGAAGGGCGAGGTCGTTCGCGACGGCGGCCGCGGTCACGATCGACGCGGTCCCGGTCACGAGAACTGCCCCGAGGGCCGTGCCGAGCAGGAGGCGTCGCCGCCGCCCGGCGCTCGGGCCGAGGATCCGCCGGGCGAGCCCCAGGCCGGCAAAGACGCTCGTCCCGGCCAGGGCGAGCAACCACGGGTAGGCGGCCTCGAGGGAGGGGAGGAGAGTCTGGGGTCCGCCCCGGGTCAGGCGGACGACGAGGCCGCCGATGGACGGGACGAGGACGAGGAGGCTGAGCGTCCCGAGGGCGACGATCGACGGGAAGGCGAGCCGACCGCGGGGAACCGGCGGCCAGCGGAGAGCGACGAGGGCGATTGCGGTCGGCAGGCAGGCGACGAGGCCGACGAGGAGGTCGATCGGGCCGCCGGGCCGGTAGCCGACGAGGAGGAGGCCGGCAGTCGTCGCCCACCCGCCGGCGAGCGCCGCGGCGAGGAGGCGGAGCTCGAGCTGGCGGACGCGCATCTCCCAGCGAGTGTAGGCGGCCGCAGCGGAACGGCGCCGGACGGTCGCGCCGAGAGTACCCGGCCCACCCGGACCTTGGGGCCATCGAAGATCGCTCCGGAACGCGGCACGATGACGCCGACCGCACCGGACCGCAGCAGACCGTCCGGATCGGTCGTCGGGGCCGGTGCCCCGGTGGGATGGACAGGTGGAAGTCGATGGCCGACGAGCGACGCCGACAGCCCGAACAGGAGCCCGACGCGACGACCCGCCGCGCTGGCCGGCGGCCGCGGCCGGAGCGGTCGCTCGGCGGCCACCCCGCGATGGCCGAACCGGCCGTCGGATCCCGCTCGGTCTCGCGCGGGACGAGCCGGCCGTCCGCCACGCAGCTCGCCGGTCGGACCGACCGCCCCGGCGTTCCGCCGACGACCCTCGGCGCCCCGACCCGAACGATCTACCGGTTCCTGCTCCTCCGTGGTCTCTCGGAGGCCGAGGCGGCGAACCTCACCGCCTTCCTCTGCGGCCTCCCGATCGGCGAGCAGCCCTGGCAGCTTCGGGAGGTCAACCAGCTGCTCTTCCTCCGCGAGCTCCACCGTCGTGGTCGCTTCGGGCGGGGTGCGGTCCCGTCGGGGCTCGACGAGGCTCGACCGCCACTCGCCTGACGCCAACCGACCCGCTCCCTCGCGGACCGGGAACGACAACCGAAGATCCCGCCGACGGCGTCCCTCCTCCGCCGCCGGACCGACCCCGAAGCGGCGCTCTCCTCCTCCGGCGCCGCTTCGGGCCGCTTGCGAGCCGCTGTGAGCGGACGTCGGCCCGTCGGATCAGTTCGGCCGCCCCGCCACGGGCCGCCCTATCATCGGCGCCCATGGTTGCCCCGCGCCCCTTCATCAGCTTCCTCAGCGACTTCGGCGCCGATGTGGCGGCGGCCGTCTGCCGCGGCGTGATCCTGGGGATCTGCCCCGAGGCAACGATCCTCGACGTCAGCCACGCCGTCCGGAAGTTCGCCGTCGCCGACGGCGCCTGGCGGCTCGTCTTCGCCCTCCCGTACCTGCCGGTCGGGATCCACGTCGCCGTCGTCGACCCCGGGGTCGGGACCGAGCGCCGGCCGATCGGGATCCGGGTCGCCCGCGGCGACGTCCTCATCGGGCCCGACAACGGCCTCCTCGTCCCGGCCGCCGAGACCCTCGGGGGGATCGTCGAGGTCCGGGTCCTCGAAAACCGATCGCTCTGGCGCGAGGCCGTCTCCTCGACCTTCCACGGCCGCGACGTCTTCGCTCCCGTCGCCGCCCACCTGGCGAACGGCGTCCCCTTCGAAACGGTCGGCCCCGCCGTCCCGGCGGAACAGCTCGTCCGCCTCCCCGAACCGCGACCGACGGTCGCCGCCGGCGGGCTCGAGACCGCGATCGTCTTCATCGACGGCTTCGGCAACGCCTACCTGGCGGCAACACCCGACCACCTCGAGGCGGCGATCGGGCCGCTGAGGCCCGGTCGCCCGCTCCGCCTCCGCTTCGGCGGCGCCGACGGCCCGACCGTCGAGCTGACCTGGCAGCGCACCTTCGGCGAGGTGCCCCGCGGCGCCCCGCTCCTCTACGGCTCCTCGGCCGGACAGGTCGCCGTCGCCGAGAACCAGGGCAGCATCGCCGCGCGGCTCGGCCTCGCCGTCGGGCTCCCGGCCCGGATCGAGCCGCTCGACGCGGCGAGCCGACCGCCGTCGGCGAGATGATCGACCCGCGGGCGCCGCTCGTCGAGGTCGACGGCGTCTCCTTCCGGTACCGGCGGGCGACCGAGTTCGCCCTTCGGGAGGTCGCGCTCACCATCGAAGCTGGTTCCGTCACCCTCGTCGCCGGACCGTCGGGTTGTGGCAAGAGCACCCTCATCCGGGTCCTGAACGGGCTCGTCCCCCATGCCTACCCGGGTGAGCTCCGCGGGGAGGTGAGGATCCGGGGTCGCCCGACGCGGGAGCTTCGGCTCCGTGACATCGCCCGGACCGTCGGTACGGTCCTCCAGGACCCGGCGCGGCAAATCGTCGGGGCGACCGTCGAGGGGGAGCTCGCCTTCGGCCCCGAGAACCTGGCCATCCCACCGGCCGAGATCCGTCGCCGACTCCGATCGGTGGCGGCCAGCGCCGGGGTCGACCAACTCCTTGGGCGGGAGACGGCGGCCCTCTCGGGCGGCGAGCGGCAGCTCGTCGCCGTCGCCGGGATCCTCATGATGGAACCGGACGTCCTCGTCCTCGACGAACCGCTGGCGAACCTCGACCCCGCGACCGCCGACCGACTCATCGCGATCCTTCGGAGGCTCGCCGACGACGGCCGGGCGATCGTCCTCGTCGAGCACCGGGTCGAGGAGGCGCTCGCCCTCGGGCCCGACCGGGTCCTCTACCTCGACGAGGGACGCGTCCGCTACGTTGGCCCCCCGGACGGCTTCCTCGCCGTCGCCGACCCGACGGCGGTGAAGCTCCCCTTCGAGGTCGTCCTGGCGCGGGTCCGTGCCGGCTGGTCGGCGTCGAACGCCGCCGGGGAGCCGACCCCGGGTGGCGACGCCGGCGTCGACGGCGCGCGGTCCGAGGCCGCCGCTGCGCCGCCGAGACTGGAGTTCCGAGCCGTGGACGTCGCCCTCGGGGAGCGGCTCGTCCTCCGGGGCGTCAAGGCCCGCTTTGGGCGGACCGAAACGGTCGCCGTCCTCGGCCCGAACGGCTCGGGGAAGACGACGCTCTTTCGGACCGCGATGAAGCTCCTCCCGACCCGGGCCGGCGAGGTCTTCGTCGACGGCGTCTCGACGGCGCGGCGGACGGTGGCCGAGCTGGCGCGGGTCTTCGGCTACGTCTTCCAGAGCCCGAGCCAGATGCTCTTCGCCCGCACGGTCCGCGAGGAGCTCCTCTTCGGGCCTCGCAACCTGGGGCGCCCCGACGCGGCCTTCGAGGATCTCCTCACCCGGGTGCTTCGCCGGACGGCCCTCGACGACATCGAGGGGATCCTCGACCGGCCGCCCCTGACGCTCTCGTTCGGCCAGCAGAAGCGACTCGCCCTCGCCATCGCCCTCGCTCTCGAGCCGCGAACCCTCGTCCTCGACGAGCCGTCGGCGGGGCAGGACTACCGGACGGCCCGGCGCTTCATGGCCGAAGTCGGCCGCATCGGCGAGCTCGAGAGCACATACCTGATCACCCACGACGTCGATCTTGCGCTCACGCACGCAGACCGTATCCTGCTCCTTCGGGACGGGCAGGTCGTCGCCGACGGACCCCCGGCCCGGGTGACGGAGGACGAGGAGCGCTGGCGGGCGTGCAACCTGCACGTCACGTCGCTCATGCGCGCGAACGCCCGGTGGCGCCTGAGCGAGGGGCGCTTCCTCGATGCGGAGACGCTCGCCCGCCGCATCGTCGCCCAGGAGTCCTTCGAGGGCGGCAGCACTCGGGCGTGATCAGGATAGGGAGGGAGATCACCATGGCAACGATGCAGATCCAGCGACCGGGTCTCTGGGAGGTCTCGTCGCGGGTCATCGTCTACGCCGCCATCGGGGCGGCGCTCTACGGCGTCCTCGGCCTCTTCAGCTTCGTGCTGCCGGGGACCCAGAATGTCTCGGTGCGGCCGGCCTTCGCGATCGTGACCTTCTTCGGGTACGCCTTCGGGCCGGTCGTCGGCCTCTTCACCGGACTCGTCGGGAATGCGGTCGTCGACCAGCTCTCGGGGTACGGTCTCCTGACGGCCTGGAACTGGAGCATCGCCAACGGGCTCGCCGGCCTCATCGCCGGCGTCCTCGGGGCCGGTGCCCTCGGGACCCTCGGGGGCTCGAAGATCGTCGGCTCGGCCGTCGTCGCCGCGATCGCCGTCGTCGTCGGCTTCCTCTTCGTCATCACCGACATCTGGGTCTTTGGGAACAGCCTCGAGACGGCGATCACGGCGAGCTACGTCCCGGTTGTCGTCGCCGACGTGCTCGCCGGGGTGATCCTGACGCCGATTCTCGTGACGGCCTGGGAGCCGCTGCGGGAATCCCTCGGCCGCTGAGGCACGAGCGTCCGGGCCGCGCTCGCCGCCCGAGGCCCGGCCGGCGGCCGTGATCGTCACCCCGCGCTACCTGGCCCGGGGGTCGTGGCTCGCCCGCCGCGACCCCCGGGTCCCGCTCGTCGTCGGGGTCTGCGCGGCAGCGACGGTGATCCAGGTCTGGGACGCCCGGATCGTCCTGGGCCTCCTCGTCCTGGCTCTTGCCTACTACCGAAGCGCGGCGATCCCCTGGCGGGCGGTCCGTCGCCAATGGGCGTTCGCCCTCGCCTTCGTCAGCTTCCTCGTCCTCGTCAACACGTTCCTCACCGGGGGCGAGATCGGCGGTCTCGACCCCAGAACGTTCCGACCGCTGTTCCGGATCCCGGTCCTCGGCACGACGATCTACGCCGAGACGGTCGCCTACGGGACGACCCAGCTCCTCCGCTTCGTTACCTTCGTCGCCGTCGGCTTCCCGATCGCCTACGCCATCGCGCCCGCGGATCTCGGGGTCGCCCTGGCGCGCCTCGGACTGCCCGACCGCTTCGCGGTCGGGGTCGACCTCACCTTCCGGTTCCTGCCCTCGCTCGCCGCCGACTTCCAGGAGACGATCGACGCCCAGCGGATCCGCGGCTACGAGTGGGAGCGGGGGGCGCGCAACCCGATCGCCCGGCTCCGTCAGGCGACGCCCCTCATCGTGCCCCTCACGATGCGGGCGATCGTCGGGGCCGAGGACACCATCGACGCCATGGACCTCCGGGCCTTCGGTACCGGCCGTCGGACGTGGCTCCGGGAGCTCCGGTTCGACGCGACCGATCGGATCGTCGTCGGCCTGGCGGTCGGGATCCTCGCCGTCGTGACGATCCTCGGCTTCGCTGGTCTCGCCCGACTCTGGGTCTTCCCGTTCCTCCTCGGCTAGGGCGGGCTTCGGTCGAGCGGGCCCGGGACCGCCCGTCAGCGGCGCGTGGCGGCACCCCGGCAGGCGTCGACGAAGACCCGCCAGAGGCGGTCGAAGGCCGGGGGCGTCGTCTCCGTCCGCTCCGGGTGGCACTGGACCCCGACGATGAAGCGGTCGCCCGCCGCCTCGAGGGCCTCGACGATCTCGCCGATCGGGGACGCCGCGAAGCCGGCGGCCACGAGCCCCGGAGCGAGGTCGGCCGGGCGGACGGCCTGGTGGTGCGAGGAGTTGACGCGGAGCCGCCCGCTCCCCGAGGCCGGGGCGAGGATCCGGGCGAGCCGAGTCCCCGGGACGAGGCGGAGCTCGTGGAGGCGCTCGGGTCGGCCGAGGGCGTCGCGCCCGAACCGGCCGGCTCCCGGCCCCGCCGGGTCCGCCTCGAGGGACGCCGGCCGGTCGTGTTCGTCGAGGTGCTGGACGAGCCGGCCCCCCGAGAAGACGTTGATCGCCTGGTGGCCGCGGCAGATCCCCAGGACCGGCAGCCCCCGCTCGGCCGCCGCCGCCCAGGCCTCGGCCTCCAGCTCGTCGCGGGCCTCGTCGATCCCCCGCGCCCCGGAGGGCGCCTCGCCGTAGCGGCGCGGATCGATGTCGGCGCCGCCGGAGAGGAGGAGGCCGCTCATCGTCTCGAAGGCTCGCCGGCGCTCGGCGGCCGAGGCCCGCGCGTCGAGGGCGATCGGCTCGCCGCCGTGCCGCCGGACGGCGTCGAGGTAGCGGGCGTTCACCGCCGCCGTCCGCGCCGGATCGCGGCTCCCGGGTTCGCCGGGCGCCGCCAAGGTGACGACGATCGGCGGGCCGCTCCTCACCCCGAACCCTCCCGCCGCCCTATCGTCCGAACATCCGGTCGAGGGTGACCGGGACGAAGCCCCGCTCCCGCAGCCCTTCGACGATCCGCGGCAGGGCCTCGAGGGTGTGGTAGCCGCCGAGGTGCATGAGGACGATGGAGCCGCCCTGGACCCGGGAGAGGACCTTGGCGACGATGTCGTCGGTCGTCGGGCCGCCGTCCGCCTCGGGCTTCCAGTCGATGGTGTCGATGTCCCACATGACCGTGTAGCTCCAGCCTGCCGCACCGACAGCCGCTCGCACCACTGCGTTCTGGGCGCCGTACGGCGGTCGGAACCAGGGCCGGGTCGAGCGGCCGGTCAGCGGCTCGACGACGGCCTCGGTTCGCTCCAGCTGGTCGACCATCTGGGTCGGCGTCAGGGTCGTGAAGTTCGGGTGGTCCCAGCTGTGGTTCCCGACGCTGAAGAGGTCCGGGTGGGCAGCCGCGCGCTCGATGACCGCCCGACCGACGGCGGTCGTCGAGGCAACCTTCCCGGTCGGGAAGATCGTCGCCGCCACGTCGTTGGCGATGAGCCAGTCCATGATGTCGAGGGCCGGATCGAGCCGGCCGCCCATGTCGAAGGTCAGGGCGACGGCGTTCGAGGCCCAGGGGCCGTTCGAGACGAGGAGGCTCGAGGCGCCGGTCGGGGTCGGGGCCGGCGGGAGCGTCAGGGTGGGGGCGGGGGTCGTCGTCGGGCGCGGCGTCGGGATCTCGTCGTCGCTGAGCACGACGCCCGGGATGACGAAAAGCTGCCAGCCGGCGGCGATCGTGTTCGGGTCGTAGGCGGGCGAATCGGGATCGAGGGTCGGGTACCGGTCGCGGTTCCAGTAGGCGATGCTCCGGACGTCGGTCGCGAAGCGGCGGGCGATGGCGGTCAGGGTGTCGCCGCGGACGACGACGTACGTCACCGGCGTCGGCGAGGCGGGCGCGGTCGGCGAGGGGGCCGCGGTCGGCGAGGCGGGCGCCGACGGCGACGTGGTTGCCGAGGGAGCGGGCGAGCCCGTACCGGTCGGTTCGGACGGCGAGGGCGCCGCCGAGGCGATCGGGGGCGGGGCCGACGGGGCGGGCGACGCCGACGGGGTCAGCCCACCGCACCCGCCGCCGAGGAGGACGGCGAGGAGGGTGCCGACGAGGGCGAGGTTCGGACTGGAGGGGCCGCGGCGCACGGTCGGGTGCATGACAGCGCCAGTGTGACGGATGACGGGCCCGGATGTGGCGGCCGGCCGTCGGCCCGCCGCCGTCGTCGGCGCGTCGGCGGCCGATCCCTCAGCCGACAGGCAGGCTCGGCGGATCGACCGGCGTGGGGACTTGGAGGGCGATCGACCCGGCGAGCGCCTCGCCCTCCGCGGCCGTGGCGATCCGCCCGTGGCCGCTCCGCTTCGCGACGAAGCACGCGCGATCGGCGGCGAGGAGGACCTCCTCGGGGGTCAGCCCGTCGGCCGGGTACGTCGCCGCGCCGATCGAGCAGCTGACCGAGAGGCCCAGCCGGGCCCACTCCGAATCCGGCCCCCCGACGGCAAGAACGGCGTCGCGGACCCGGCCGGCAGCAGCGAGGGCGCCCGTCATGTCGGCGCCGCGGAGGATGACCGCGAACTCGTCGCCGCCGTAGCGGAAGACCCAGTCCGTCTCGCGCCCGACCCGCGAGATGGCGGCGGCGACCTCACGGAGGTAGCGGTCGCCGCCCTGGTGGCCGAGCGCTTCGTTCACGTTCTTGAAGTCATCGAGATCGAGCATGAGGAGGCCGAATCGCTCGCCGGTCTCCACGAGGCGGGCAAGCCACTCCTTGAACGTGCCGTGGTTGAGGAGGCCGGTCAGGGCGTCGGTCTGGGCCCGAAGGGCGACCGCCCGGTGGGCCTCGGCGTTCTGGAGGGCGATCGAGACCTGGCCGGCGAAGAGCTTCACGAGCTCGAACTCGTCGGGGGTGTAGCCGCGGGCGCCGAACCGCTCGAGCATGAGGATCCCGGTCGCTCCGGTGCGGCCCCGGAGGGGAGCGGCGATCAGGCTCCGCCGGGTGCTCCCCGCGGCGCGCGCGGCCGCTCCCGCCGCGGCGGCCGGCCCGGCCGCGTCGACAAGGTGGGCGGTGTTCTCGCGGATGACCCGGACGGCGAGCCGTCGCGTCTCGGGATCCCACGTCTCCGGGCCGACCGTCGCGAGGCCCTTCGCCGCGAGCGGCCGGAGCGTGCCCGTCCCCGGATCGACGACGGCGATGGTGATCCGGTCGTAGCCGATGATCGCGGCGAGACCGTCGGCGACCTGGTCGAGGACCGCCCGCGGGTCGAGGGTGGCGAGGATCGACTCGGTGATCCGGAGGAGCTCCCGCTGCCCGAGGAGCTGGCGCTCGAGGGCCGCCGACTGGGCCCGGAGCTGCTCGGTGGCGTCGGCGTTCGCCATCGCCTGGGCGGCGAAGCTCGCGTAGATGACGAGGAGCCGGAGGTCGTCCTCGGTGAACTGGTGGAGGCCGAGCTTGGAGAGGACGAGGACGCCGAGGACGTCGTCCTCGTGGAGCATCGGGGCGAGGAGCATCGATTCGTCGAGGTTGGCATCGGTGCCGGGGATCGTGATCGCTCGCGGGTCGTGGGCGGCGTCGCCGACGATCTGGGCGACCCGATGCTCGGCGACCCAGCCGGTCAGCCCGACCCCGACCTTCGTCCGCAGCTGGTCCGGCGTCTCATCCACGTACTCCCCGACTCGACCCCGCAGGGCGACGGGGACGAGGTCGTCGCCGTAGCGGCGGTAGACCCGGACGTTGTGGTGGTCGATGAGCTCGCTCAGCTCGGAGACGATGGCCTCCCCGATCTCGCGGACCGACGAGCGCCGTGAGAGGCGGGCCCCGAGCTGCTGGATCGAGGCGAGCTGGGCGGTCCAGCGGGCGATCTGTTCGTCGTCGCGGGCGGTCCGGCCCCCCGGCGGCGCAGCGGCGCCATCCGGGCGGTCGTGGCGCATCTCGGCGAGGAAGCCTTCGAGGTCGTCGCGCCGGAAGCGGCGGTCGCCCCGGGCGTTGATCCGGTGGTGACGGAGGATGCCCCGGTCGCTCCAGGCTCGGACCGTGTTCGGGTGGACGCCGAGGAGGCGGGCAGCCCCGGCGACCGAAAGGGTCACCTCGCCCGGCTGGGTGGCACGCGGAGGGTCGTTCTGTCGGTCGAGCATCCGATGGTCCGTCGTGGCGGTCTCCCCGACGCCAGCGACGGCACGCGATCGCGATCCCGAGGTCGGCGAAGGCGGGCAGTCGCGGTGGAGGCTCCGTCGGCGCGGGGCGCCGTCCGGCGTGGGAAATGTGAAGTTCGTGGCGGCCACGATAGGCACGACCGAGGGTCGTGCCAATGGGACGATGGTCCCGGCGGGGTCACGCTTCCGGCGTTGAGCGGGCCCCCTCGGCCCGCCTCGGCGGCGCCGATCGTCGTCAGCGGCGCCGCTCGTCCGGACCCGGCGTCAAGCGGACGTAGAGGAGGGTGACGAGGGCGGCGACGAGGGCGACGAGGACGACGCCGCCGATGGCGACGAGGGGCTCGCCGACGAAGCCGGGCCCCTGACCGGGGCTGCGAGGGTCCCCGATCGCCGGGGAGGGTGTCGGGCTCGCGGCGCGGGCGACGGCCGGCCCCATGACGAAGCCGACGAGGCCGAGGAGGATCCCCGCCCCGAGGGCTACGAGGCCGAGGACGAAGAGGGCGGCCGCGAGGGCCGGCCGGAGGCGCTCGCCCTCGACGAGGACCCGCATCGCTTCGGGTGGCTCGAGGGTCGTGAGCACGAGATCCCGACCCAGACCGGGAGCCAGGCGGACCCGACCGTCGGGGCCGAGGGTCGGGACGCCGAGGGCGATGGCGTGCTCGACGGCCGAGATCTGCTCGATCCGGACCCGGACGACGGCCTCGGGCGGGACGTCGGGCGGGCGACGGTCGCCGAGGTCGGCGGCGCGACCGACCGATTCGCGGGGCAGCACGACGAGCCCGGCACCGAGGGCATCGACGTCGACGTCGACCGCCTCGAGCCCCTCGCGGATGGCGAAGCGGACGGCCCGGCGATCTTCCTCGAGGATGCGCCAGCCGCGGCGGTCGAGCTGCTCGATCCGCGTCCGACGCCAGACGAGGGGCCGGTGGGCGGCGTCTTCGAAGTCGCTCGCGCCGTCGATCCGGCCCTCGACCCGGACGTAGCGGGCGACGCCGGCTCGGGCGAGGGCGAGGGCGTCGGCGACGCTGACCCGGGGGGTGACGGCGAGGAGGCGCCCGATCCGGTACCGCTGGCCGAAGCTTCGGACGACGACCGCCGCGGCGGCGAGGGCGAGCAGGCCGAGACCGACGAGAAGGAGGGGATCCACGGCCCGATCATATGCGGAAACAAAAAGGCCCGAAGGAACCTACCCAACGCGTGGACATTGATGTGATCGCTGCCGTTAGCGTCGCTCGGCCCCTTCGGGCTGAGTCCCATCCTAGGCCGGAACGCCCGCCTCCGCAAGGGGAGTTATCCACGAGGTTCGGGTCGAGCCGGGGACTTGTCCACCGAACATCCCCAGGCGGGTCCCGGACCGGGCCTCGGCGGCTCAGCCCGGTCCGAGGCGACGCCCGCTCGCAGGGTCGAGGACCGCCCGTTCGCCCCGGTAGCTCTCGAGGACGAGCCGGCCGCCGACGAGCTCGGCCGAGGCGACGACGTCGGTGTGGCCGATCCGCCAGGCGACGGACCCGTCGGCCTCGATGGCAAACGTCTCGATCTCGGCCTGGACGATGACGTGACGGAGCCGCGGTGAGGCGAAGCAGGCGATGATCGGGCTCGCCGATCGGTGGAGCCAGCGGAGCGCGCCGGTCCGGGCCTGGAACCCGTAGCAGTGGAACCCGTACCGGACGACGAGGAGCGCCTCGCTGTCCCAGTAGAGGGCCGTCGGCTCGTCGTAGATCGTCGAGGCGAGGCGAACTCCCCATCCGCCGCCCGGGGCGACGACCCGGAGCTCGGCCCGGCAGCGGGCCTCGGGATCGTCGGCGACGAGGTGCCCATGATCGACGAGCTCGGGGCCCTCCGGGGATCCGGCCGTGGCCGGTTCGTCGAGGGCGCCGCCTCCGCCGCTCCCGGTCCAGCGGATCCGGGCTCGGAGGCCGCCGGGGTAGTCGACGAGCGCCTCGCGGACCGGCTGGGGGCCGGTCCCCGACGGCTCAGGCACCCGCGTTCTGGGGCGACGGCGGACGGCTGGCGAGGCTCTCGTCGGCGAGCCGCCGCGGCTCCTCGGTGATCGGCGCGACGACGGCGTTGGCAAGGAGGCGGAGCGAGGCGGGCGGCACCGGGAAGACGGCGGTCGGGGTGCCGGCGGCGGCCCAGACGACCGGATAGCGACCGAGGTCGGGATCCATGATCACCCGGATCGGCTTCGGGTGGCCGAACGGCGGGATCCCCCCGATGACGAAGCCGGTCAGCTCGTTCGCCTCCTTGGCCGTCGCCCGACGGATGTCCGGCTCCCCGGTGACCGCCGCGAGGCGGGCGAGGTCGACCCGGTTCTGGCCCGAGACGAGGCACAGGATCGGCTCGAGCCCACCGTCATCGGCGGGCGCGACGAAGACGAGCGACTTCACGATCTGGCCGAGCTCGGCCCCGACCGCCGCCGCGGCTTCGGCGGCGGTGTGGGTCGACTGCTCGAAGACCCGGATGTCGAGGCTGACGCCCTTCCGGGCCGCGGCCTCGAGGACGCGCTGGATCGCCGGATGGTTTGGGCTGTCGGGTGCGGTCTCGGGCACGGCCGGGAGTCTACCACGGCGAGGAGCCGGAACCCCACCTGGCTGGCTCGCTCCGACCAGCCGCGACTGCTCGGTCCGGGTCGACGGGAGGGTACGATCCGACCACGATGATCGCGATCTGCTTCGACTGGGACGGCACCCTCGCCGACAGCCTCGACACCTTCTTCCGGGCGAACCGGCGCCTCCTCGCCGTCTACGGCCGCCCCTTCGACGTCGAGCGGTACCGCCGCGCCTACGCCCCCGA
The DNA here is from genome assembly GCA_042408925.1 of Chloroflexota bacterium. Lineage (GTDB taxonomy): Bacteria > Chloroflexota > Limnocylindria > Limnocylindrales > CSP1-4 > BPIH01. The sequence goes on along the minus strand of JBHOQO010000028.1, from coordinate 9,684 downwards.
CTGGCGCCGCCTCTACCGGCGGCTCGGGATCCCGGCCGAGCGCCTCGCCGAGGCGAACGCGGTCTGGCAGCGGCACTTCGATCCGGCCGGGGCCCGCCTCTTCCCCGGGGTCCGCGAGGCGCTCGCGGCCCTCGCCGGGGCCGGCGCCCGGATCGGCATCGTGACGGCCACCCGCCGGGCCGTCGTCGAGCCGCAGCTCGAGCGGTTCGGTCTCGGCCGCCTCGTCGACGCGCTCGTGACCGTCGACGACACGCCGGCGACGAAGCCGGACCCGGCCCCGCTCCTCCTGGCGCTGTCACGGCTCGGCCTCGCCGACGGGGCGGCGGCCGGGGCGATCGTCCGCTATGTCGGGGATGCGCCGGACGACATGCGGATGGCGCGCCGGCTCGGCGTCCCGGCGGTCGGGATCCCCTCGATCCTGAGCCGTCCGGGCTCGCTTCGGGCCGCCGGCGCGGTCGAGATCTGGCCCTCGGTCCCCGCCTGGGCGACGAGCTTCCTCGCCCGCCTCGCCCGGGACGGGACGGCCGTGGCGGACGCGGCCGGCACCGGCGCCGCCCCGCGGGGCTGAAGGGACCCCGAGGCGCGACGGCCGCGATGCACGCCCTCGTCGTCGCCGACGGCCGACCGCCGACCCGGCACGAGCTCGACGCCGCCTGGCCGGGCTGGGACGCCGACGTCGGGCTCGTCGTCGCCGCCGACGGCGGCGCGAGGGCGGCCGAAGGGCTCGGGCTCCGGATCGACCTCCTCGTCGGGGACGGCGATTCGCTCGGGTCCGCCGCCCTCGAGCGGCTCGCCGCCGCCGGCGTCGAGGTGGAGCGCTCGGCGACGGACAAGGACGAGACCGACACCGAGCTCGCGCTCCTCGCGGCGCTCCGACGCGGCGCCGATCGGCTGACGATCCTCGGCGCCCTCGGCGGACCGCGGCTCGACCACGAGCTCGCGAACCTCTGGCTCCTCGCCCATCCGGCCCTCGGCGGCGTGGCGGTGGCGATCCTCGACCCGGCGGTCCGGATCCGCCTCCTTCAGGCGCCGGACCACGAGGGCCGGCCGGTCCGGCTCGACCTCACCGGGCCCGTCGGGGCGCTCGTCTCGCTCTTGCCCTTCGGCGGCGACGCCGTCGGGATCACGACCGAGGGGCTCCGCTACCCGCTCCGGGACGAGCCGCTCCGCCTCGGGCCGGCCCGCGGCATCTCGAACGTCCGCCGTGCGCCGGCGGCGAGCGTCACCCTCCGGGCGGGTCGGCTGCTCGTCCTCGAGGACCCTGGTACGCTCTCGCCATGAGCACCGTGCCGAGCGAGGCCGCCGGCGTCCCCCCGGCGGGTGCCGCGGCCCCCGAGTTCGCCCTCCCCGACGCCACCGGCACCGAGCACCGTCTCCGGGACTATCGGGGCCGGTGGGTCGTCCTCTACTTCTATCCGGCCGACGACACGCCGGGCTGCACGACCGAAGCCTGCCAGTTCCGGGACCTCCACGCCGAGATTGCGGCGACCGGGGCCGTGGTCCTCGGCGTCAGCCCTGACGACCCGACGAGCCACGCCCGCTTCCGCGACAAGTACGGGCTCCCGTTCCCGCTCCTCGCCGACGTCGAGCACCGGGTCGCCGAGCAGTACGGCGTCTGGCAGCTCAAGACGAGCTACGGGCGCTCGCAGATGGGGGTCGTCCGCTCAACATTCCTCATCGATCCCGACGGTCGGATCGCCCGGGTCTGGCCGAAGGTCAAGGCCGACGGCCACGCCGCCGAGGTCCTCGCCGCCCTCGGCGAGGAGCGGGCCCGCCGTCCGGCCTGAGGTGGCGATCGCAACGGTCCCGCCGGGCGTGCCCTCCCGTCCCCGAGATGCAACGAGGCTTCGCTCGTGGGGGGAGACGAGCGAAGCCTCGATCCAATTGTATAGCGATCCGCCGGCAGGATTGCAAGCCTTCGCGACCCCGAATTTTCGGGTCCGGCACGCGGGGACAGCCGGGGGCTCGGGGGTCGCGGAGCGGGCCCGATGAGCCCTCGTCGCCGGCGTCCCCACACCTGGCGCCCGGACCGCTTCATGGTCGTCGTCGCCCATCCGGACGACGCCGACTTCGGGCCGGCGGCGACGGCGGCGGCCTGGATCGACGCCGGCTCGACCGGCTGGCTCGTCTGCTGCACGAGCGGCGACGCCGGGGGCGAGGACCCCGACCAGGACCCCCTCGAGCTGGCGACGATCCGCGAGGAGGAGCAGCGGCGAGCGGCGGCGATCGTCGGCTACGCGGGCGTCAGCTTCCTCCACCAGCCCGACGGAGCCCTCGCCAACGATCTCGCCCTCCGCGAGCTCCTCGTCCGGGAGATCCGGACGTTCCGACCCGACGCGGTCCTGGCGACCGATCCGGAGGTCGTCTTCTACCGGGGCGGCGGCGTCAACCACGCCGACCACCGGGCGGCCGGGATCGCCGCCACCGACGCCGTCTACCCGGCGGCTCGGAACCCGATGGCCTTTCCCCACCTGGCCCGGAACGGCCTCACCGCCCACGTCGTGCGGCGCCTCTACCTCTTCTGGCCGAACGAGCCGAACGCCTGGATCGACGTCACGGCGACCCTGGACCGGAAGATCGAGGCGCTCCGCGCCCACGTCAGCCAGATCCGCCATCCGGAGCGCCTCGAGGCCCGGATTCGACGCTGGGCGGCCGAGGAGGGTCGGGTCATCGGGACGGCCGCCGCCGAGGCCTTCCGGGTCGTCGTCATCGAGGAGGACGAGGAGGAGGGACCGACGGGCGAAACGGTGGAGCCCGGGTCGCACCCCGACGGGGGCGACCCGCCCGCCTAGGCGAGCTCGAGGAGGAGCGGCCGGACGCGGCCCCAGGCGTTCCAGAGGTCGGCGAGCTCGTCCGCCCGGTGGCCGAGGGCCTCGACGAGCTCGCTGAGGGTCAGGCCGGCAGCCTCGCGCAGGAAGAACTCGTCGGCCGCGATCGTCACCCGCTCGAAGAGCGCCGCCAGCTCGGCCTCGCTCGGCCAGGTCCGGATCCGCATCGGATCGAGCCCGGCGTATCCGACGGCGAGGGAGAGGTCGCGTTGGGTCGGGGCCCGGCCGTCGACGAAGCCGCCGAGGCCGTCGAAGCGGTAGCCGAGGGAGGCGAGGGCGGCCGCGATGTCGCGAGCCTGGGCCGGGGTGAAGCGGCCCCAGAACGGGTCGTCGTCCGGGAAGTCGAGGGCGTTCGCTTCGATGGCTCGGGCGATGATCGCGTCGACGAGGTCGGCGAGGAGGAGGCGCCAGCGCCGCTCGGCTTCGGGGTCGGGGCCGGCCAGCTGGGCGACGATCCGATCGAGGACGCGGTGGTCGCCGCGGAGGAGCCGGATGATCGCCGCCTCGCGGTCGCGGTCGCCGACGAGGGCGGCGGTGTCGTCCTCGAAGGAGCGGAGCGAGGCGGCGGGTGCGGGTCGCCCGAGGGGAGGCGGTGCCCCGGGCCCGAGTTCGGCAGCGGGTCGCTCCGCCGGTGGCGTCGCGGGAGCTCCGCCGCTCGTTCGCTCCATCGCCGCCTCGGCCTCCTCGCACTCGGCGAGGGCCTGGCGGGCCGCGAGGCAGGCCTCCTCGGCCGATTCGGCGAGGATCCGTGCGGCGTCGGCCTCGGTCGCCAGGCGCTCGAGTTGGGGGCGCAGGTCGGCGACGACGGCCGCGAGGCGGGCGGCTTCGCGGGCGGCGGCGGTCGCCTCGCGGTTGATCCGGTTGATCTCGTCGAGCCAGGTCCGCGCGGCGGCCTCGGCCTCGGCCCGCGTCCGGGCGGCGGCCCGGGCGACCCGGAAGGCGTCCTGGGCGGCCTCCTTGGCGGCTCGGATCGCCCGGGGCTCGGCGGCCGCGGTCGCGGCGTCGGCCTTGGCCACGGCATCGTCGTAGGCGCGTCGCGCAGCCCGAAGGCGCTCCGCCGCCGCGGCGGCCTCGGCCTTCGCCCGCTCGGCGACCGCGCACCGCTCTCGGGCGAGGAAGCGCGGGCCGGCACAGGGATCCGGGGTGCCCGGGCTCGGGCCGGCAGCGCCGGACGGCGGCTCGGTCGCCGGGGGGTCGGTCGGCGGCCTCGCCGGGTCGGGGACTTCCGACCCGCCGCCCGCATCGCTCCTGCCGGCCGACCGAATTCGATCGGCGAGAGTGGCGGAGGCGCGGGGGCCGTCGGCGCCGGCGGTCGGGGGCGCATCGGGGGCGAGCCGGGCTCTCGACCCGACGGGCATCGATCCTCGAACGGGATCCCGGGCGAGCTCCGAGGCGGCGAGGATCCCGCCGAGGACGGGGTCGCGGCCGGCGGTGACGGGGACGGCGACGAACCCGCGACCCGTCGGGTCCGCCGACTGGTCGGAGCCGTTGCCGCCCCTTCGAACGTCCGTTCGGTGCAGCTCCCGGTAGCGGGCTTCATGGCGCGCCGACGCCTCGGCGAGGCCGAGCTCGACCGGATCGGCGGGGCCGCCGCGGGCGGGCGGGGGATCGGCCTCGGCGAGGTAGGTGGCGAGGGTCGCCGGGCGGCGGCCGGGCGGTGCCGGAGCGACGGTCACCCGGACCTCCCGCGGCGACCGGCCCCGGGCACGGGAGACGGCGGTCGCCGCGGCGCCGCCGGTAGCGCCGAGGAGCAGACCGAAGGCCAGGAACGCGATCTCGCTGGCGGTCACACCGTCCTCTTTCGGTCGGCGACGGGGCGTCGCCGATCCGGAGCGTAGCTGCACGAATCCCGGGCGTCAAATCGACGGCGGCCGTCGAGCCCGCCGCGGGCCGCCGCGTGACCCTGCTTTGCACCGATCGGCGGCCCGATGGTAGATTCGCATCCGCGTTCCGCGCGGCACCCCGCCGCTCTCTCCATGCCCCCGAGCCCGGTACAGAGGAAGGGACTGACCGAGTCGTGGCCATCGAGCCGCAGGAGTTTCTCGTCCAGCCGGTGGACGCCTCCTGGCTCCAGTGCAACATCGAGTGCCAGGAAGGCTGCCCGGTGGGGACGAACTGCCGGGGCTACCTGAACCTCGCCGCCGAGGGGCGGTTCGAGGAGGGCTACCTCCTGTCCCGCGAGCCGAACCCGGTCGCCGCGATGTGCGCCTACGTCTGCTCGGCGCCTTGCGAGCGGGCCTGCCGGCGGGGCGACATCGACCGGCCCCTCGCCATCCGGGCCATGAAGCGCTTCCTCGTCGAGTGGCACGCCGCCTCGGGGATCCCCGACGTCATGCCCGACATCACGCCCCGCCCCGAGCGGGTCGCCGTCATCGGGGCGGGCCCGGCCGGGTTGTCGGTCGCCCGGGAACTCGCCGTCAAGGGCTACCAGGTGACCGTCTACGACGCGCTCCCCTACGGCGGCGGGACGATGCTCATCGGCGTGCCAGCCTTCCGCCTGCCGCGCGAGGCGATCGAGATGGACGTCCGGCTCGTCGAGCGACTCGGGGTCCGCTTCGTCTACAACACGACGGTCGGCGTCGACGTCGCCTTCGAGGACCTCCAGGCCGAGTACGACGCCATCGCCATCTGCGCCGGGGCGATGAACCCCGTCGTCCTCGACGTCCCGGGTGCCGACCTCGAGGGCGTCGAATATGGGGTCGACTTCATGCGGAAGGCGAACCTCGGCGAGCCGCTCACCGTCGGCCGCGACGTCGTCGTCATCGGCGGCGGCTACACGGCGATGGACTGCTCGCGGACGAGCCTCCGCTACGGCGCCGAGCGGGTCGCCATCGTCTATCGCCGGACCCGCTCCGAGCTCGTCGTCGACGAGGAGGAGCTCGGCGAGACCGAGCGCGAGGGCGTCCGGATGGAGTTCCTCGCCAGCCCCCTGGAGATCATCGGCGAGAACGGGCGGGTCAAGGCCGTCCGCTTCATCCGGAACAAGCTCGGCGAGCCCGATGCCTCGGGCCGCCGCTCGCCGATTCCGATCCCGGGCTCCGAATTCGTCATCCCGGCCGACACCGTCATCCCGGCCGTTGGCCAGGCGGCCGACCTCTCGTTCCTCCCGGCGGAGACGAACTTCGAGATCGGGCGCGGCCGGATCCGGGTCGACCCGGCGACATACGCCACGAACGTCCGGGGCGTCTTCGCCTGCGGTGACTTCGTGACCGGGCCCACGACCCTCATCGAGGCTGCCGGGCACGGCAAGAAGTGCGCCTACGCCATCGACCGCTACCTCTCGGGTCAGACGGAGGTGACGGTCACCCCACACGTGAAGATCACGAGCTCGTGGCGCCACGAGATGCCCGAGTTCTACGACGTGCTGCCCCGCCAGCACGTCCCGATGGCGCCGGTGGCGGCCCGCTTCCCGTCGACCGAACCGGCGGTGAACTTCACGACGCCGGTCGAGCTCGGCTACACGACGACCGAGGCCGTCGCCGAGGCGACCCGCTGCCTCATGTGCAACTACAACATCTGGTTCGACCCGTTCCGGTGCGTCCTCTGCGGGGCCTGCGCCGACGTCTGCCCCGAGGGCGTCATCCACATGGTCGACATCAACCAGCTCAAGAGCGAGGGCCCCCTCCCCGAACTCGAGGAGGCGTACGGCTGGGAGAACGGGGCGGCGATGGTCATCGACGAGGAGCGCTGCATCCGCTGCGCCCTCTGCGTGAAGCGCTGCCCCTTCGACGCCATTACGATGGAGCGGTTCGAGCTTCAGGAGGTTTCGAGCGACGGGCGGCTCTACAAGGAGTCGTACCGTGACGGTCAGCTGGCCGGTCTCGCCGGCGTGGCAGGAGGAGCGCGGTGAGTTTCCTCGAGCGGGTGGATCAGACCATTCGCCGGAGCGCCGTCTGGCGCTCGTTGTTCCGCCAGCCGTACCCCAACGACGAGCGGTCGCGGGCGTACGCGGTCATGAACAACGTCTTCCTCCACATCCACCCGGTTCGCGTCCGCCAGCACGCTGTGAAGTTCGCCTACACCTTCTGCCTCGGCGGGCTGAGCTTCTTTTTGTTCCTCGTCCTGACCGTGACGGGCGTCTACCTCATGTTCTACTACGTCCCCTCGGCGACCCAGGCCTATTCGAACATCCTCGCCATCCAGAGCGAGGTGACGTTCGGCCTCCTGACGCGGAACATCCATCGCTGGGGCGCCCACCTCATGGTCTTTTTCGTCTTCCTCCACATGATGCGGGTCTTCTACCACGGCGCCTACAAGCCGCCCCGCGAGTTCAACTGGGTCGTCGGGGTCGTCCTCCTCTTCCTGACGATCATGCTCAGCTTCACCGGCTACCTCCTGCCCTGGGATCAGATCGCCTACTGGGCGATCACGATCGGGACGAACATGGGCGGCTACGCGCCGCTCTTCAACACCCCGGCCAAGCTCATCCTCCTCGGCGGGATCGAGGTCGGCCAGAACACGCTCCTTCGCTTCTACGTCCTTCACATCATGGTCTTCCCGCTCCTCGCGGCGATCTTCTTGGCCGTCCACTTCTGGCGGATCCGGAAAGACGGCGGGATCTCGGGGCCGCTATGAGCCGGTCCCGAACGGTCGCCGTCCGAGCAGCGAGTCGTTGACGGAGCCGAGCGCGCACGATGGCTGAGACGTCCACCCCTCCCGAGCGCCGGGTCGTCCTGCCGGTCGATCCGGCCCGCCGGACCGAGATCGACAAGCAGCGGGTCCCGATGTCGGCCCGCCCGTACCGCCTCCTCGCCCTCGTCAAGCAGGATGCCGTCGTGCGGGTTCAGAAGGAGCCCGACGACACGGTCATGACCTGGCCGCATCTGCTCTCGATCGAGTTCCTGGCGGCGGCGATGATGAGCATCTTCCTTCTCCTCATGGGCCTCTTCGTCAACGCACCCCTCGAGGAGCTGGCGAACGGGAACGTCACGCCGGCCGTCGCCAAGGCGCCCTGGTACTTCCTTGGTCTCCAGGAGCTGCTCGCCTACTTCCACCCGACGGTCGCCGGCGTCCTCGTCCCGACCTTCGTCCTCGTCGGGGCGGCGGTCATTCCCTACGTCGACCGCGGCAACCCCACGGCGACTCGGCCGTCGGAGCGGAAGACGGCGGTCGTCCTCTTCAGCCTCTTCTGCATCCTCGGGCTCGTCCTCACCTTCGTCGGGATCTTCTTCCGGGGCCCCGGGTACGGGTTCGCGATCCCGTACATCAACACCCCGGGCCTTCACTTCGCGCTCTGATGCGGGGGAAGCGAGGGATCGTCGAGCGATGAGCAACTACCACGTCGAACCGGCCGACCGGCCGCAGGCCCTCAGTACCCAGGCGCTCAAGGCGCTCCGGCGCGAACCCGTCGAGGGGATGTCGCGCCGACAGCTCCTCCGCCTCTCCCTCGGGGCCGGCATGCTCCTCTGGCTGACCGAGGTGACGGCGGGGACGATCGGCTTCATCTGGCCGGCGCTCCGGAGCGGCTTCGGGGCGAAGATCCAGATCGGGACCTTCGACGACGTGAAGCTCGCCAACGCGAACCTTCCGATCGCCGACGGCTTCCCGGCCTATTACGCCGAGGCTCGCGCCTTCGTCATCCTCATCGACACCTCGCGCCAGGAGTTCCTCCCCGGCGAGGACCGGACCGGCGACGGGACGGCGCTCAACGTCCGAGCCCTCTACCAGCGCTGCCCGCACCTCGGCTGCAAGCCGAACCCGTGCCTGAAGAACTTCTGGCTCGAGTGCCCCTGCCACGGCTCGCGGTACGACCGGCTCGGCATCAAGGCGGCCGGTGCCCAGTACGGGCCGGCGCCGCGGAGCATGGACCGCTTCGCCATCTCGGTCGACGGTTCGGGCGTCCTGACCATCGACACCTCGAAGATCACCCTCGGACCGCTTCCGGTTGCCCTCGGCCAGCCGGGGATCATCCCCCCGAAATCGCCGACCGGTTGCATCGACTGACCGCGCACCGACACCCGACACGAGGAGTTCGATGACCGATCAGCCTGGCCGCGAGCCTGAACAGCGCCTGCCGGTTCCTCGACCGCCCGTCGAGGCCGCCTCTCCCGAGCGCTTCACCGCCCCGCCCTCCGCGCGACGGTTCGGTCTCACGCCCGAGCGGGCGGCCCAGATCGTCCGCCAGTCGTCGAGCGCCCGGTTCGTCGGCTTCCTGGCCGTCGGCGTCGTCGTCCTCTTCGTCATCGTCTACTACTTCTACGAGCTCGGTTTCCCCGGCGGCCTGACCCGGAGCCGCCTGGCGGCCGAGACCGAGGCCCAGCAGGTCACGGCCGTCGAGCGGGGCTACAACATCTACCAGGCAAACTGCGCCCGCTGCCACGGGGCGAACGGCGAGGGCGGGATCGGCCCGAAGCTGAACGACCAGAGCAAGCTCTTCTGGCACCTCCGGCCGGAGTACATCCGGACCATGCTCGAGGTCGGCGGTCGCTACGCCTGCGGCGATCCGAACAGCCTCATGCCGGTCTGGTCCGACCAAAACGGCGGGCCGCTGAACTACCAGCAGATCGAGGACCTCATCGCCTTCCTCCGGGCGACGAACGATCAGCAGTACGTCGTTCGCGACCCAGCCCTCTTCGAGCCGGTCATCGACCCGGCGACCGGCAAGCCGAAGACGTTCACGGGCTGGCGGGACCCGAACTGGAAGCCGGAGCCGGGGGCGACGCCGTACCCGGCTTGCTGGAAGGACGAGTTCACGCAGCCGTCCGCCTCCCCCTCGCCGTCCGCCGCCCCCGGCGCCTCGGCCTCGGCGCCGGCCGGGGTCGTCCTCGAGCTGTCCGCCCAGAACATCGCCTTCGACAAAGCCGAGCTCAGTGCCCCGGCGAACACCCCGTTCCAGATCCGCTTCACGAACAACGAC
>JBHOQO010000026.1:0-24308 GCA_042408925.1 Chloroflexota bacterium | reverse complement strand
CCGGGGGTCCGGCTCGGCGGGGGTCCGCCCCGCTCCCCGCCCCGCTCCCCGCCGAGCGATCGGCCCCCGCGGCCAGCCGAACGGCTTCCGTCCCGCAGTCAGCCTAACGGCTTCGGTCCCGCGGCGGCGGCCCGAACCCGCCGTGCCTCGAGGGCGCGCCCGACGGCCCCGCTGGCGACGGCGATCCCGCCGAGGACGAGCCCGACGCCGGCGAGCTGGAGGGCCGACGGCGCCTCCCCGAGGAGGAGGACCCCGAGGACGACGCTCCCGACCGGCTGGGCGAGGAGGATGATCGAGGCCACGACGGCCGGCAGGCGCGGCAGCGAGGTGGCGATCGCGAGGTAGCCGGCGGCTTGGGCGGTCAGCCCGAGGAGGGCGAGCCAGCCGTGGGCCGGCCAGCTCGGGACGGGATCGAAGCGGCCGACGGCGAGCCCGATCGCCAGGGCGACGACCGCCGTCGAGGCGGTCGAGGCGAAGACCGGGAGCGCCGGGCCGCCGGCGATCCGGGCGACTCGCCGGATGACGAGGAGGTACGCGGCATACGCGGCGGCCGCCCCGAGGGCGAGGACCGCGCCGCCGACCGGGTCGCGGCCGTAGGCGCCGGTCTCGAGGACCCCGGAGATGGCGACGACCCCGCCGAGGACGATCGGCAGGCTGACGAGGACCGCCGGGCTCGGCCGCTCGCCGCCGAGCCGCCAGGCGACGGCCCCGACGATGACGACCTGGAGGTTCGCGAGGACCGTCGCCAAGCCGACGCCGACGGCGTCGATGGCGTGGTGCCAGAGGGCCAGGTCGGCGGCGAAGAAGGCACCGGCGAGGAGAGCCGCCGCGAGGGCCTGCGGCCCCAGGGGCCCGAAGCGGCGGATCTCGGCCCAGGCGACGAGGCCGAGGAGCGGGAGCCCGTACACCGCCCGGAAGACCGCTCCGGTCTCCGGGCTGACCGCGGCGTAGCGATAGAAGATCCCGGAGAAGGCGATGCAGCCGGCGCCGAGGAGGGCCGCGAGGCGCGGCCGGGCGGCGAGGCGATCGAGGAGGGCGAGGGCCGTCAAGCAGAGACCGGGCGGTCGGACCGGCCCCGCGGCGGGCCGACGTACCGGAGCCCGAGCTCCGCGAGCTGGGCCGGATCGGGCGGCGACGGCGCCTCGAGCATGAGGTCGCTCCCCGACTGGGTCTTCGGGAAGGCCATGACCTCCCGGATGTTCGTCTGGCGGGCGAGGAGGGCGGCCCAGCGGTCGATCCCGAGGGCGATCCCGCCGTGGGGCGGCGGCCCGTACTCGAAGGCTTCGAGGAGCGCCCCGAACTTGGCCCGGGCGGCCGCCGGATCGTGCCCCTGGAGGGCGAAGCTCCGCTCCAGGAGGTCGCGCCGCCAGATCCGAACCGAGCCGCCGCCGAGCTCCCAGCCGTTGAGGACGAGGTCGTACTGGAGGGCGCGGGCCCGGCCGGCCGGATCCTCGGGGCTCCGGATCGAGAGGTCGCCCGAGGCGGTTGTCAGGAGCGGCTCGTCCTCGGGCAGAATCCCGCTGAACGGGTTGTGGACGGCGTCCCAGCGCCGGTTCTCGGGGTCCCATTCGAACATCGGGAAGCGGTGGACCCAGCCGTAGGCGAGGGCGTCGGGGTCGACGAGGCCGAGCCGCGCCCCGAGCTCGATGCGGAGCCGGCCGAGGGCGGCGTTGGCGACGGCCGTCTCGGCGGCGACGACGAGGACGAGGTCGCCCGGGGCCGCCCCGGCCGCGGCGACGATCCGCTCCCCGACCCCCGGCCGGAGGTGCTTGGCGATCGGCGAGGCGGCGGCGCCGTCCGTTCCGACCGCCAGGTGGACGAGCCCGGCGGCCCCGCCGGCCCGGGCGATCTCGGAGAGCTCCTCGATCTCCCGACGCGACGCCTCGGCCCGGCCCGGAACGACGAGGCCCTTGACCCGCCCGCCCCCGGCGAGGGTCTCGTCGAAGACCCGGAAGCCGGAGGCCGGCTGCCCCTCGGGATCGCGGAGCGCCGGGGCGAGATCGACGAGCTCGAGCCCGAAGCGCAGGTCCGGCTTGTCGGTTCCGTACCGCTCGAGGGCCTCCTCATAGGTGAAGCGCGGGAAGGGGACGGCGACGATCGGTCGCTCGGGCACGACCCGCCGGGTGACCTCGACGACCATCGCCTCGACCGTGGCCATGACCGTCGGCTCGTCGACGAAGCTCATCTCGAGGTCGAGCTGGGTGAATTCCGGCTGGCGGTCGCCCCGGAGGTCCTCGTCGCGGAAACAGCGGGCGATCTGGAAGTAGCGGTCGAGCCCCGCGACCATGAGGATCTGCTTGAGCTGCTGGGGGCTCTGGGGCAGGGCGTAGACGGTCCCCGGCTGGAGCCGCGAGGGGACGATGAAGTCGCGGGCCCCCTCCGGCGTGCTCTTGATGAGCATCGGTGTCTCGATCTCGACGAAGCCGTGGGCGTGGTGGACGTCGCGGATCGCCGCGACGAGGCGGCTCCGGAGCAAGAGCCGGTCCCGCATCGGCTCCCGCCGAAGGTCGAGGTAGCGGTACTTGAGGCGAAGGCTCTCCTCGATCGGCGCCTCGGGCTCGTTGATGTAGAAGGGCGGCGTCTTCGATTCGGAGAGGATCGTCAGGCCCGTCGCTCGCAGCTCGATCTCGCCGGTCGCCAGCCGCGGGTTCTCGGTCCCGGGGAGCCGTCGGGCGACCTCGCCGTCGGCGACGACGACGTACTCGACCCGGACCCGCTCCGCGACGGCGTGGGCCTCGGGGGCTGCCGTCCGGTCGACGACGACCTGGGTGATCCCGTAACGGTCCCGGAGATCGAGGAAGATGAGCTGGCCGTGGTCGCGCCGCCGATGGACCCAGCCGGCGAGGCGGGCCGGCCGGCCGGCGTCGACCCCGCGGAGCTCGCCGCAGGTGTGGGTCCGATACGGGGTAGCGAGGGACGCCGCGCTGGGGGAAGTCGGGCTCGTCATGGCGGCCATGGTAGCCGCCCGCCCCGCCCTCGGGCGGACCACCCGTCAGGCGCGCCGGCGGACGAGGGTCATGCCGTCCCGGATCGGGACGACGGCGACGGCGAGATCGGGGTCGGCGGCGAGGCGCTCGTTCAGGGCCCGGACCGCCCGGACCGCCGGAGTGTCGGCGGCCGGGTCGGCGACGGCGCCGCCGAGGAAGACGTTGTCGATGGCGACGAGGCCGCCCGGGCGGACGAGCCGGATCACCCGCTCGAAGTAGGCCGGATACTCGTCCCTCGCGGCGTCGATGAAGGCAACGTCGAAGCCGTCCGCCTCGCCCGCCGCGAGGAGGGCGTCGAGGCTCTCGAGGGCCGGCCCGAGGCGGAGCTCGATTCGATCGGCGAGCCCGGCCTCGGCCCAGTACCGCCCGGCGATCGCCGTCCAGGTCGCCGATCGATCGCAGCAGACGAGGCGTCCCTCCGGACCGAGGGCCCGGGCGACGACGATGGCGCTGTAGCCGGTGAAGGTCCCGATCTCCAGAGCCCGCCGGGCCCCGATGAGCTCGACGAGGAAGGCCAGGAGGGCACCCTGCTCCGGCGAGATCTGCATCTGGGCCTCGGGCAGGGTCGCCGTCTCGGCCCGGAGCCGCTCGAGGAGCGGCTCGTCCCGGACCCCGATCCGGCGAACGTACGAGCCGAGCGGCTCCGGGAGATCGGCGACCTCGCGCCTCATCCGGGTGGTCCTCAGCCGACCGGCTCCGGCCCGGCGGTCGATCCGTGACGGTGGGTCCGGGCGGCCCGCCGGAGCTCGGCGACGAGCTCGCCCCGAGGCACCGTCCGCTGCGTCGCGGCCTCGAGGTCACGGAGGACGACCCCATCGCGGCCGGCCTCCTCGGTGCCGAGGATGATCGCGAAGTGGGCGCCGGCCCGGGCCGCGGCCTCCAGCTGGCGGGCGAGCCGACGGCGGCCGAGGTCGGCGGTCGCCGCGAGCCCGGCCGCGCGCAGTTCGCTCGCCAGGGCGAGCCGACGGACCGTATCGTCGGGGTCGGCTCCGGCGACGACGGCGAGCGGCCCGCGCGCGGGTTCCTCGCCGCGGCCGAGCTCGTCGAGGGCGAGGACCGTCCGGTCGAGGCCGATGGCGAAGCCGATCCCCGGCGTCGGCCGGCCGCCGAGGAGCTCGACGAGGCCGTCGTAGCGGCCGCCGCCGCCGAGCGCCTGCTGTTGACCCTCGCGGCCCGGGAGGTAGTACTCGAAGGCGGTCCGGGTGTAGTAGTCGAGACCCCGGACGAGGGTCGGGGCGATCCGGTACGGGACCCCGAGGGCGTCGAGGTGGGCCCGGACGGCCGCGAAGTGGGCGGCGCAGGCCTCGCAGAGGTGATCGGCGACCTTCGGGGCCGCGGCGACCAAGGGCGCCATGACCGGCTCCTTCGAATCGAGGAGCCGGAGCGGGTTCGTCTCGAGGCGCCGCCGCTCCAGCTCGGGGAGCTCGGCGGCGTGGGGGGCGAAGTAGGCCCGGAGGCGCTCGACGTAGGCCGGTCGGCAGAGGGGGTCGCCGATGGAGTTGAGGAGGACCTCCACCTCGGCCAGGCCGGCCTCCCGGAAGAAGCGCAGGCCGAGCTCGACGATCTCGGCGTCGATGGCCGGCCCCGGATCGCCGATCGCCTCGACGTCCCATTGCCAGAACTGGCGGTACCGCCCCGCCTGGGGCCGGTCGTAGCGGAACATCGGCCCGGCGAGGGTGAGCTTCACCGGCTGGGGCCAGGTCTGGAGGCCGTGCTGGACGTAGGCCCGGACGATCCCGGCCGTCGCCTCGGGCCGGAGCGCCCACGATTCGGTCTCCTCGGTCCGCGGGGCGATTCGGAAGAGCTCCTTCTCGACGACGTCGCTCGTCGCCCCGACACCCCGCTCGAAAACGGCGGTCTGCTCGAAGAGCGGGGTCTCGATCGGTTCGTAGCCGTAGCGGGCGGCGAGGTCGGCAGCGAGCCGCTCGAGGGCCAGGAAGCGGCGGCGCTCGGGCGGCAGGAGGTCGCGGGTTCCCCGCGGGGCACGGAAGCTGGGCATCGGCGCCAAGTGTAGGGCCGCGACGGGCTCGCCCGCCGGGCCCGCCCACGCCCAGCGCGCCTCAGCGCGGCCGACCGCCGCCCGCGACCGCGCCGGTGGATAGACGCCTGTTCGTGACGATCCCCGCCGTGGGTCAGGGCGCTTGCCCAGGGAGGTGCATCGGCTGCGGCGTGACCATCCCGGCCGCGATCAGGGCGGCGACCTCGGCCGTCTTGGCCCGCAGCTCGTCGATCGACCACCCGCCGATCGTTTCCGCCAGGCCACCGTCATAGACAGGCCGAAGATCCGTGCCCGCGACGATGTACACCGAGTGGCTATTCAGGAGCTGGTAGAGGTCTTCAGATCGCCTCTTGAGGAAGAGAACCGATCGTGTCCCCACCCGCCACCAGTCGCGCCCGTACCGCTCGAGGCGTTGGTCCAAGAGGTCGTCCGTGACGAGAGCGACTCCCGACGAAGGGGCCGAACCATACAGGAGCTCCTCGATCTGGATCCCGACGAACCACTGCCGATAGGGCCCGGCCTCGGGTGGCCAGGTTGGCCCTGGCCGCGCGTCGCTGACCGTCGCGACGATCACGGCGTCGGCCGTCGCGACCATCTCGGCAAACGAGTCGAAGCGGTAGACGTCGCGCGTCGTCGGGAGGATGACGCCGCCGGTCGCCACCGTCCTGTCGGTCGGGCTCGAGGCGCCCGACGCACAGCCAGCGACGAGGAGGACGAGGCCGGCAAGACCGGGAAGGAACCCGGTCGGAAGGCGCCCGTGGGGACGCAGCGCGCGGGCACCTGGCCACCCCCGACCCGCGCAACGGGGGCCATGCGCCTGGCTCATGGGGATCCGACGCCGCACAGCCCGCCGTGGTTCCCGGGCCCGGGCGACCGAGCCCGATCCCGCGTAGGCCGGCGGCCGGCAGGCGGTCCCGCTCGTTCAGTCGAGGGCCCGCTGGACCGAGAGGACGTCGCGGATGTGCTCGATCCGGCTCATGACCCGGGCGAGCTGGGCGACCGAGGCGACCTGGAGCGTCGCCGTCACGACCGCCGTGTGCTCCGGGGTCACGTTCACCGCCGCGGCGATGATGTTCACCTTCGCCTCGGCGACGACCTGGGTGATGTCGTGGAGGAGCCCCGGTCGATCGTACGCCTCGACCCGGATCGCGATCGGGTAGGTCTGGGCGGGCGCCGATTCCCACTCGACCTCGATGAGCCGGCTCACCTCCCGCTCGTTCACGATCGTCGGGCAGGTCCGGAGGTGGACCGTCACGCCCTTGCCGCGGGTGATGAAGCCGATGATCGGGTCGCCCGGGATCGGGTGGCAGCAGCGGGCGAAGCGGACGAGGAGGTCGCCGACCCCCTTGACCCGGACTCCGCCGGCCCGGCTCGGCGGCGCCGGCGGGGCGACGGCGGGAACCGAGAACTGGGCGTCGTCGAGGACGCCGAGGCGGGTCACGACCTGCTGGGCGCTGATCGCCCCGTAGCCGACGGCGGCGTAGAAGTCGTCGAGGGCGTCGAAGTTGTAGCCCTTCGCCACCTCGGCGATCCGCTCCTGCCCGACGGCGGCGAGGGACGTCCGGGCGAGGCGCCGCAACTCCCGTTCGAGGGCCTCGCGGCCGTGGGCGATGTTCTCGTCGCGGTCCTTCCGCTTGAACCACTGCCGGATCTTCTCCCGGGCGTGGGAGGTCCGGACGATGTTCAGCCAGTCCCGGGACGGGCCGTGTTCGCCCTTCGTCGTCACGATCTCGACGATGTCGCCGTTCTTGAGCCGGTAATCGAGGGGCACGAGCCGGTTGTTCACCTTCGCCCCGATCGTCCGGTGGCCGACGTCGGTGTGGATCCGGTAGGCGAAGTCGAGGGGCGTCGCCCCGGCCGGGAGGTCCTTGATGTCGCCCTTCGGGGTGAAGACGAAGACCTGGTCCTGGAAGATGTCGAGCTTGATCCCCTCGACGAACTCCCGGGCGTCGGAGACCTCCCGCTGCCAGTCCATGAGCTGCCGGAGCCAGGCCAGCTTGGCGTCGTACTCGCGATCCGACTTCGTCGCCTCCTTGTAGCGCCAGTGCGCTGCGATCCCGACTTCGGCCACCTGGTGCATCTGGTGGGTCCGGATCTGGATCTCGAGGGGCTTGCCGTCGAGGGCGATGACAGCGGTGTGGAGGCTCTGGTAGAGGTTGTTCTTCGGGACCGCGATGTAGTCGTCGAACTGGCCGGGGATCGGCCGCCAGAGGGCGTGGACGACGCCGAGGGCGGCGTAGCAGTCGCGGACCTCGTCGACGAGGATCCGGATCGCGTAGACGTCGTAGATCTCGCCGAACTCGGCACCCTTGCGGAGCATCTTCTTCCAGATGCTGTAGAGGTGCTTGGGCCGGCCCTGGAGATCGGCCTTGATCCCGGCTTCTTCGAGCTTCGGCCGCAGCACGGCGATGGCCCGCTCGATGTACCGCTCTCGGCCCTTCCGGCGGGTGTCGAGGAGCCGGGCGAGCTCACGGTAGCGCTCGGGTTCCAGGGTCTTGAAGGCGAGGTCCTCGAGCTCCCACTTGATCTGCCAGATCCCGAGCCGCTCGGCGAGGGGAGCGTAGATCTCCATCGTCTGGCGGGCGATCCGCTGCTGCTTCTCCGGCGGCAGGGCGCCGAGGGTCCGCATGTTGTGGAGCCGGTCGGCGAGCTTGATGAGGACGACCCGGATGTCCTCGGCCATCGCCAGGAACATCTTCCGGATGTTCTCGGCCTGCTGCTGCTCGTGGGAGAGCGTGCTGAACTTGCCGAGCTTCGTGACCCCGTCGACGAGGCGGGCGACGTCGGGCCCGAAGCGCTCCTCGATGTCGGCGAGGCTCGCCTCGGTGTCCTCGGGGACGTCGTGGAGGAGGGCGGCGCAGATCGCCGTCGGGTCGATCCCGAGCTCGGCGAGGATCCGCGCCGAGGCGATCGGGTGGGTGACGTACGGCTCACCGGACATCCGGCGCTGACCGGCGTGGCACTCGACGGCGTAGGCGAAGGCGCGGCGGACCGGCTCGAGGTCGGCCTCGGGGTCGTGGCGCCGGAGCGTCTCGAGGAGCTCGCCCTCGAGGGCCTCGAGGTCGACGCCCGGCGCGGGCTCCGCGACGGCAGCGGCGGTCGGGGCAGCGCGGTCGACGCGTGCCGGGCCGCCGGCCACCTCGCGGGCGACCGGTTCGACGATCGTCGTCGCGGCGGCGGGCGGCGGGACGGTCCCGGCGCTGGTCGTCCGGCTTCGTTCGGCGGTCTGGCGAGCCTTCCCCATCGCTCGAAGGATACCAGCCGCCTGCCGGCACCCCCGCCGACCAACCCGGCTACGGAGCGAGACCGAAGACCGCCGGGTCCAGGCGTGGCGGCGCTGGTGGCGGCCTGGCCGGAGGCTGAGGCCGGCTACGGAGCGAGACCGAAGACCGCCGGGGCCAGGCGACCCTCGACGACGATCTCGCCGTCGGCCCCGATCCGGACCGACTGGACCCGGACGCCGCCGACGCTCCCCGCGGCGAGGACGACGAGCCGCGGCACCGCCGGCCCGGCGACGACGACCGCCCCCTCGGCGACGCCGAGCCGCGCCTCGAGGGTCCGGCCGCCGACGGTGACGAGGACGCGGTCGGGCGCCTCGAGGACGACCCGGGCAGCGGCGAGGCCGACCGACCCGGCGAGGGCCCGAACGACCCGGCTCGCCTCGGCCGGGGCGACGGTGGCTCGGGCATCCGGGCCGCTTCCCGGTCCCGAGATGGCGACCGAGGCGACGGCGACCGGCCCGGCCGGCCCGTCGGCGGTCCGAACGTCGAGGAGCTGCCCGTCGAGCGAGGCGGCCCGCCGACCGACGAGGTCGACGTCGACGAGGACGAGCGCCAGGGAGGCGGCCGAGGTCGTCCCCCACCGGATCTCGGTCCCGTCGACGACGACCCGGTCGGCTCGGCCGACGAGGAGCCTGAGCGGCGGGTCGGCCTCGACGCTCACCACGAGCCGGTCGGCGCGAAGGCCCGCCGCCTCCAAACCGAGGGTCACGAGGCCGGCCGCCGTCGGCGGCAGGAGGAGCGAGAGGACGATCCCGCCGAGGGCGAGGATGACGAGGACCGCGAGGCAGCCGCCGCGTCGACCCATCCGCGCCGTCCTCGATCCGTCGGCACCAGCGCCGGGTCAGGCCGGCCGTCCGGCGGCGCCGTAGCCGAGCTCGCGGAGCGCCCGCTCGGCCTCGGCCCGCTCGTCCCACGGCTCCGGCCCCGACGGCCCGATGATCGAGCGCTCGTGGCCCTTGCCGGCGAGGAGGACGACGTCACCGGGACGCGCCCGCTCGAAAGCCGCCCGGATCGCCGACCCCCGGTCCGGAACGAGCAGGACCTCCTCGCCCCGGCGGCGACCCGTCGCCATGGCGCCGGCCGCGATCTCCTCGAGGATCGCGATCCGATCCTCGCCGCGGGGATCCTCATCGGTGAGGACGACGAGGCGGCAGCGCTCGGCGGCGACCCGGCCCATGATCGGCCGCTTCGCCCGGTCCCGCTCCCCCGCCGAGCCGAAGACGGCGACGAGCCCCCCGCCGCCGGCCCTGGCGAGCGGGGCGAGGGCGTCGAGGGCGGCCTCGAGGGCGGCCGGGCTGTGGGCGTAGTCGACGACGACGACGAACGGCTGCCCGAGGTCGACCCGCTCCATCCGACCCGGGACCCGCTCGACGCTCGCCAGGCCGGCCCGGACGGCGGCCGGATCGAGGCCGAGCCCCTCGCCGAGGGCGACGACGGCGAGGGCGTTCGCGACGTTGAACCGTCCGACGAGCCGGAGCTCGACCCGCCCGGCCGGCCGCCCGCCGACCTCGACCTCGAAGCCCAGGCCCCTCGGCGTCTCCGTCACCGCCCGCCCCCGGACGTCGGCGGCGGCCCCGAGCCCGTACGTCACGACCCGGGCCCCGGCCCCTGCCGCGGCGGCGACGAAGACCGGGGCGCTCGGGTCGTCGGCGTTGACGACGGCGAGCGGCGACCAGCCGAGGGATTTCCGCGGCCGCGCGTCGAGGGCCGGTGCCGGAAGCGTCTCCGGTCGCCCGCCGGCGAGGCGCTCGAAGAGCGAGACCTTCGCCGCCCGGTAGGCCTCGAAGCTGCCGTGGAGGTCGAGGTGCTCGTGGCTCAGGTTCGTGAGGATCGCCGCGTCGTAGAGGATCCCGGCGACTCGGTCGAGGGCGAGGCCGTGGGAGGTCGTCTCGACGACGGCGGCGGCATCACCGGCCCGCTCCATCGCCGCGAGGGCCGCCTGGAGCTCGGGGGCCTCGGGGGTCGTGACGTGCTCGGGGTTCACCGCCGCCCGGCCGCCGACCGAGACGAGGGCCGTCCCGAGGAGCCCGGTCGGGATCCCGGCCGCCCGGAGCGCCGCCGCGGCGAGGACGCCGGTCGTCGTCTTGCCGTCGGTCCCGGTGATCCCGACGATCCCGAGCCGGAGCGAGGGGTCGCCGGCCGACCAGGCTGCCGCCTCGGCGAGGGCCCGGCGACCGCTCGCGACGACGAGCTGGGGAATCGACGCCTCCGGAACCGGCCGCTCGACGATGGCGAGGGCGGCGCCGGCGGCGGCTGCCGCGGGCACGTAGGCGTGGCCGTCGACGTGGAACCCCGGGATCGCGACGAAGCAGGCTCCGGGCCGCGTCCGCCGCGAGTCGTAGGCGACGCCGTCGAGCCGGATCTCCCCGAGCGCCGCGGGGTCGCACGGCGCGCCGTCGCACCACGCCCCACGCAGGACCCCGATCCGCGCGAGGCGGGCGAGGAGCTCGGCCCCCGGGGCGGGACCCGGCCGGGGTTCGTCAGTCGGCCGGTCCACGGTCCGCCCCTCGCCCGCCACGGGACCGGCGCCCGAGCCACCGACGGGCCGCGTTCGCGGCGGTCCAGCTCGCGTAGCCGACCCGATCGACGACGAGGTCCCAGGCCCCGACGTAGCGAACCTCGCGGCCCCCGAAGCCGGCCTTGAAGTGGGCGATCCCCGGGGTCGCCAGCCCCCACAGATCGTACGAGGTCGCCCCGCGCTCCCGCGACGAGCGGATCGCCTCCCATTTGAGGAGGTAGTTCGCCCGCGACTCCGCCCCCGCCGCCGTCATCCCGCCGTAGAACTCGGCGACCCGGCCGCCGCACCGGACGAGGAAGAGCGAGGCGACCGGTTCGCCGTCGGGCAGTTCGGCGAAGAGGAGCCGAGCGCGCCCCTCGGGCGCGAAGGCGTCCCAGACGGCCCGATAGGCGGCCTGGCTCCGGGCCACGAAGCCGCCCCGGGTCGCCGTCTCGAGGAGGATCCGGTGGAAGACGGGGATGCGGTCGCCGCCGGCCTCGACGATCCGGACCCCGAGCGAGCGGGCCCGGTTCACGTACTGGCGCCACTTCTGTCGGAGGTCCGACCAGAGGGCCGCCTCGTCGGCCCGGAGATCGACGATCCGGGTCGCGGCCGGCTGGATCGGGCTCGCCGCCCGCCAGCCGGCCGCCGAGAGGGCGGCCCGGAGCTCCCCGGCCGTGTCCTCGGGACCGTCGGCCTCGACGTCCGGGTCGATCCGCACGTGGGAAATCCAACCTCCGGCCTGCCGGACTGCTGCACGGAGGAGCTCGGTGACGGCGCCGACGCTCTCGGGCGTCCAGCGGTCGACGACCGGGCCCCGGGGGACGTAGGCGAAGCGCCAGGGCAACGGGCCCGGGCGGCGGGCGAGGACCTGGGCGACGATCGCCCCGGCCGGGTCCGCGACGCGGACGGCCCGCCAGCCGGTCAACTCCTTCACGGCGGACCAGCCGCGGAGCTGGAACACGGTCCCGTGGGGCGACGCTTCGACCCGGGGGTCCCAGGCCGCCGAATCCGCGAGCAGGGCCGCGGCGGGGGCCGCCGCCCCGCCCCGGCCGACCGCATCGGGTTCGGGCGCCGAGCCGCGCGCCGAGGTCTCGGTCGGCGGGCCCGCGGCGCGTCCGGTCGCGGGTCGGGTCACGGCGTCCCCGGGTCGGCCGGCGAGTCGACGGTCACCCGCCCTCGAGCCCGAGGATGGGCGGCCAGGTAGACCGACCGGAGACGGCTGGCCGAGACGTGGGTGTAGACCTGGGTCGTCGCCAGGCTGGCGTGGCCGAGGAGCTCCTGGACGACCCGGAGGTCGGCGCCGCCGTCGAGGAGGTGGGTCGCGAACGAGTGGCGGAGGGTGTGGGGACCGACCCCGTCGGGCAAGCCCGCCCGGCGCCGGAGGGCGTCGAGGCGGTACCGGATTCCGCGGGTCCCGAGCGGGCCGCCCGCGGCGTTCAAGAAGACCGCCGCCGAGCCGCCGCCGTTGCGCCGCCGGGCGGCGAGGACCGGCCGGCCGCCGTCGAGATACGCCTCGAGGGCCGCGACGGCCGGCCGCCCGAGGAGCCCGATCCGCTCCTTGCCGCCCTTGCCTGTGACCCGGATCTCGGCCCGGCGCAGATCGAGGGCGTCGAGCTCGGCCGCCGCCAGCTCGCTGACCCGGAGCCCGGCGGCGTAGGCGAGCTCGACGAGGGCCCGGTCGCGGAGGGCACGGGCCGCCGCCAGCTCCGGCGCCCGCCGTCGATCCTCGGCGAGCTCGGCGTCGACGGCCGCGAGGAGCGCCTCGACCTGCTCGACGGCGAGGACCCGCGGCAGGCGACGGTTCGGTCGGGGCCCGACGATCGCCGCCCAGGGTTGGCCGGGCGCCAGACCCGCCCGGACCGCCCAGCGGTAGAACGACCGGATCGCGGCGAGGCGCTGGACGACCGAGGCCCGGGCGCTCGTCGCAGCGAGGTCGGCGAGGTAGCGCCGGAGGGCACTCCGCGGCGGCGAGCGCCAGTCGATGCCCTCGGCGGCGAGTCGACCGAGGTAGCGCTCGAGGACGGACCGGTAGGAGCGCCGGGTGTGGATCGAGGCGCCGCGGGCGACGAGGCTCGCCAGGTACGCCTCGAGGGCCGCCGCACCGTCGGCGACGGGCTCCGTCGCCGGGTCGCCGCCGCCTCCCGCCCGAGGCTCGGCGGTCGGTCCGGACGGCCCGCCACTCCGGGTCGTGCTCCGAGCCGCCATCAGCGCTCCGCGGCGACGGGGGAGCCGCCCGTCGCCGACGACGTCGACGGGGCCGGCTCGGCGGCACCGCTCCCCGTGCCGTCCCCATGCTCGGCGTCACCCGGCTCCCCCACCCCCGCCGCCGTCGGGGCCGACTCCGGCCCGGCCGGCGCCCGACGACCCCGCCGCGCGGACCGACGACCGCCTCCTCCGTCCTCGCCGACGGTGGCCGAGGAGCTCGTCCGCCGGCGGGCCTGCCCGCCGCGTCCGGCGAGGGCCCCGGGATCCGGCGGCCCGCCCGGAAGGCGCAGGCCCGCGAGGGGGCCCTCCGGGAGTTCGATCGGCGCCCCGCAGCGGAGACAGCGGCCGCCCTCCCCCTCCCGGCCGATCGGCCCCGCGTCCGCATCGTGGACCGCTCCGGTCGGCTCCCGGGCCGTCGTGAAGCGACAGGCCGGGTAGCGCGAACAGCCCCAGAAGACGCTGCCCGTCCGCCGGGCCCGGCGGGCAACGAGGCGGCCGGTCTCGCAGCGCGGGCAGGCGACGTCGACGCCGAGCGGCTCGGGCGCGGGCCGGGTCCGGCGAACGTATCGGCAGGCGGGGTAGCGGTCGCAGCCGACGAACGGCCCGTAGCGACCCCGCTTGGCAACGAGGCGGCCGCCCTCCGTCGCGCCGCATTCGGGGCACGGCTCGCCGACCCCCTCGAGGACCGATGCCGCCCCGGTCCCGTTCCCGTCCTCGGCCTCGCCCCCGCCCTCGGCCTCGGCGGGACGCGCCGTCGGCTCGGGCCCGACCGGCCGCGTCTCCTTGTGGGCCGGGTACTCCGAGCAGGCGAGGAACGGCCCGTAGCGACCGATCCGGAGCACCATCGGGTGGCCGAGCGAGCAGCGCTCGTCGGTCGGTCGCGTCGCGACGTCCGCCCGCCGGAGCTCCTTCGTCTTCGTCTCGACGAGGCTCCGAAACGGCTCGTAGAACGACCGGACGACGGGCACCCAGCGGCGGCGCCCCTGGGCGATCCGGTCGAGGTCCTCCTCCATCCGGGCCGTGAACCCGACGTCGACGAACTCGCCGAAGTGGTCGACGAGCAGGTCGGTCACGATCTCCCCGATCGGGGTCGGATAGAGCCGCCGATCCCGGACCTCGACGTAGCCGCGATCGACGATCGTCGCGATGGTCGCGGCGTACGTCGACGGGCGCCCGATGCCGTGTTCCTCGAGGGCCTTGACGAGGCTCGCCTCGGTGTAGCGGGGCGGCGGCTCGGTAAAGTGCTGGCTCGGGACGACGTCCTCGACCCTGGTCCGATCGCCCTCGGCGAGCGCCGGCAGGCGCCCCTCCGCGTCCTCGGCGGCGTCGTCGTCGCGGCCCTCCGTGTAGACGCGGCTGTAGCCGTCGAAGACGGTCCGGGTCGCCGTCGCCCGGAGCCCGTAGCGGTCGGCCGCCAGCTCGACGCTCGTCGTTTCGAGCTCGCGGGGCGCCATCTGCGAGGCGACGGCGCGCTGCCAGATGAGCCGGTAGAGGCGCGCTTCGTCGCGGTCGAGGTGCCGCGCGAGCACCTCGGGATCGCGGGCGAAGGAGGTCGGCCGGATCGCCTCGTGGGCCTCCTGGGCGCTCCGCGACCGGGTCCGGTAGCGGCGACCCCCGGGCACGGCGTACGCCTCCCCGAACCGGGCCCGGACCAGCGCCTCCGCCTCGGCGAGCGCCTCCGCCGACAGGGCGACCGAATCGGTTCGCATGTACGTGATGAGCCCGACGGTCCCCTCCGGCGTTTCGACGCCCTCGTAGAGGCGCTGGGCGACCCGCATCGTCCGCTGGGGCGAGAAGCCGAGCTTGCGGCTCGCCTCCTGCTGGAGGGTCGAGGTCGTAAAGGGCGGCGGCGGGGTCCGGCGCTGGCGCTTCCGGGTCACGGCCGTCACGACCGGCTCGGTTTCCCGGAGGGCGGCCGCGTGGGCGTCGGCCGTCACCCGGTCGGGGATCTCGGGCTTCGCCTCATCGATCCGGACGAGCTCGGCCGTGAACCGCTCTCCCGAGGCGGTCGCCAGGCGCACCTCGATGGTCCAGTACTCCCGGGGCACGAAGGCCCGGATCTCCCGCTCCCGCTCGACGACGAGCCGGAGGGCGACGGACTGGACCCGGCCGGCCGAGAGGCCGGGACGAACCTTTCGCCAGAGGAGTGGGCTCAAGAGGTAGCCGACGATCCGGTCGACGACCCGGCGAGCCTGCTGGGCGTCGACGAGGTCGCGGTTGATCCCCCGGGGGTTCGCGAAGGCCTCGCGGATCGCCCGCTCGGTGATCTCACTGAACGTGACCCGCCGGGTCTTGTCGGGCGGGATCCCCGCCGCCTCGGCTACGTGCCAGGCGATCGCCTCACCCTCGCGGTCGAGGTCGGTCGCGAGGTAGACGGCCTGGGCCTCCCGGGCGGCCCGGCCGATCGCCTGGAGCTGCTTGCGGCGCTCGGGAACGACGACGTACTGCGGCGCGAAGTCGTGCTCGACGTCGACCCCGAGGCCGTCGCGGCCGGGGTTCTCGGGGAGATCCCGCACGTGCCCGTACGAGGCAAGGACCCGAAACTCGGGCCCCAGGTAGCGCTCGATGGTCTTGGCCTTGGCCGGCGATTCGACGATGACGAGGTTCCGCGACATCGCCGGGGAGTCTAGCACCGGCCTCCTCGCCGCCCGCTCACCCCGGGGGCGGCGCCTCGATCCCGTCAGACCTGCTGCCTGCCGAAGACCCGGGTGCCCGGCTACGGCCGGATCAGGCGGACGCTCACGCCGACCTCGGGTGCCGCCCAGCTCCGATCGGCGGTGATCACCGGCCGGCCGAGGCGGAGCGCGGTGGCCAGGCAGACGCGGTCGCCCAGCGAGAGGCCCTGCCCCCGGGTAGCGGCGCGCAGCCGGGCGATGGCGACGGCATCGTCTTCGGTGGGCGCCACCACCTCCAGGAGCCCACCGATCAGGCCCAGCTCCAGGAGGCGGCGGTGCGCCGTCGCCGGGTCCTCTCCGGCGTCGCCCAGGCGCGAGAGCACCTCGGCGTAGTTGACGACGTTGATGACAGCCCCGACCGCGAGCGCTGCCTGGACCGTCTCGCTGCCGGGCTCTCCCTGGAGGTAGGCGAGCAGGGCCGAGGCGTCGAGGACCGAGCCAGGCGGCTCGACCATCAGGGCGCCTCCTCGCGCCGGGCCTCCTCGCGGCGCTCGGCGAGGAGCTCATCCGCCAGCGAGCGCCCGGGCGCGAGATCGCGATAGAGGCCACAGAGGCGCCGTGCCTGCTCGCGCGCCGAGACGACACGCAAGCCACCGTCGGCGTCGACGGTGACGACCAGCCGCTCACCCGGCTGGAACGCCAGGCGCTGCCTCAGCCGGGCCGGGAGCACCAGCCGGCCGCGTTCGTCAAGGGCGATGACGCGGCGCTGAGGACGGTTCATGGCTGCAGTGTACCACGTCTGCCTATGTGCCCGCATTTCGGACATGACCCACATATACTCATCCGCCCACGTCTTCGCGGGCGGGTAGCAGGGCCGAGCCTCGACGTTTCTCGCGTCACGCTCCGGATCAGCCGCGGGCTGGTCTTCACCTGGGATAGGGGCGATCAGCCCTGCGGGACGACGATGACGTACCGGCCGTACCAGGCCTCCGTGTACTCCGCGGTCGCGTCGCGCTCGCGGACGTCGGCTGCCTTTGCTCCGGACTTGAGCCCGCCGCCACCGGCCCGGACGGGCCGCCGGGCTCAGAACTCGCGGATCCGCTCCAGGAACGCGGGGTCGAGATCGACGTCCTCGACGGTCTCCCCGTCGGCGGCCTCCCCGGGGACCTCTGCCTCACCTGATGCGGCAGCCAGACCGCTCGGCTGCGCCTCCTCGGTCGCCAGGGCCGCCCGCGGAACCTCGACGAAGCGGATCTGGGCGTACGGGAAGACGAAGACCGAGTCGCCCCGGTCGACGAAGACGGGGCGCCGACCGTTCAGCTGCCGGAGGTTCGTGCAGACGAGGGCGACGTCGCCCGGGCGGGGCGCCTCGAAGAGGTCGACGAGGAGCGGCTGCTCGTTGGTCAGGTGGAGGACCGCATCCCGGATCACGGCGCGAGTCTGGCGCGTCGCCTCGCCGCCGTCCCTCACCCGTTCGTCCGAGGTCCCGGCCGCCGGACGTCCCCGCTCCGCTCCGTCAGGCCCGGAACCAGTGTCGGTGAGCTCCCGCCCCACCCTCCGGCAGGTACCGCTACGGGTGGTAGAAGTCGACGACGAGCCGGACCCGGCCGCTCGCCACCCAGACCCCGATCCCGACCCGGTCGTAGGCCGGGTTCATCATGTTCACCCAGTGCCCGCCGTTGTACGAACGCTCGGACTGGAAGAAGAGGTGGGTCGCCAGGACGGCGGCGTACGGATCGCCGGACCGGCAGCCGATGTTCTCGGCCCAGACGTAGTTCGGGTAGCCGGCCCGCCGGAGCCGGTCGCCCGGATTGCCGTCGGCGAAGTGGCTACAGATCCCGCCGGTCGCCAGGAGCTTCGCGTACGGTCGGGCGACCTTCGAGCTGATCCCCGCGTCGAGGAGGAGGGGCCTGAGCGAGCCGGACCCCGCGCCCGAGCAGCTCCCGCTCGAGCTGACGAGCCCGCCGGTCCGGGTGCAGTTGAGGAGGCGGAGGTAGTACGTCTCGACGGCGTACCAGGTCGCCGAACCGCTCCCGCCCGAGCCGGACGAGCTCCCGCCCGAGCCCGAGGACCGGGTTGCCGTGCGCGCCGGGGCCGGCTTCGGCTCGACGGTGAACGTCGCCGTCTTCGGGGCGGCGAGCGGCGCCCCGGCGGCCGAGCGGGCGCTCCCGTCGACGGCGAGGACGACCTTCGCCCCGTACGGGAGGTCGGCGGCGAGGTCGACGACGAGGACGGTATCCCCCTCCGCCCAGCGGCGGGTTCCGTCGACCCGTCGCCCGTCGACGGTGATCGTGAAGGCCCGGGACGTCGCCCTCCGGTCCATCGCCTGGGTGAAGCGGACCGACACGTCTGCCGCCCGATCGACGCCGGTCGTCCCGTCGCGGGGTCGGAAGCGGACGACGGCGGGGGCGGCCACCGTGCGGACCTGGAGCGGGGCGACGCTGCCGACCGGGGCCCCTTCGGCGTCGCGGACCGTCCCGACGACGCCGGCCCGGTAGGTCGTGTCGGGCGCCAGGTCCCCGGAGGGGCGAAAGACGAGGCGCTCGCCCACCCGACCCCGGGCCGCCTCGGCGACCTCCGACGCCGCCACGGTCGTCCCGTCCGGGAGAATGAAGCTCCCGTCGACGGCGGGCTCGATCCGGAACGTCGCGGCCAGGCTGCCGAGGTCGACCGGCCGGTCGAAGACGACGGCGAATTCGGTATCGAGCCGGACCCGTTCGCCGAGGTCGCCCGAGGCGACGACCCGGCCGACCGTCGCCGGCCGGACGACGAAGGCCTGGCGGACGGGCTCGGCGAGGGGGCGCCCATCCCGGGCACGGGCCGTCGCTTCGACGGTGAGCGTGTAGTACGTGGCCGGGGCCCAGGCCGCCGCGGGCCGGACGGTGAGCTCGGTGAAC
Source organism: Chloroflexota bacterium (assembly GCA_042408925.1). Classification (GTDB taxonomy): domain Bacteria; phylum Chloroflexota; class Limnocylindria; order Limnocylindrales; family CSP1-4; genus BPIH01. The sequence goes on along the minus strand of JBHOQO010000026.1, from coordinate 5,824 downwards.
GTCGCGTTCCAGGAGAGCGAGAGGCGGGCGGCCGGAACGACCTCGATGGCGGCCGCCACCGACGCCGGATCCATCGGCCGGGTAAAGGCGATGGTGAGGGAAGCGTCGGTCGCCATGCCGAGGCGGACGCGGGTCGTGAAGGCCGCCTCGGGGAGCGGGGCGGGCGTCGTCTCGGGCCGGGCCGCCACCTCGGCGGGCGCGCTCGAGATCGCGGCGAGGATTCCGAGGCCGACGAGGGCGCCGCCGCCGAGGGCCAGGCCGACCCGGGCCGCGACCGAGCGGCGGAGGAGCGCCGTTGCGTAGACGAGGAGAAGGATCGGGACGGCGAGCGCGGCCGCGGCGAGTTTCCGCAATGACAGTCTCCTGGCTCGTCGCTGGGGTCGATGGCGTCGTGCGGCTGTCTGCGACCCGGCCGGGGCGCTGCCGGGACCGCCCGGAGCGTACCACGGAGCGGCCAGCCCGCGCCACCCGGAGGGTGGCCGGCTCACCGGGCGCGGGCGCTGGCGAGGCGTCCGATCGGGAAGTAGCGCCCGTAGCCGGCCCCGACGAGGCCCCGGGCCTCGAGGAGCGAGAGGGCACCGAGGACCGTCGCCACCGGGAGGTCGGTGGCGGCGACGATCCCGTCGACGCTGACCGCCCCCTCGACGACGACGGCGGCGACGGCCCGCTCGGTCGCACCGAGACCGGCCAAGATCGACGCCCGAGACGGCGGGCCAGGCCGCGCGCTCCGCCGGGAACCCTCGACGAGGCCGAGATCGTCGAGGAGCTCCGGGACGCCGGCCACGATCCGGGCGAGCCCGTGGTGGGCCCGCAGAAAGGCGAGGCACCCGGCGCTCGCCCGTGCCCCGAGCGGCCCCGGAACGAGAAAGCACTCCCGGCCCTGCTCGAGGGCCCAGTTCGCGGTGACGAGCGCCCCGCTCCCGGGAGCGGCCTCGACGACGACGACCGCGTCGGCGAGCCCGCTGATGATCCGGTTCCGGCGCGGGAACTGCCAGCGGGTCGGTGCCGTCCCCGGCGGCAGCTCGCTGACGACCGCGCCGCCCGCGTCGACAATCGCCGCCGCGAGGGCGGCGTGCGACCGCGGATAGAGGCGTCCGTGCCCGCCTCCGAGGACGGCGACCGTGCGGCCGTCCTCGGCGAGCGTCGCGGCGTGGGCAGTTCCGTCGATGCCGACGGCCAGACCCGAGACGACGGCGGCCCCGGTCCGGGCCATGGCTCCGGCGAGGGCAGCCGCCGTCCGGCGACCCGCCTCGCTCGGGCGGCGCGTCCCGACGATCGCGACGGCCCGATCGGCGTCGAGGGCGGCGACGCTCCCTCGAACGAAGAGGACCGGCGGCGGGATCTCGATCGCCCGGAGCCGGGCCGGGTACGCCGGGTCGTCGATGACGAGGACCCGCAGGCCGGCCTCCTCGACAGCGACGAGGAGCGGCTCCGGCGCCCGGGCCGCCGCGGCGATGGCGCTCGCCAGCGGCTCGTCGACGATCGGCGCACCCGCCCGCGGCACGTCGGCCGGGGCGACGAGCGCCGTGAGCGCCCGGACTCCGTCGCGACCGGCGGCGAGCTCGACAACTTGCCTGGCGGACCCCACGACTCGGACGAGGAGCGCCGCCGTCGCCGGTCCGAGGCTCGCGACCGAGGCCAGGACGACCCACGCCCGTCGCTCGGCGGCGATCGATCCTCCATCGCCCTCGCCCCCCGCCCCGCCGCGGTCGTTCGCCGGCACCGGGACCGCTCCGCGTCCCGGTCCGGCGCCCTCGGTCGGGCGCTCGGCGCCCGAACCGGCAGACCAGCCCGACCGAGCCTCCTTCGACCGACCTGCCCCCTCGGCAGACGGCGGACACGGCCCCAGGCGACCGACCCCGATCATCGCCTCACCCGACGGCCGCCAGGCGGGGCCGCGGGAGCCGGCCGCGGAACCGCGCCGCCTCCTCGACGTGGGCCGCCGTCACCCGCTCCGAGCCGGCGAGGTCGGCGACGGTTCGCGCGACCCGGAGGAGACGCTCGACGCCGCGGGCCGAGGCGCCCTCGAGGACGGCGAGCTCGACGACCCGCTCCCGGGCCGGGTCGTCGAGGCGGCACGCCGACCGGAGGGCGCGACCGGCGAGCCGGGCATTCAGGACGCCCCGAGCTTCGAGTTGACGGGTTCGCGCCGCGGCGATCCGCCGCGCCACCGACGCCGAGTCTTCGGGCGGCCCGCCGAGGAGCATCTCCGACGGCCGGACGGCCGGCATCTCGACCCAGAGGTCGATCCGGTCCCGCAGCGGTCCCGAGATCCGGGCCAGGTACCGCTCGGGAACGCCCGGCCGACAGGAGCAGCCGGGGTTATCGGTCCCCGCCCAGCCGCAGGGACACGGATTCGTCGCCGCGACGAGCTGGAAGCGGGCCGGGAACGTCGCCGAGCGCCCCGCCCGGCCGATCGTGACCCGCCCCTCCTCGAGCGGTTCGCGGAGCGCCTCGAGAACGTCGCGTCCGAACTCGGCAAGCTCGTCGAGGAAGAGGACGCCCTCCGACGCCCTGGTCACCTCGCCCGGGCCGAGCGTCTTGCCGCCGCCGACGATCGCCGCGTAGGAGCTCGTGTGGTGGGGCGATCGGAACGGACGGCGGGTCAGGAGTCGCCGCACCGGCCGCTCGCTGGCGACCGACTCGACGATCGTCGCCGCCAGCGCCTCCTCCGGACCGAGCGGCGGCAGGAGCCCCGGCACGGTCCGAGCGAGGAGCGTCTTCCCGGCGCCGGGCGGCCCGATGAAGAGGATCGCGTGCCCCCCGGCGAGGGCGATCTCCAGTCCCCGGCGAGCCTCGAGCTGGCCCCGGACCTCGGCGAGGTCGGGGTGCTCCGGCCCCTCATCGCCGGCCGCCGCGGGCGACGGATCCGTCGGCACGAGATCGACCCGGGCACCGGGGGCCGGCAGCCGACGTCGCCCGCCGACGAGTCTGGTCACCTCCCCGAGGTGCGCCGCCGGGACGATCTCGGCACCGGGAACGAGCCGCCCCTCGTCGGCCGCCTCGGCGGCGACGATGACCCGCCGGGCCCCGTGCCGGACGAGGGCGGCAACCATCGGCAGCGTCCCGCGGACCCGCCGGATCTCGCCGCCCAACGACAGCTCGCCGACGAAGGCCCAACGGGCGGCCGCTCGGATCTGGCCCGAGGCGAGGAGGATCCCCACGGCGATCGGGAGGTCGAGGGCGGCGCCCGCCTTCGGGACGTCGGCCGGGGCGAGGTTCACCGTGAGGCGACGGAGCGGGAACTCGAAGCCCGAGTTCCGGATCGCACCGCGGACCCGCTCCCGGGCCTCGGCGAGGGCGGTGTCGGGCAGGCCGACGATCGTGAAGCTCGGCAACCCCGAGGCGACGTCGACCTCGACCCGGACGACCCGCCCGTCCAGGCCGTGGAGCGTCGCCGAGAGCACCGTGGCAAGCACGGCGGCGACGGTAGCGACCGGGGCGTATCGCCGACTTACCTCGCCACGGCCGGGGCGCGCCGGGACCGAGCCGGCGGGACCGCGCGACTCGGAGGATCAGTGTGTCGTCGGGGCGAGCGCGGCGCCCGGGGCCGGCGTCTTGTCGACCCTCCGGACGAAGTCGAGGACTGAGCGGCCGAGCGGGCTGTCCGGCTTCGTGAAGACGAACGGCGCCCCGCTGTTGAGGGCGCTGATCGCGCCCCGGTATTCGTTGACGATCTGGTACTCGATCGTCCGCTTCAGGGCACTCTCGGCGTTGCGGACCGTGATCCCGGTGAAAGCGTTCGAGCGGTTGAGGACGAGCTTCACCCGTTCCGCCTCCCAGCCGAGGTGACCGATCGTCTCGAGGACGAGGCGCACGTTCTTCAGGCACGAGAGGTCCGCGGTCATCACGACGAAGATCGCTTCGGCCTGGTCGAGGATGTGGAGGTTGAAGTCGTCGAGGCGCTTGTCGATGTCGACGACGACGTAGTCGTAGAGCCCCCGGAGGATCGTCAAGATCTGGCCGATGTGGCCGTCAGTGACGAGCTCGGCCATCTCGGGCTGCGGCGGGGCGAGGAGGAGGTCGATCCCCGATTCGTGGCGGACGAGGACCCGCCGGATGAGGTCGGCGTCGATCGTCGGAGCCGAGACGGCATCGACGATGCTCTTCCGATCGAGGCCCAGGTCGAGGAAGACCCGATGGTCGCCGAACTGCAGGTTTCCGTCGACGAGGACGACCTTCCGACCGAGCTCGCGGTGGAGGCCGATGGCGGCGTTGATGGCGAGGGTCGTCGTTCCGACGCCGCCCTTCGCGCCGTAGAAGACGTGGAGCCGCCCGAGCGGCGGTCGCCCCACGACCTCCTTGCCCGGGGCGAAGCGGGCGAGGAGGCTCCGGATCCGGGCGACGAGCTCGGCCGGGTGGAACGGCTTGATGAGGTAGTCGTCGGCGCCCGCCCGCAGACCGCGGACCCGCTGCTCGACCCCGGCGTCGGTCGTGAGCATGATGATCGGGACGTGGCGGGCCTCGCCCTCTTCGCTCCGAATCTTCGCCGCCACCTGATAGCCGTCGAGCTTCGGGAGCATGACGTCGAGGAGGATGAGGGCCGGCTCCTCGACCCCCCAGAGCCGGAAGCCCTCGGCGCCGTCGGCGGCGACGACGACGTCGTATCCCTCCTGCTTGAGCGTGTACTGGAGCAGGCGCTGGACGTTCGGGTCGTCGTCGACGACGAGGATCTTGGCCATGGGACTTCTCGCGCACCCTCCACAGCGAGCCGGCGCCGGCGGCCGACGGGCCGATTATAGGAGCCGGGGTCCCGAGCCCGACGTGGTGTCGCGACGCACCGGACCCGCCGACCCGGCGGCCGCCTCGTCCCGGGCCGCCCGGAACGCCCGCCGCAGGAACGCCGTGACCCGCCGCTCGTACGCCTCGGGCACCGTCCGGTGGGCGCCGGCGTGACCCGCCCCCGCCACCTCCCACCACGCCGTCCCGGGCGGGGCCGCCGCGGCAAGCTCGCGGGCCGCCGCGATCGGCAGCGTCGAATCGGCGGTCCCGGCGATGAGGAGGAGCGGCGTGTCCTCGAGGAGCCCGACGAGGCGGATCGGCTCGACGGCCCGGAGGTCCTCGCCCAGGCGCCGGGCGGCGGCTGCGAGGAGCCGCCGGGCAAAGAACCGCCCGCCCGGCAGTCCGAGCCGGCGAGCGACGACGACCTCGAGCTCCGGCGTCACCGATTCGGCCACGATCCCGCAGATCCGCGGGACCGTCTCCCCGCCCGGCCGCGCCCTTCCGCCCTCGGCAGCGGCGAGTCGTCCGTCGCCGAGGACGACCGTGGCCGCGATCGCCGTCATGCCGCCCATCGAGGTGCCGACGAGGCAGACTCGCCGGATGCCTCGCGCGGCGAGCCAGACCAGGGCGCCGGCGACGTCTTCGACCTCGCGAAGCCCGAAGGTCGTCGCCGCCGGGTCCGAGTCGCCGTGACCTCGGAAATCGAGGCCCAGGACTCCGGCGGTCCGGCGCAGGAACGGCCCGTACTCGACGAGATCGGGGGCGATCGAGCCGGACCAGCCGTGGAGGAGGAGGACCGCCTCCTCCGGGTCGGGGACCCACGGCTCGGCCGTCGGTTCGTCGCCGGTCCCGGGATCATCGCCGGCGACGGGCGGCAGCCAACGGCCCGAGAGCCGGAGCCCGTCCCGAGCCCGCACCGAGACGAGCTCGGGACCAAGCTCGGCGAGGGCGTCGGCCAGGCGCTCCTCGTCCGGCCCGCGCCGCGGCGCACCGAGGAGTCGATCGACGGCTCGGTCGAGACCGACGCGGGCGAGGCCGACCCCGAGCGACGAGGCGGCGAGGACCAGGAGGCCGCCGCCGAGGCGACCGGGCCCGGCCGACC
>JBHOQO010000023.1:0-9946 GCA_042408925.1 Chloroflexota bacterium | reverse complement strand
AGCTTGCCCCAGAAGGGGACGGTGATCGTGCTCGTCAGGAGGTAGATCGTGACGACCCAGGTGTAGAGGTCGTTGCCGCGCAGGTCGGTGACGATCCGGGGCAGGGCGACCCCGACGATCGTCTGGTCGAGGGCGCCGAGGAGGAGGCCGAGGAGGATCGCCCCGACGATCTCGAACCGCTCCCGACGGCCGAGCGGAGCGGCCGTCGGGGCGGGCGAGCCGGGTTCGGGCGCGGCGATCGATGCGGGTCCTTCGAACATGCAGGTCCCCCTTCGGGTGGTGGGGCTCGCCGAGGTGGGCGAGCGGATCAGTCGGTGTGGGTCGACGCCTCGGCGTGGGGTGCCTCGGCGGCCAGGCCCCGGACGGCATCCCGGAGCCGGGCGACGGCGACGGCGAGCGCCGCGCGATGTTCGGGCTCGAGCTGGCCCAGGACGCGAACGAGGAGGTCGTCCCGCAGGAGATCCGTCTCCTCGAGGAGCCGCCGCCCGTAGTCGGTCAGCTCGACGAGGACGACCCGGCGATCGTCGGGGACGCGGATCCGCTCGACGAGACCGCGCTCCTCCATCCGATCGACCAGGCCGGTGACGTTCGACAGGCTGACGTCGAGGAGCTCGGCGAAGCGGCTCATCGAGAGCCGGCCATGCCGCTCGAGGAGCGCCATGGCGTGGAGGTGGCCCATACTGACGCCGAGCCGGCGGAGCCGCTCGCTCCCGAGGCACTTCAGCTCGGCGAGCGTCGACCGCAGGTCGGCGAGCAGTCCGGCCAGGTCCGCGCCCGGTAGCGCCGCGGTCGGCATCGGCGAGATCGACGGCGCCGCATCCGGGACGTTCGTTCGCGTCATGCGAACTATTCTAAGAACATCGACTATTTCGTCAAGGCCGACCATCTGTCGTCGCTGGAGGATCTCATGCGGATCGCGCTCATGATCGAAGGCCAGCAGGGGCTCCACTACGAGGAGCTCCTCGCCCTGGCCCGGACCGCCGAGGCGTGCGGCTTCGAGGCCTTCTTCCGCTCCGACCACTACCTGAGCTTCCCGGGCCCGCCGGGGCGCCCCGCAACCGACGCCTGGACGACCCTCGCCGGCCTCGCCCGGGAGACGGAGACGATCCGGCTCGGGGTCCTCGTCTCGCCGATCACGTTTCGGCACCCGGGAACGTTCGCCAAGATCGTGACGACCGTCGACGAGATGAGCGGCGGCCGGGTCGAAGCGGGGATGGGGGCCGGCTGGAACGAGGCCGAGCATCGGGCCCACGGCCTCCCGTTCCCCCCGATCGCCGAGCGGGCGGCGATGCTGGAAGAGGCGCTCGAGATCGTCAAGGGCCTCTGGAGCGGCCCGGACGGTTGGTCGTACGCCGGGCGGTACTGGACGGTCGAGGACGCCCACTTCGCCCCGAAACCGATCCAGCGTCCGAGCCCGCCGATCATCGTCGGCGGCGAGGGGACGCCGCGGGGGCTCCGGATCGCCGCCCGCCATGCCGACGAGTTCAACTGCTCGAGCTCGGGACCGGAGCGGGTCCGCGACCGGTTCGCGAGCCTGGACGAGGCGTGCCGGGCGATCGGCCGCGATCCGGCGACGATCCGCCGCTCGGCCATGGTCGGCGTTCTCGTCGGGCGGACCGAGCGGGAGCTCGAGGCACGCCGCTCGGCCCTCGCCGCCGAGATCGGCCCGATGCCGAACCTCGACGGTTGGCTGGCTGCTCGGGCCGAGCGCTGGATCATGGGCGATCCGGCGCGGGCCCTGGCGATGGCGCGCCGCTACGCCGACGCCGGCTGTGAGCGGCTCATGCTCCAGGACTTCCTCCCTCGCGACCTCGACCACGTCAAGGTCCTCGCCGAGGTCCTCATCGGGCGGGTTTGAGCGGCGGGGGCAGCCGGGGCGCGGGTTGCCGGTGCCCGGGTCGCGGCCGGTGGCGGGAAGCCCCGCGGGTCGTCAGCCGTCGAGGCCGGCGCCCGCCGTCCCTTCGGCTGCCTCGGCGGCCGCCCGATAGCGGTCCTCGTCGCGCCGGATCCGATCGGGGTTCCGGCCCCGGGCCCGGGCGAGCCGTTCGGCCAGGAGCTGGATCGGGATCGCCGCTGCCAGGAGGCTGGCCGTCGCCCGGGGCAGCCCGTCGGGCTCCGGGAGGCTGATCCGGCCGGCCGGGGTGAGCGAGGCCGGCAACCGCGCCGAGGCTTCCTCGGTCAGGATCGCCGCCCCCCGGATCCCGATCCGGCGGGCGGCCTCCAGGACGTCGCGGGCCCGGCCGATCCGCTCGCCGAGGCCGCGTCGGTCGGTCAGGATGAGGACGAGGCCGCTCGTTTCGTCGGTCGCGGCGAGGTGGCCGTGGAGGAGCATCTCGAGGTCGCGGTGGACGGCCGGCAGCCAGGACCCCTCCTCGATCTTGAGGGCGAGCTCCCGGGCCGTCGCGACGTCGGCGCCGCCGGCGACGACGAGGACGTGCGAGCGCTCGGCGAGGGCCGCCGCGATCGCCTCCGCCTCCGCCGCCCGGTCGCGGCCCCGCTCGAGGGCCGCCACGATCGTCGGCGTCGGCAGCTCCCGATCCCGCAGGTGCGCGGCGACGGCCGTCGCGGCGAGGAGCGGCGAGAGGTAGCCGATGGTGTGGCACCAGGACTGGTCGAGCTCCTCGGTCGCGACGACGACCTCGGCCCCGGCCGCGATCGGGGCACGAGCGGAGACGGTGACGGCGGCCGTGGCGACGCCGTTCCGGCGAGCCGCCTCGAGGGCCCGGATCGTCGCCGCCGTCCCGCCCTCGTGGCTGATCCCGAGGCAGAGCCCGGTCGGCTGCGGCTCGAGGGCGGCGTCGAAGGCGCCGCGGGCCTCGACGATGCTGCCGAGGGAGGGGAGGAACGCCTCGCCGAGGGCGTCCCGGAGGATCGCCGCGACGCCGATGGCGGCGTGCTCGCTCGTCCCGCAACCGGTCACGACGATCGGCTCGAGGCTGAGGGCGGCGTCGCGGACGGCCGCCGCGAGGCGGAAGGCCGGCCCGGGACGGGCGAGCCGGGCGAGGAGGCGACCGGCGAGGGCCGGCTCCGCCTCGATCATCTCGGTCATGAGGTAGGGCGGCCCGGAGCGTGCCGGTGGGAGGGGGCTCGGCGCCCAGGGGTCGGGCGGGCCGGGGAGGGGATCGCTCGTCATCGCCCGATCATAGGCGCCCGCGGGCGCCGTCGCCCGGGCGGCCCGATCCGGCGGAGCGGCCCGATCCGGCGGAGCGGCGCGTAGCGGAACCAGGCCCGGGCGACGAGGTTCTCGAGGGGGACCGGGCCGTAGCGCCGCGAATCGATCGGCGGACCGAAGCCCGCCGCCGCCGTCGCCTCCGGGTCGGCGTCGGCGAGGAGCCAGGCTTCGAAGGAGCGGAGGCGGAGGTACCCGTCGCCGAAGGGGACCCAGTCGCCGGGCCGCCCGGCGACCCGCTTGATGGCGAGCTCGCCGCTGTCCGGCTCGCGGACGACGACGAGGCTGCCGCGCCGCGGCCAGCGGGTCACGGTCGGGTCGACGAGGAGCCAGTCGCCGGGCTGGATCGTCGGTCGCATCGAGGCCTCGGCGACGGCGACGCGCCAGGGGCCGCGGAGGCGGCGGAGGCAGCGGCTGACGGCGGACCGGAGGAGCCGCCACCGGGTTCCTGCCCGGATCCCCGGTCGGGGGCGGGTGGGCCGGCGGCGGCTCGCGATCGGCGGCCTCGGGGCGGTCGGCGTGGGCTCCCGCGCCGTTCGAGACGTGGGCTCGACGGGATCAGCTCGGGCGGCCGGCGACGCGGGTCTTCTCGGGGCCGCCGGTCGCCTTCCAGGCGGCGTCGATCTGGTCGATGAGCTCGAGGAGAGCCTTCGCGTCGGCCGGATCCGTCGAGGCCTTGACCTTCGAGGCCGCCTTGGCGGCGTTCCAGAAGAGCTCGTGGAGGTTCGGCACCGTGCCGAGGTGCTCAGGCTTGAAGTAGTCGTGCCAGAGGACGTCGAGGTGGTGCTTCACGAGCTCGGCGCGCTCTTCCTTGATCGCGATCGCCCGGGCCCGGTACGCCGGATCCTCGTTCGCGTTGTAGCGCTCGATGATCCGGAGGCAGGACTCGGCTTCGATCCGGGCCTGCTCGGGGTCGTAGATCCCGCACGGGAGGTCGCAGTGGGCCCGGACGACCGTCCGGGGCGCGAGGGCTCGACCGAGGCGCGTCAGACGAGGCAGGCTGGGCATGGCATCTCCTCTCGACGGGACCGGGGCGCGCCGCTGTCGCGCGCGGCCGGCGACGGTGGGATTGGACACCGAAAGTGTCGAATTCCGACCCCGGCCTGTCAACCGCGCCCGGTGAGCCCCGACACATCCCAACGCCGGTGCGGTTCGCGACAGACCGCTCGGAGGGCGGGCCGTGCCCATCCCCGTGCGCAGAGAACACCAAACCCGGGGCAGAGGCGTCGGGGGATCGGCCCGTTCGGCCACTTTGGTGCGGACCGAACACCGACGGGCGGGGACGAGGCCTGCCGACGCTGCGCCTGCGGCCGGTTTGGTGTTCGGAGCGCACGCCCTCCGGAGGGCCGGCCGGAGGACGGCGCAGCCGAAGGGGTGCGCCCAGCGAGACCTCGGGCGGGGCGGATCAGTCGGGCGCGGTCTCGGCGGTCGGAGCGGCGCCCGTCGACCCGCCCGGCGGCACCGTGTCCGCGGCCGACCCGGAGCGACGCCGGCGCTCGTCCATCATCCGCTCGCCGGCGAGACGGAGCGCGTCCTCGAGGGTCCCGCCGGGCGGCGGGCTCGCCCAGCCCATGACGAGGCGGACGGCCAGGGCGCCCGATTCCAGCCATAGATCGCAGGCGGTCCGGACCCGCTCGACGTAGTTGATGGCGGCGACCTCGTCGGTCTCGGGCATGAGGACGAGGAAGCGGTTGTGGCGGGCTCGGCAGACCCGGTCGGGGCCACGGGCGTTGCGGCGGAGGGCATCGGCGACGGGCGGGATGAGGCCGTCGGCGACGTCCCGCCCAAGACGGGCCGCCAGGGCGTCGAGGCCGTCGAGCTCGGCGACGACGACGGTCGCCGTCCGGCCGTAGCGGCGGAGCCGGGCGCTCTCGTGCTCGAAGACGACGGTCCAAGCGCGGATCGTGTCGAGCCCGGTCTGGGGGTCGACGAGCGGCATCCCGCCGACGGCCCCGCCGCTCTCGCGCTCCGCGCCGTCGACGATGGCGTTCACCGAGAGGGGCGGCCGGGCCGGCTCGGTCGGGCGAGGCTCGGCCCGCGCAGGCTGCGTCGGCGACGGCACCGGGGCGGCCGCCGCGGGGATCGGGGGTTGTCGCGCGAACGGGGCGGCCGCCGCGGGGCTCGGAGGAGCAACCCGCCCTCGACGGAGCCTCGGCACGATGAGCGCGACGAGGACGAGGACGAGGTTCGCGACGAGGGCGACGGCGATGACGAGGAGGGCGGTCTCGGTGTTCACGAACTGGCGACCTCGAGTGCGTGCCGCCCGAGCGTAGCGCGATCGATCCCCGGTCGCGATGGTACGGACGTACGAGGGCTCGGAATCCGGTGCGGCTAGACACCGGTGGGCTCGCCGGGACGGGGCCGCCGGCGGCGAGGCGCCCGGGTATGATCGGCAGGTGACCGACCGCGGGCCCCTCGACGCGCCGATCGCCTGCCCGTTCCTCGCCTTCGAGGACGACCGCGACGGCCGCTCGCTCCGCCCGGATCACCGGCATCGGTGCTTCGCCGAGATTCGGCCCGCGCCGCGGGCGATCGCCCATCAGGAGCGCTATTGCCTGACGGCCGCCTTCGCCACCTGTCCGACGTTCCTCGACTGGGCCCGGCGGGAGGCCGCCGTCGTTCGCGAGCCGGCCGGTGGGGAAGCCGCGGCCGCCGTCGGCGGAGCCGGATCGACGGGCACGAGCCCGGCCGGCCGGGACGACGGACCGCCGGCCGAAGACGCGGCGTCGGCCTCCGGGCCGGCTGCCCGGCGCGAGTGGGCCACCCCGCCGCCGTGGTCTGGGGAGGCCGAGCTCGAGGGACCCCCGGCTCCGGTCCCGCCGTTCCTCGCGTCTCGGGGTGCCCCGACGGGGCCGGCCGGGCCGGCGGATGCCGACCGCACGCCGATCTCGGTCGAGCATCCGGGCGGTGAGGACGAACGCGACGCCGTTCGCCCGGTCATCGATCCGGTGCGGCGCGCCGGCGAGGGGCGCCGACCCGACATCCCGCCCTGGGAGCGCCCGCCCCGCTACGAGGCGTATCCGCGCCTGCGAACGCGGATGGGCCTGCCGTCGGTGCCGCCCCTCCTCCTCGCCGCCGCCGCGGTCGTCGTCGCCGCCCTCGCGCTCTTCTTCCTGCCCCCGATGCTCCTCAACCTGGGGGGGCAGGCCCCGGCCAGCCCGAGCCCGAGCCCGACCTTCGCCTCGCCGTCGACCGCGGCCTCCCCGTCGCCGTCGCCGGCGCCGACCCCGCTCGTCTACACGGTGAAATCGGGCGACACGCTCTCGAAGATCGCGAAGCAGTTCGGGGTCGGCCTCGACGCGCTCATCGAGGCGAACAAGGACAGGATCCCGAACCCGGACCGGATCGACGTCGGCGACCAGATCATCATCCCGACCCCGCCGCCGGACGTCATCCCCGGGGGCGAGTCGTCCCCGGGGTCGTCGAGCGAGGCGCCGAGTCCGTCGCCGTAGGGCCGAGCGGGGGCGGAGGGCGGCCCTGGGCGGCGCGGTCGAGGGCCGCTAGGTTCGGGGCGAGAAGTTGATCGCGACGATCCGACCCGCCTCGACCCGGAACGAGGCGTCGATGTGCTGGCTCGGGGCGCCCGGCCGGATGACGAGGATGTCGGCCTGGTACGTGTTGCCGAGATCGCGAACCTCGCCCGGGATCATCTTCAGCCCGGCGTCGGCGCGGAGAAACCAACCGCCGACGCGATCGCGGCCGACGAGGGTCTGGACGTTGTCGCCGACGTGGATCCGCATCTCGGTGCGCTCGTCCATGAGGGCGACGGCGCCCTCCCGATCCCCGGCGTTCAGCCGCTCGAAGAAGACCTCCATGGTGTCGACGGCACCCATCGGTTGGAGTCTAGCGCGAGGCTCCGGGCTACGACCGCGGCCGGACACGCGCGGCCCGGCCGGACCCTAGAAGCCGCCGCCGGCGCCCCCGCCACCCCCGCCCGAGCCGCCGCCCCCGAAGCCCCCGCCCCCGCCGCTCGAGGACGGCGAGTTCCCGATCGTCCCGAGGACGGCGAGCATCCCGCCGACGTTCGGGATCGGCGACGAGCTGGCGAGACCGCTCGGCAGCCCGCCGCGCCCACCGCCGGCGTTGCCGCCCGACCCGCCGGCGTACCAGGTCGGCACGTACGCCGCCGTCGTTCGTCCCTCGCGGAGATCTTCGACGCTCCGAGCGAGGACCGCCTCCACCTCCCGATCGAGCCCCAGGGCCACGCCCCAAACGACCGCCGCGTCCGGCGTTTCGAGCCACTCGAGCCCGGCCCGGGCGACGACGTCGTCCATCGAGCGCGCCTGCTCCATCGTCTTCGCCAGGGTCCGCCGGTAGGCGAAGAGCATCGCCCGGAGCATCGCCCCGGCGAGGGTTCGGGCCGGCATCGCCCGGGCGAGGACGAAGAGGACGACCGCGGCGCCGATCGCCGCCGCGCCGACGAGGACGAGGCCATCCGACGGCAGCTGGGCTCCCAGCCAGATGGCGCCAATACCGGCGACGAGGGCCCCCGTCGCCCGAACGACCCAACGCAGGACCGCCTGCTTCGGCGGCTCGCGGAACCAGCCGCGGGCGACCGCCTCGGCCTCGAGCCGCTTCTCGAAGCCGTCGACCTCCTTGCCGAACGCGAGGAGCTCGGGCGGCTCGATCCGCTCGCCGGCGCCGGCGATGGCCCGGAGTCGCTCGAGGACGAAGGTCTCCGCCGGGCAGAGCCGGTGCCGGGCGGCGGTCCGCCGCCGATGCTCGTCGGCGAGGTCCGATCCCGCCCGCGGGCGCAGGTCGATCGCCACCTTCCGGTCCCGGCCGAGCAGCCCCGAGCGAACCTCCTCGAAGCTGAGGAGGCCCCGACTCGCCAGATCGAGGAGGGCCGCCGTCAAGGCTCGCCGGGTCGTGCGGCCCTCGAGGACGAGCGCCCCGCCGGCCGGCGTCAGTTCGGCCGGTGGGGCCGGGAGGTAGATCGAGGGGCTGTCGAGGACCTCCGGATCGCGACCGTAGCGGTTCCAGGCCAGGACGCCCCAGCCGACGAGGAGGAGGAAGATCGTCGGGGCGCCGACGAGGCCGACGATGGCGTTGAGGGTCCGCGCCGTCCCGAGGGCGGCCGCATGCTCCGGCGTCGCCGCGGCGTCGATCCGCTCCAGGGCGATCCGCACCGCCCCGTCGACGTCCCCGGCCCGCAGCCGGGGGAGCATGTCTCGCTCGAAGATCGCCTGGCGCTCCTCGTTCGTCAGATACGCGGCTCGGAAGCCGGGTCCGGCGTAGAGCTGGACCTGGCCGTGGCTGCGGTCCGGATAGAGGTCGAGGAGCACGACGAGGCCGTCGTCGATCCCGGCGCGCCCGATCCCCCACTGATCGATGAGGGCGATGGCGCCTCGGCGTCCTCGGTCGTCGTCGAGGGCGGGACGACCTGGGTGTAGACGACGACCTCGGCGCCCGTACGCTCTTCGATGGCGTCGATCGTCGCCTCGGCCCAGGCTTCGGTCTCCGGGGAGAGGATCTCGGCCTGGTCGTAGACGGCCCGGTTCGGCTCCGGCGGCGGGAACGGCGGCCCGGGCGACGGATCGGCGGCGAGGATCGGACCGACTCGGAGCCCGAAGCCGAGGAGGACGACGAGGAAGACGGCGCCGAGTGCCCCGAGGAGCGCGGGCCCGGGTCGGCGTCGCCCGCGGATCATCCCGGGCGCGCCTCGACCGCCGAGGCCGCTCGTCGCGCCCCGAGGCGGCGTTCCCGGATCTGCCGGACGAGCTCGGCCGCCTGCTCGTAGCGGCCGAAGCTCGGCATGATGTACGTCCCGGCGATCTCGTCGGCGACCCGCTCGAGGAGGTCGAGGGCCAGCCCGAGCCCGACGTCGGCCGCGCGGTCACCGGCGGCGTGGAGGGTCGCCCGGACCCGATCGGGGATCGTGATCCCGGGGACCTCGTTGTGGAGGAACTCGGCGTGCCGGCCGCTCTGGAGCGGCAGGATCCCGAGGAGGACCGGGACCGGGAAGCCGCGCGGTCCGAAGCGCCGCCGGGCCTCGGCCAGCATCGCCTCGACCTGGGCCTCGTCGTAGAGCGGTTGGGTCATGACGAGGTGGGCGCCGGCGGCGAGCTTCCGCTCGAGCCGGTCCCACTCGGTCCGCCGGTCGGCGGCCGTCGGGTCGAGGGCGCAGGCGATGAGGAAGCCGGCCCGCTGGCCGATCGGCGAGCCGGCCTGATCCTCGCCCCGGTTGAGACGAGCGAGGATCTCGATGAGGCCGATGGAATCGACGTCCCAGACGCCCGTTCCGGTCGGGTAGTCGCCGATCCGCGGCGGGTCGCCGGTGAGGGCGAGGATGTTCCGGACCCCGAGGGCGTGGGCGCCGAGGAGTTCCGACTCGAGGGCCATGAGGTTCCGGTCCCGGGTCGTCAGGTGGACGAGGCACTCCAGATCGACGTCGTGTTGGATGCCGAAGGCGACGGCGAACGCCCCCATCCGGACCCGGGCCATCGCCGAATCGGAGATGTTCACGACATCGACCCCGGCCGCCTGGAGGAGCCGCGCCGCGGCGATCGTCCGCTCGATCCGGATCGAGCGCGGGGGATCGATCTCGACGGAGACGACGAAGCGGCCCTCGGCGAGGGCCCGCGCGAGCCGGGTCGGTGGCGGCACCTCCTCGGCGCCCTCGACCGGCTCGACCGGGGTGACCCGCGGTCCCGAGCCGGCCACCGGTGCCGCCGGCGATCCGGAGGCCCCGAGCATCCGCCCGGCGTCGGCCGGCACGAGCTCGTCGAGGGCCCGCCGCATCGCCGCGATGTGGTCGGGCGTCGTCCCGCAGCAGCC
>JBHOQO010000021.1:0-30069 GCA_042408925.1 Chloroflexota bacterium | reverse complement strand
GCGACCGAGCCGGGCTCGCCCGCCGCCTCGACGAGGTCCGGACCCGTCTGGTCGACGGCGTCGGTGCCATCGCTGCTCCCGAGCTTCCCCCCGCCGGAACGATCCCGACCCGCTTCCGGAGCGGCCTCTCGCGGGCGGCCTTCGAGGCCCGGGTCGAGGCGCTTCGGGCGGCCATCGCGGCCGGTGAGATCTATCAGGCGAACCTCACCCGCCGCCTCGAGGCCCCCTTCGCCGCCGATCCCTGGCCGCTCTATCGGCGCCTCCGGACCGGCGACCCGGCCCGCTTCGCCGCCTACCTCGACCTCGGCCCGAGCCCGGACGGCCGGCCGCGGGCGATCGTCTCCGCCTCGCCCGAGCCGTTCCTCGCCGCCGCCCCGGACGGCTCCGTCGCCAGCGACCCGATCAAGGGGACCCGCCCCCGGGGTCGGACGCCGGCAGCGGACCGGGCCCTCCTGCGGGAGCTCCTCGGATCGGCGAAGGACCGGGCCGAGAACGTCATGATCGTCGACGTCCTCCGCAACGACCTCGGGCGGGTCTGCCGGCCGGGGAGCGTCCGCGTCCCCCGCTGCTGTCGCCCCGAACGCGCGGCGACGGTCTGGCACCTCGTCTCGACGGTGACCGGCCGTCTCGCCCCGGGCCGCGACGCCTTCGACCTCCTCACCGCCGCCTTCCCGGGCGGGAGCATCACCGGTGCCCCGAAGATCCGGGCCATGGAGCTCCTCGCCGAGCTCGAGCCGGTCCGCCGCGGGCCGTACACCGGCGCCGCCGGCTGGATCGGCCCTGACGGAGCGATGGTCACGAGCATCCTCATCCGGACCTTCGTCGCCGACGGTCGGCGGCTCACCCTCCACGTCGGCGGCGGGATCACCTGGCGGAGCGACCCGGCGGCGGAGTGGGCGGAGACGGTGGCGAAGGCGGCGGGACCGCTCGGTGCCCTCGGGGCGGAGGAGGACGAGAGCGAGGGCTCGGCGTGAACGGATCGATGGACGGCTCGAGCCCGACCAGCCGTTCACCTTCGGCCGGCGGCCAGTCGGTCGGCGCCGGCCTCGTCTGGCTCGACGGTCGCCTCCTCCCGACCGCCACCCCGCATCTCTCGGTCGCCGACCGCGGCTTCCAGCTCGGCGACGGCGTCTTCGAGACGCTCCGCGCCCGCCGCGGCGTCCCGATCGAGTGGGAGGAGCACGTCGCGCGACTGGCGGAGAGCGCGGCCGCCCTGGCGATCCGGCTCCCCTACGACGCCGATCGCCTTCGCCACGCGGTCGAAGAGCTCCTCGTCGCAACCGGCCTGGACCGGCGCGACGACCCGGACCCCGGCGACGCGGCGATCCGGATCACGGTCTCCCGCGGCCCCATGGCGGGCCGGGGACTCCTGCCGCCGGGCTGGGATCGGACCCCGGCGACCGTCGCGATCCAGGCCTGGCCGTACGTGCCGCCCTCGGACGCCGTCCTCGCCCGGGGTCTCCGGGCCGTCACGAGCAGCGTCCGGCGCGATCCGGATCACCCGCTCGCCGGGGTCAAGACGACGTCACGGGCCGACCACGTCTACGCTCGCCTCGAGGCCGAGCGGGCCGGAGCCGACGATGCCCTCGTCCTCACCGTCGACGGCCGCCTCGCCGAGGCGACGACGGCCAACGTCGTCCTCGTCGAGGGCAGCCGGCTCGCGACCCCGACCCTCGAGGCCGGCATCCTTGCCGGCACGACCCGGGCCTGGCTCCTCCGCGCGCCCGAGGTTCGCCGGCTGGGGCTCGTCGCCGTCGAAGCCGACTGCCGGCCGGCCGACCTGGCGGCGGCCGAGGAGGCGTTCCTCTGCTCGAGCGTCGCCGGGATCGTCCCCCTCGTGGAGGTCGACGGCCGGCCGATCGGCGACGGACGGCCGGGGGAGCGAACCCTCGCCCTCCGGGCGGCCCGCGAGGCCTGGATCGACGCCGTCGCCCGGAGCGGCCGGAGCCGGCCGTGAAGGACCGCCGCCCGGCCGGTGGGGGTGTGCAGCTCCCCGGCTACCATCGAGCCATGCAGACCCGTCGGATCCGCGTGGCCGAGGGGGTCGAGCTGGCCGTCGAGCGCTGGGCACCCGCCGCCGACCCGCCGACCGCGGCGGGCGGGGGTCGCCCGACCTTCGTCCTCGTCCACGGCCTCGCCTCGAACGCTCGGGTCTGGGACGGCGTCGTCGAGCACCTGGCGGCGGCCGGGCACCCGGTCGTGACCGTCGACCTTCGAGGCCACGGCCGCTCCTCGAAGCCGGACGGACCCTACGACGTCCCGACCGTCGCCGCCGACCTCGCCGTCCTCCTCCGGGCCCTCGAGCTCGACCGACCGGTCGTCGCCGGCCAGTCCTGGGGCGGCAACGTCGTCCTCGAGCTCGCCGCCCGCCGGCCGGAGCTCCTCCGGGGGATCGTCTGCGTCGACGGCGGCTGGCTCGAGCCGAGTCGGGCCTTCCCCGACTGGGAGACGTGCCTCCGGGCCCTCGCCCCGCCCCCGCTCGCCGGGCGGCCGCTCGCCGAGATCGAGGCCCGGATCCGCGCCGCCCACCCGGACTGGCCCGCGACCGGGGTCGGGGGCACCCTGGCGAACTTCGAGGTCCGACCCGACGGGACCGTGGCGCCGTGGCTGACGTACGAGCGTCATCTCGCCGTCCTCCGCGGCCTCTGGGACCACCACCCCTCGGCCCGGTACGGCGAGCTGCGGGTGCCGGTCCTCCTCGTGCCGGTCGACGACGCCCGCGACCCGCGCCCGGACGAGAAACGGGCCGCCGTCGAGGCCGCGCGGGCGGCGATCGGCACCTGCCGGGTCCGCTGGTTCAGCGGCGACCACGACATCCACGCCCAGCGGCCGGCCGAGCTCGCCGCGGTCCTCCGCGACGCCGTGGCCGACGGGTTCTTCCGGTGAACGGGTCCTTCCGGTGAACGGGTGCGTCCGATGAGCGGGCCGCGGATCCTCGCGATCATGGGCTCGGGCGAGGCAGCCCCGACGATGGCGAAGGTCCACCGGGCGCTCTTCGAGCGCTTCGGCGCCGAGCCGGCGTCGGCCGCCATCATCGACACCCCGTACGGCTTCCAGGAGAACGCCGACGAGCTGAGCGCCCGCCTCGTCGAGTTCTTCCGGACGAACCTCGGTCGGAGCGCCACCGTCGCCTCGTATCGCTCCCGGAACGTCGACCCGGCGACCCTCGCCGCCGCCGTCGCCCGGATCCGGGAGGCCCGCTACGTCTTCGCCGGACCCGGGAGTCCCAGCTACGCCCTGCGCCAGTGGGCCGACGGTCCGATCCCTGAGGCGCTCGCCGAGAAGCTCGAGCGGGGCGGGATCGTCACGATGGCGAGCGCGGCGGCCCTCACCCTCGGCCTCGTCACGATCCCGGTCTACGAGATCTACAAGGTCGGCGAGGACCCCCGCTGGCTGACCGGCCTCGACCTCCTCGGTCGGGCGACCGGTCTGCAGGCGGCGGTCGTTCCCCACTACGACAACGCCGAAGGCGGCACCCACGACACCCGGTTCTGCTACGTCGGCGAGCGCCGGCTCCGGATCCTCGAGGCGATGTTGCCCGAGGGCGCCTTCATCCTCGGGGTCGACGGCCACACGGCCCTCGTCCTCGACCTCGAACGGGGGAGCGCCGCCGTCGCCGGGCTCGGCGGGGTGACGGTTCGGGTCGCCGGCCGGAGCGCCGTCCTCCCGGCCGGGAGCGAGGTCGCCATCGAGACCCTCGCCGAGATCGCCCGGCAGCTCGCTGCCGGCGGGCCGGTCGACGTCAGCGTCGGGGTCGGGTCGACCGAACCCGGCGCACGGCGCCGTCGCGGGACGGTCGGCTCGCCCGGAGCCGCGGTCCCGGTCCGCGACGCCATGGTCGAGCTCGAGGCGGCCTTCGTCGACGCCCTCGGGCGGGGCGACGTCCATGCCGCCGTCGAGGCGCTCCTCGACCTCGACGAGGCGATCTCGGCCCGGATCCGGGCCGGCGAGGACAGCGCCGACCTCGACAATGCCCGGGCCGTCTTCCGCTCGTGCATCGTCCGGCTCGGCGAACGGGCCGAGGCCGGGGTGCGGGACCCGCGCGACGTCGTCGCCCCGTTCGTGACCGCGCTCCTCGACCTCCGCTCCCGGGCCCGCGCCGACCGGGACTGGTCGACGGCCGACCAGATCCGCGATCGCCTCCGGGCCGCCGGCGTGGAAGTCCACGATTCGGCCGAGGGCTCGAGGTGGGAGCTCGACCCTGCGGCCGTCCGGCCCGACCGTCCGGCGGGCGCCGATACACTCGGTTCGTGACCCGTCAGGAGCTCATCGACCGGACCCGGGCCCTCGTCGAGGAGGGAGAGCGCCTCGCCGCCGCCCCGTCCCTCGGCCGGCTCCGCCTCTGGCTCAAGATCTCCGACGACCTCCTCTCGGCGGCCTGGGGGACGATGGACCGCTACCACCTCGCCTGGCTCATGGTCGGTCGCCCGACCGACGTCGTCCGCGGTCGACCGATGACCCCCGAGGAGGAGGCGGCGTACGTCCGCGAGGTCGCCCGGGCGAAGACGGCCGCCCTCCGGACCAGCCTCGACGCCCTCGAGCGGCTCGGGATCCCGTTTCTCGGCGAGGACTCGGCGCCGAGCGGAACCGACCACGCCGCGCCCGACCGCCCCGACCGAACCGTCCGATGACCGGCCCCGACGCTGTACCGGCCGTCGGCGGCACCCACTTCGTCCCCGCCCCCGACCCCATCGCCGCCGAGTACATCCTCCTCGCCCTCCGCCTCGACCAGCACCGGCCGGGGATCGTCGACGCCTACGTCGGGCCGGCCGACCTCAAGGCGCGGGTCGAGACCGAGCAGCTCGTGCCGCCGGCTCGGCTCCGCGACGCCGCGGCCGCGCTCCGGGAGCGGGTCGCCCGCGAGGTCGAAGCGCCCGACCGGGCCGCCTGGCTGACCGTCCAGCTCCGGGCCCTCGAGACCCTCGCCGCCGAGCTGGCCGGGGCCGAGCTGCCGTACCGCGACCTCGTTGCCGCCTGCTTCGACCACCCGATCCGCTGGTGGGACGAGGCGATCTTCGAGGCCGCGGCAGCGGAGCTCGAGACCCTCGTCCCCGGGGACGGCCCCCTCGCCGAGCGGCTCGCGGCGTGGGACGCCGCCCTCACCGTCGCGGAGGACCGGGTCGAGCCCCTCGCCCACTGGCTCGCCGAGCGCTTCCGGGCGCGGGCGGCGGCGCGCTTCGGGCTCCCCGAGGGCGAATCGCTCCGGATCGGCCTCGTCCGCGGCCAGCCCTGGAGCGGCTACACCTGGTACGACGGCGGGCGTCGCTCGCGGGTCGACCTCAACCTCGACCTCCCGATCCGGGCCCCGGAGCTCGTCGCCGTCGTCGCCCACGAGACGTACCCGGGTCACCACCTCGAACATGCCTGGAAGGAGGCCGAGCTGGTCGACCGGCTCGCCCGCCTCGAGGCGAGCCTTCTCACCATCGACACCCCGGAGTGCCTCCTGAGCGAGGGGCTCGCCGACCTCGGTCGCGACCTCGTCGTCCCGCCGGCCGACGAACCGGACCTCCTCGAGGAGGTCTTCGCCGTCGCCGAACTCCCGCTCGCCGCCGACCCGGTCCGCCGCCGGGAGACGGCCGAGCGGGCGGCCGTCGTGGCCCGGCTCCGGCGGCGCCTGGGGGCGGCGGCGATCAACGCCGCCCTCCTCCGCCACGCCGAGGGCCGCCCGGCCGAGGAGGTCCTCGCCTATCTCCGCGAGGTCGGGAAGATGGCCCCCGAGCGGGCCGCGAAGCGGCTCGAGTTCATCGACCATCCCTTGTGGCGGCCGTACGTCTTCGTCTACGCGGAGGGCGAGGCGCTCCTGCGGCGCTGGCTCGAGCTCGTCCCCGAGGGAGCGCGGGCGGCCCGCTTCGGGCGCCTCCTCCGGGAGCAGCTGACGCCGTCGGGGATCCGGGCCGAGCTGGAGGCGGCGGGCGCGGCTGCGGCCGGCACGGGAACGGACGCGCCCGCGGCCGGCACGGGAACGGACGCGCCGGCTCCGGTCAGCCCCGGGCGCTGATCGGGCGTCGGAAGATCGCCCGGTCCTCGCCGGCCCGCTCGTAGTCCGGGTAGGCCGGCGTCCCGTAGAGGAGCATCGTCCCGGGGCCGCGGTCAGGCTCGAAGCCGAGGGCCCGGAGGAAGCGGACGGCGATCGGCTCGTCGGGTCGGACGACGACGACGAGCCGTTCGGCGCCTCGTTCCCGAACGTCGGCCGCGAAGGTCTCGATGAGGGCCCGGCCGATGCCCCGCCGGCGGAGGTTCGGGTTCACGGCGAGGAGGTGGACGACCGCCCTCCTCGGATCGTCCGGGGCGAGGTAGCCGAGGAGGACGCCGGCGATGTCGCCCTCGGCGGTCTCGGCGAGCCAGGAGGTGGAGGCGAAGTCCCGGAACCAGAAGCGGGCGAGCTCGTCCCGGACCCGCCGGCCGCCGAACCAGTCGTCGACGAGGTCGATGAGGCGGCGATGGTCGGCCTCGGTCGGCCGTCGGAACCGAAGGTCGGCGGCCTGCTTGCGCCCCGACCCGGTGGTCGGTTCGCTCATCGCCGGAACGGCCACCAGGCCCCGAGCCCGGCGAGGGCGAGCTCGGCCGGGACGAGGACGCCGTACGTCTCGGCGAGGAACCCCGCAAGATCGAGGGTTCCGCCCTGGGCGAGGGCGACGAGCCAGAGGCCGACCTGACCCAGGGCGACTCCGGCCAACCCGGCCCCGACGGCGATCGTCGCCAGGGTCCGCCGGCTGCTCCCCGCCCCGACGGTGTCGACGGCGAGGGCGCCGAAGCGGCCGACGAAGAAGGCGACGACGAGGAGGCCGGCCGAGAGGTCGAAGATCGTTCCGAGGAGGGTGACGAGGCCCGCGCCGCCGATCGCCGTCAGAGCGCCGACGGCGACGGCCGCGGCCGTCCCCCTCCGCGTCGCTCGATCGGGTGGCGCTTCCATCGCCCCGAAGGGTACTCTGCGGCGGCCTGCCGGCTGCGCCATCCGTGTGCTGCGCCCTTGGTCCGGCCCACGCGCTAGACTTGCCGACCGTGAGTCACCCCGCCCTCGGTCTCCCGCCTCGCGACATGCGCGCCGGCTGGCCCGCCGACGCCGACCGCCTCCGGAGCGCCGCTCCCGAGCTCCGTCTCCGGACCCTCGAGATCGCCCTCGCCCGGGCTCCCGAACTCCGCGACCGCGTCGGGGAAGTCCGCCTTCGGATGCTCTACGGCGACGTGGAGGCGCTCCTCGAGGCCGTCGCCCGCGTCGTCGCCTCGAACGACCCGTCCCTCCTCCGGCAGTGGGCCGAGTGGGTCGTGCCGGTCTACCGGCGGCGGCGGATCGCCATGGACGACCTCGTCCTCGTCTGCGAAGCGCTCCGGTCGGCCCTCGCCGCCGTCCTCGAGCCCCAGGCGCGGGAGGCGGCGGGCCGCGGTCTCGACGCGGCGATCCGTGTCTTCCGGGGCCATCGGCGGCTCGGCGGCGACGCGCGCCCGCGGAACCGCCTCCTCGCCGCCATCTACAAGGGCGCCTGAGCGATGACGATCCAGTGGGTCAAGGTCGACCCCCTCGTCCTCAACGGCGAGCCGTTCCTCTACAACTCCCGGCTCACGGTCCGCCAGCTCCTCGAACTGCGACGGGCCGGCTACGACCTGACCCGCCTCCTGACCGACCACCCGGAGCTGCGGGTCATGGGGATCGCGGCCGCCTACTGCTACGCGGCCGACCACCCGGAACGCTACGGCGAGTTCCTCGAGCCCGACGGGTCCCTCGTCGGTCCCGGGTTGACGGAGGCCGAGGCGGCGATCCTGCCGGAGCCCTATCGGCGCCCGGGCGTCGTCGTCAAGCCGGCGGTCGCCGCGGGTTCCTGAGCGCCCGGCGACGCCAGCCGGCCTTCGGCGGCCCCGGCGCGGCGGGCGGGCCTCGGCGCCCGGCTCGGACGTCGGCGGTCAATTCCGACTCCGGTGCTATGATTTCGACCGCACCGTAGGAGCCAGCCGATGACCGACCCAGCGACCCAGCACGCCGATCCCGTGACCGCCGAGCCGACGGCCCCCTCGAGCGAGGCCGGCGCGACCTCGACCCCCGCCTTCGACGCCGAGCGCCGGGCGACCGAGCTGGCGATCCTCGATGCCCTCCGCTCGGTCGTCGACCCCGAGATCGGGATGAACGTCGTCGAGCTCGCCCTCATCAAGCAGATCATCCTCGGCCAGGACTCCGCCGAGATCAAGATGATCCTTACGACGCCGTTCTGCCCGTACGCCGGGTCGCTCATCGCCCAGGTCAAGGAAGCGGCCGAATCGGTCGTCGAGCGGCCGGTGAAGATCACGCTCCTCGCCGAGCGCTGGGATCCCCGCGACGCCGGGCTCATGTGGTAGGGCGGCCGACCCCCGTGCCCGACCCGACCGGCGCCCGGCGCCTCCCCTTCGAATCGGCCGTCGCCACCGGGCGCGGCGACGACGGCTCGACCGGCCTCCTCTACGGCGGGCCGCGGGTCGCCAAGGACGACCCCCGGGTCGAGGCGTACGGGACCGTCGACGAGGCCGTCGCCGCCCTCGGGATCGCCCGCGCCCAGCTCGCCCTCAAGGCCCAGTACGGCGTCCTCCCGCCGGCCTTCGGTCGCCTCGACGAGCTCGTCCTCCGGCTCCAGCGCGAACTCTTCGTCGTCGGCGCCGAGCTGGCGACCCCCCGCGAGCTCGCCGATCGACTCCGGGACGGCGAGACCCGGGTCACGCCGGCGATGGTGGACGGCCTTGGCGAGATCCTCCGGGCCGTCGAGGGCAACGTGGCGATCCCGAAGGAATTCGTCGTGCCCGGCGAGACGATGACGAGCGCCGCCCTCGAGGTCGCCCGGACGGCGGTCCGCCGCGCGGAACGGCGGGTCGTCACGCTCCAGCGCCTCGACCTCCTCGGGGAGAGCCACGTCCTCCCGTACCTGAACCGCCTCGCCGATCTGCTCTGGATCCTCGCCCGGGCCGCCGAGCAGGCCGAGGCCCGATCTGCAACCCCGGCCCGCCCGGGTCGTCGCGGCCGGGTCCGGTCCGCCCCGACGGTCTCCGGCGAGATCCGTGAACCCACCGCGGAGGTATCCCGATGATGTTCGATCGCTCGCCCTCGCAGCTCGGCGTCCGCCCCGCGGCGGCGCTCTCGACGGCCTTCCTCAGCCAGGCCTTCTTCTGGATGTTCGTCGGCCTCCTCGTGACGACCGGGGTCGGGGCCCTCCTCTCGGGCCTCTCTGACGCCCAGTTCGCCCGCCTTGCCGGGCTCTGGCTGCCGATCGTCCTCGTCCAGCTCGGCCTCGCCTTCACCCTGAGCCTCGCCATCCGGCGGCTCTCGGCGACGGCGGCTCTCGGCCTCTTCTTCGTCTACGCGGCGACCATGGGCGTCACCCTCGGGGTCATCCTCCGGGTCTACGCGCCCGGGACGGTCCTCGCCGCCGGGCTGTCGGCGGCCTCGATCTTCGGCGCCGCCTCGGTCTACGGGGCGATCACGGGCCGCGACCTCACCCGCCTCGGGGCCTACCTCTTCATGGCCCTCGTCGGGATCCTCGTCGCCCTCGTCGTCAACGCCTTCCTCGGCTCGTCGTTCCTCGGCTTCGTCGTCTCGGTCGTCGGGGTCGTCGTCTTCACCGGTCTGACCGCCTACGACGTCCAGCGGATCGGTCGGGGCGAGCTCGCCGCCTGGACGGAATCGATGGAGAAGGGGGCGGTCATGGGCGCCTTCGTCCTCTACCTCGACTTCGTCAACCTCTTCCTCATGCTGCTCCGGCTCTTCGGGAGCTCGCGCGACTGATCGACCGCCGGCCTCGGGCCGGCCGGGCGGCCCCGCCCGGCGCCGGCACCCGCGGCTCGAGAGCCGACCCCGCGCGTCCCACCGTTCCGCCCGCGAGGACGGCCGCCAGACGCTCGGGCGGGAGCGGCTTCGCCCAGAGATAGCCCTGGCCTCGGTCACAGCCGAGCCGGAGGAGGACGTCGAGCTGTTCCGGCCGCTCGATCCCCTCGGCCACGACCGCCATCCCGAGATCGTGGGCGAGGCCGACGACGGCCCGGACGATCGAGGTCGTCGCCCGGTCCTCAGGGAGCCGGGCGACGAAGGTCCGGTCGATCTTCACGGCATCGAGGGGGAGGCGGCTCAGATAGCCGAGGGACGCGTAGCCGGTCCCGAAGTCGTCGAGGACGAGCCGTACCCCGAGGCCTTCGAGCGCGCGGAGGACGCCGATCCCGGCGCCGCCCTCGTCCATGAGGACGCTCTCGGTGATCTCGAGCTCGAGCCGCTCTGGCGGGAGGCCGGCCGCCTCGAGGGCGAGCCGCACGTGCTCGACGAGGTCGGGATCGGCGAATTCGCGGGCCGAGAGGTTGACCCCCACGAACGGGGCTCCCGTCGAGCCCGGGATCGCCGTCCACGCCGCCGCCTGGCGACTGGCCGCCCGGAGGACCCAGCGGTCGATCTCGCCGATGAGGCCGGTCGCTTCGGCGATCGGGATGAACGACAGCGGCGGCACGAGTCCCCGCTCCGGGTGCTCCCAGCGGACGAGGGCCTCGAAACCGACCGCCGCCCCCCGGACGAGGTCGATGATCGGCTGGTAGTGGAGGCGGAGCTGCTCGCGGTCGATCGCCCGCCGGAGGTCGGCCTCGAGGCCGAGCCGTTCCTGGCGGCCGACGCGCATCCCCGGTTCGAAGACGACGATCCGATCGCCGCCGGCCTCCTTCGCCCGGTGGAGGGCGACCTCGGCGTCCCGGAGGAGCGCCTCCGGCGTCGCCTCGAGCTCGGCCGAGACCACCCCGATCGAGGCCCCGACGAAGACGTCGTGATCGCCGATCCGGACGGGCTCCCGGAGGGCGTCGAGGATCCTCGCGGCGATCCCGCGGGCGGCATCCGGATCGGTGAGGTCGGAGAGGAGGACGGCGAACTCGTCACTCCCGGCCCGCGCGACGAGGTCGGCCGGGCGGCAGACGTCGCCGATCCGCCCGGCCACCGCGGCGAGGAGCTCGTCCCCGGCGGCGTGGCCGAGGGTCTCGTTGATCGTGCCGAAGCGGTCGAGATCGAGGAGGACGAGGGCGGTCCCGGGCCGCCGCCCGGTGGCCGTCGCTCCGCCGTCCGAGAGCGCCGCCGCGATCGCCTCGCCGAGCGCTTCGCGCCTCATCAGGCCGGTGACCCGATCGCGGTGGGCCTCGCTCGCGAGCCGGGTCTCGAGGTCCCGATTCAGCGAGCGGATCTCGGCGTCGTGGCCGTCGCCCGCCCGGCGCCTCGCCGACGGCTTCGCGAGGTAGAGCGCCCCGTCGGCGACGGCGACGAGCTCGTCCGGTCGGCTGCCGTCCTCGGGGAAGACGGCGAGCCCCAGGCTCGCTCCGACCCGCGGCTGCTGTCCGGCGGTGGCGGCGAGGACCGCGGACCGGACCCGGGCCGCGATGCGGCGCGCGGCACCCCGATCCGCGCCGGCCAGGAGGACGGCGAACTCGTCGCCGCCGTAGCGGTAGGCCCGGTCGGTCGCCCGGATTGCGGCCCCGATGGCGCCTCCGATCCGTCGGAGGAGCTCGTCGCCGGCGGGATGGCCCCAGCGGTCGTTGTACGCCTTGAAGCCGTCGAGATCGAGCATGAGGAGGGCGAAGGGCGAGTCGGGGCCAGCGCCGACGGCCCGGGCGAGGTCGGCCTGGAAGGCGCCGTGGTTGTGGAGCCCGGTCAGGCTGTCGAGGCGGGCTCGGGCCTCGGCGTCTCTGTGCGCCTCGGCGTTTGCGAGGGCGATCCCGGCCTGGGCGGCGAAGAGTTGGACGAGCTCGCACTCGGCCGCCGAGAAGTGTGCCTCACTCCCTCCGACCCGCCCGACGTTCAGGGTCCCGACGACCGCGCCCCCGGCGACGAGGGGAACGACGATCATCGACTCCGGCTCGAAGGGGGTTCCGGGGATCTGGGTCGCCCGGGGGTCGAGGTGGGCGTCGTTGGCGAGGACGGCCTGCTTGTGCTCGATCGCCCAGCCCGTCAGGCCCCAATCGAGCGGCGTCTCGTGGCCGAGGATCGCCTCGGCGAACCGGTCGCGGCAGAGGACCGCCCGTCGGACGCCGGCGGCGGCGTCGATCCGGTAGACCGTGAGCGTGTCGTAGTGGATGAGCTCGGCCAGGGCGTCGGCGATCTCCTCGAGGACGGCGGCCGGATCGCGGGCCGCCAGGAGGCGCTCGGTCACCTCGAGGAGCCGCCGCTGGCCGGCGAGCTGGCGCTCGAGGGCGACCTGCTGCTCACGGAGCCGGGCGTGGTGCTCGGCGTTGGCGAGCGCCTGGCCGGCGTGGGCGGCGAAAATCGTGAGGAGCTGCTCGTCGTCGGCGTCGAACCAGTCGCGGCGTTCCTTGCTCACGACGATGACGCCGAGGATCCGGGTCTCCGACCGCATCGGGACGAGGAGGATCGATTCGGGGCCCCCGATCCGGCCGACGACGAGGCTCCGTGGATCGGCGGCGGCGTCGCCGAGCCGAACCACCGTCCCGTGCTCGGCGACCCAGCCGGTCAGGCCGCGACCGACCTCGACCCGAAGGAGCTCCGGGCTCGGGTCGTCGACCCCCATGAAGCGGCCCCAGAAGGCGATCGGTTCGCAGGTCCGGCTCGGGTGGTCGACCCGATAGACGCGGACGGTGTCGACGTCGAGGAGCCGGCGCACCTCGTCGACGATCGCCGCGCCGACGGCCGCGACGTCGCGGATCCGGTCGAGCCGAAGCCCGAGGTCCTGGATCGCCTGGAGGCGGGCGGCGAGCCCCCGAACCGATGCGTAGAGGCGGCCGTTCTGGATCGCCATCGCGACGTGCTCGGCAAAGCCTCGGGCGAGGGCTCGGGCGGCGTCGGTCCAGATGTGCTCGGCCCGGTGATAGAGGACGAGGAGCCCGAGCGGACCTTCGTCGAGGACGGCGGGGACGAAGCAGATCGTCCGAAAGCCGTTGGCGTCGTAGATGGTGCCGAGTCGCTCGTGGTAGGCATCCGCCCGGTCGATGACGACGACCCGCCCCCCGGCGAGCGCGGCGAGGCCGGGCGCCGGCTCGTCCCGGCGGAGGCCGGCGACGAAGTCGAGGAGGTCGGTGCCCAGGCCATGCTGGGCGGCGAGCCGGAAGGGTCGCTCGGCCTCGGGGTCGACGTGCCACAGTCCGGCAGCGTCGGCCCCGAAGAGGACGACGGCCCGCTCGACGATGCCGGCGAGGACGGCCTCGAGGTCGGGACCGGGGCCGCCGGGATCGGCGTCGGCGGCGAGACGGGGCGGCGCCGGGCGCGGGGATGTCGAGGACGTGCCCAGCGGCCCGACCGCGAGTCCCTCCCCAGTGTGGCGCTCTTCGATCACCTTCGACGGACTCTGCTCCTTCGGGCCCGGCTCCGGCACGGGCACCGCGATCTCGGGGACGCCGGGCCGCCGGCCGGCCGGCGGTGGGGCGTAGGCCCGACGGTAGTCGCGGCCGGGCGCGTCGACGATGGGCCGGGAGTACCAGGCCGTCGCGTCCCGATCCGGGGGTCGAGACCTACGTCGACGCCGTCCCGGGGTCGCCGCTCGACGCCGGCCGACCGGGCGGTTGACGCAACGGCCCGCCCGGCTATACTCAATCCCGACGGATTTGCTCGGAATTCGCGGCGCGTCAGCGCCCGCGGCCGAGGCCGAGCCTTGTCTGTGCGTCGCCCGCGCCCGCGGGCCCGCAGCCGCCGAGCAACCCGTCGACCGATCGACCCGAGCGTCACGAGCGAGGACCGAACCCTGAGCCAGCGCACCACCTACCACGGCAGCGGCGCCGTCGCCTTCTCGACGAAGGGCGAGTACGGCGTCCGGCTCATGGTCCAGCTCGGGCGCCACTACGGCTCCGGGCCGGCCTCGCTCGCCGAGATCGCCGCCGAAGAGGAGCTCCCGCGCCCCTACCTCGAGCAGCTCGCCCTCGGGCTCCGCGAAGCGGGGCTCGTGACGAGTACCCGCGGCGCCCGGGGCGGCTACCAGCTCGCTCGCCCGCCCGAGGAGATCCGGATGCTCGAGATCCTCCGGGCCCTCGAGGGGCCGATCGCGCCGATGATCTGCGTGACCGACGATCCCCTCGAGCACGTCTGCGGGCGGACGGCGAAGTGCACCGTCAACCTCCTCTGGCTGCGGATCCGGGACGCCGTCGCCGGCGCCCTCGAGACGCTCACCCTCGCCGACTTCCTCCCGCCGCGGCCGGTCGCGGCCGAGCTCGTCGGGAGCCGGCGCGGGGCCGTCGTCGGCGGACCGGCGACGCCCGAACCGCTCGCCGTCGGGACGGCGGCCGGTACGGGTGGCGTCGACGCGGCGGGTTGAGCCGATCCCTCCCGATCCGCCGCCGATCCAGCCAACGCCACCGTCGAGCGCATGAAGGAGCGACACGAACCAGTGAGCAGCGACGACCGGGTCCTCGTCATCCGCGGCCTTCGGGTCGCGCCGGCCGGCCACCCCGAGCGGGAGATCCTCAAGGGGATCGATCTCGAGGTCGCCAAGGGCGAGGTCCACGCGATCATGGGCCCGAACGGTTCGGGCAAGACGACCCTCGCCTACGCCCTCATGGGCCATCCCGCCTACGAGGTCACCGCCGGCGAGGTTCGCTGGAAGGGCCGGAACATCCTCGAGCTCTCGCCGGACAAGCGGGCTCGCCTGGGGCTCTTCCTCGCCTTCCAGTACCCGACCGCGATCCCGGGTCTCTCGGTCGCCAGCTTCCTGCGGGCTGCCCTCAACGCCAAGCTCCTCGGCGTCGACCGCACCACCGACGTCGACCCGACCGACCCGGCCCGCGGCGGGATCAGCATGCTCGAGTTCCGCCGCAAGCTCCGGGAGAAGTTTGCCCTCCTCAAGATGGACGAGAGCTTCGCCGCCCGCTACGTCAACGACGGCTTCAGCGGCGGCGAGAAGAAGCGGCTCGAGATGCTCCAGATGGCGGTCCTGGAGCCGGAGATGGCGATCCTCGACGAGACCGATTCGGGCCTCGACATCGACGCCCTACGGATCGTCGCCCAGGGCGTGAACGCGATGCTGAACCCCAACATGGGGGTGATCCTCATCACCCACTATCAGCGGCTCCTCAACTACATCACCCCCGACCGGGTCCACGTCCTCGCTGCGGGGCGGATCGTCAAGAGCGGCGGCAAGGAGCTCGCCCTCGAGCTCGAGGAGCAGGGCTACGGGCCGATCCTCCGCGAGGCGGGGCTCGCCCCCGACGTCTCGGACGACGCCCTCCGGGTCCCGCTCGAGCCCGGCCCGGGCGAGGCGGAAGCCGAGCCGGCCGGGGCGGCCCACTAGTACGGTCGGCGAGCGGCACGGGCTTTCGGGCGGCGAGCACGGAGCGATCGGAGGCGGCGCCATGGCGATCGAAACGACGGCGGGGGCAACGCAGGAGGCCGGGGCGGGCCGCCCGGCGCCCCTCGATCCTCACGCCCTCCGGGCCGACTTCCCGATCCTTGCGACGACCGTTCGCGGTCGGCCGCTCGTCTACCTCGATTCGGCCGCCACGAGCCAGAAGCCGCGGGTCGTCCTCGAGACCCTCGACCGGTACTACCGCGAGTACAACGCGAACGTCCACCGCGGGATCTACGAGATCGCCGAGCGGGCGACGGCCGCCTACGAGGCCGCCCGGGCGACCCTCGCCCGCTTCATCGGCGCTGATCCGCAGGAGATCGTCTTCACCCGGAACACGACCGAGGCGATCAACCTCGTCGCCCACACCTGGGCCCGCCAGGCGATCGGTCGAGGCGACGTCATCGTCCTGACCGAGATGGAGCACCACTCGAACCTCGTCCCCTGGCAGCTCCTCGCCCAGGAGCGGGACGCCGACCTCGAGTTCATCCCGATCACCGACGAGGGGCTCCTCCGGCTCGACGTCTACGACGTCCTCCTCCGCCTCCGACCGAAGCTCGTCGCCGTCACCCACGTCAGCAACACCCTCGGGACGATCAACCCGATCCCGGAGATCGTCGAGCGGGCCCACGCCGCCGGCGCCCTCGTCCTCGTCGACGGCGCCCAGGCCGTCCCGCACCTGCCGGTCGACGTTCGGGCCCTCGGCTGCGACTTCTACGCCTTCTCGGGCCACAAGATGCTCGGGCCGATGGGTTCGGGCGTCCTCTGGGGCCGGCGCGAGCTCCTCGAGGCGATGCCGCCGTTCCTCGGCGGCGGCGAGATGATCCGCGAGGTTCGGCTCCGGCGCTCGGAGTGGAACGAGGTGCCGTGGAAGTTCGAGGCCGGGACGCCGGACGTGGCGGCGGCGGTCGGGCTCGGGGCGGCGGCGGAGTACCTCATGGGGCTCGGGATGGAGCGGGTCCGGGAGCACGAGCAACGGCTCGTCGCCTACGCCCTCGAGACGCTCCGGCGGGAGCTCCCCGAGATCGTCCTCTACGGGCCCCCGGCCGAGCAGCGAGGCGGGGTCGTCGCCTTCAACCTGCCGGGGATCCACCCCCACGACGTCGCCCAGGTGCTCGACCGCTTCGGGATCTGCGTCCGGGCCGGCCACCACTGTACGATGCCGCTCCACGAGCGGCTCGACGTCGCGGCGACGACCCGGGCCAGTTTCTCGGTCTTCTCGACGCCCGAGGACGTCGACGCCCTCGCCGCCGGCCTCCGGGAGGTCATCGCGCTCTTCGCCCGCTGACGTCCCGGCCCGTCGCCGTTGACGGCCTGAGTACGCATGCATATCGTATCGGTATGAAATCCACGGTCGGTGAACGAGGCCAGGTTACGATTCCGAAGCCGCTGCGCGATCGGCTCGGGCTGCGGCCGGGCGTCGAGATCGAGTTCGAGGAGGAGGGCGGTCGCCTGGTCGGTCGAAAGGTCGTCCGTGACCGACTCGATGCCCTCGTGGGCATCGTCGAGCTGCCCGAGGGGACCGACGCGGCGGTCGATGCGCTCCGAGGCCCCCGGCCCTCGCTTCGCGAGCCGGCGTGATCACCGCCGTCGACACCAACGTCCTGCTCGACGTCTTCGGAGACGATCCCCGGTATCGCGACGGATCGCTCTCGGCGTTGCGACGTTGCCTCGCCGAGGGCGAGCTCATTGCTTGCGAGGTTGTCTGGGCTGAGGTCGCTGCAGTGTTCGCCGACGCGCGTGCGGCCGTTGCGGCCATGGAGGCGATCCCCGTCGCCTATGCGCCGCTGACCCGGGAAGCGGCACTCCGGGCGGGCGAGGCGTGGCGGGCGTACCGAGCTCGCGGCGGCCCGCGGGACCGGGTCGTTGCCGACTTCCTCGTCGGGGCCCATGCCGCGTGCCACGCCGACCGGCTCCTGACGCGCGACCGAGGCTTCGGGCGGCTGGCCTTCGGTGGGCTGGTCGTCCTCGATCCCACTGCAGACGGACAGGAACGGTAGGCGGCGGAGCGCTCGGCGCCCTCGTCGGCGATCCGCGACCCGACGGACCCTGGCGCTGTCCCGTCCGGCTCCCTCACCCTTCGGTCATGGTCTCACGAAGGTTCATCCGGGGGCCGAAATCATCGAGGCGGCCGATCCGCCTCGCCCGCCTTTCGGTCATGTTCTCGTGAGCTGAGCACGAGCGCGGGTCGCGGGTCGTCACGAAGTGGCAGCCGGTTCCGCTCCCCCGCATTCCGGTCATGTTCTCGTGAGCTGAGCGCGAGCGCGGGTGTTTCGAGGCTCGGGCCCGGAGGGGAGCCCCGGACGCCGGCTCGCCACGCTCGGACGAGCACGACGGCAAGCGCCTCACCACCGGCCGGTGCCCCCTCCTCCCGCGTCTGGCGGACATACGCTCACGAGGCGCACGTCTGTCCGGTTGCCGGCCGTCGACGGTCCGGCGGCGAGGAGCTGGCTCGGCGCGCTCACGCTCGGTGACGACCCGGCCGCCGGGGCGATGGCCGGTCGGAGCCGGTCGCGGGCCATCTAGCGCCCGCCTGGCGAGAAGATGACCCAGATCCGCCGCCGTCAACCCCCGCCGACATGGATCGCGCCGGATCGCCCCACCCACGGCGGGACGCGGCGGCGAGCGGTTCGCGGCGCCGTGCGGACCACCGACGGGAACGAGCCCGTCGACCGCTCGCTCGATGCGCCGCGCTCGGCCATCGCCAATCCCGAGGCCGCTGGTCGGAATTAGCGCCACGCGCTACACTGCCCCCGACCGATGGACGACCTCTACCGCGACTACATCCTCGAACACTACCGCCGGCCCCACAACTTCGGCGTCCTCGAAGCCCCGTCCGTCTCCGTCGAGGGCCACAACCCCCTCTGCGGCGACCGGATCACCCTCCAGCTCGGCGTCCGAGACGGCGTCGTCGAACGGGTCGCCTTCACCGGCCGCGGCTGCGCGATCAGCCAGGCCTCGGCGTCGCTCCTGACCGACGAGATCAAGGGCAAGCCCCTCGCCGTCGTCGCCGCCTTCCGGGCCGACGACCTCCTCGAGCTCCTCGGGATCGAGATCAGCCCGGCCCGCCTCAAGTGCGCGATGCTCAGCCACGACACGCTCCGCCGGGCCCTCGACGAGCTTGCCTCCGGGACGACCGCGACGGGCTCCGACGGCGCCGCGGGAGATCCGGGTCCGGCACCGACCTCGACGGCCGTCGTCGTCGGGGAGGGCGTCGATCGAGCCGACCGAGGGGCCGCCCGAACGCCGCAGCCCGCGGCGGCGGTGCAACAGAGCGAGACCGAGGAGGCACGCCGGTGACGGCGACCCACGCGCCCGCCGGCGCCCGGATCCACCCCGTGACCGTCCCCGTCGCGGGCCGCTGCAGGTGTCTCGGGCCGGCTCGCTGAGCCGGCGCCCCTGCCCCGGGACGAGGTCCGGCCATCGGCCGGAGCGGCGTCCCCCCTCCCGTCCCCTCCGACCAGCCGCTGGTCGTCCGTCGAAGGAACGTGATCGAAGACCGATGCCGAAGTCGTACGCCGACCTCCTCCGTGAGGCCAGATCGCAAGTCCGGGAGCTGAGCCCGGCCGAAGTCGAGCTCCTCCGCGAGCAGAACCCGGGCGTCGCCATCATCGACGTCCGCGAGGACAGCGAGTGGGAGCAAGGCCACATCCCCGGCGCCATCCACGTCGGGAAGAGCTACATCGAGCAGCAGATCGAGGCGGCCGTCCCCGATCGTGACCGCCCCGTCGTCCTCTACTGCGCCGGCGGGATCCGCTCCCTCTTCGCCGGCCGGACCCTTCAGGAACTCGGCTACACGAACGTCGCCTCGATGAGCGGCGGCTTCCAGGCCTGGAAGGCCCAGGGCCTCCCGTGGACGGCGCCGGTCGTCCTGACCCACGAGCAGAAGATCCGCTACAGCCGCCACCTCCTCATCCCCGAAGTCGGGGCCGAGGGCCAGGCGAAGCTCCTCGATTCGAAGGTCCTCCTCATCGGCGCCGGCGGCCTCGGCAGCCCGGCCGCCCTCTACCTGGCCGCGGCCGGCGTCGGCACCATCGGGATCGTCGACTTCGACGTCGTCGACCTCTCGAACCTCCAGCGCCAGGTCCTCCACACGACCGACCGGGTCGGGGAGCGGAAGGTCGATTCGGCCCGCAAGACGATCACCGCCCTCAACCCCGACGTCACCGTCATCGCCCACGAGGAGATGCTGACCGAGGCGAACGCGGCCCGGATCATCGAGGGCTACGACGTCGTCATCGACGGCACCGACACCTTCGAGACCCGCTACGCCGTGAACGACGCCGCGGTGCCGCTCCGGATCCCCGTCGTCCACGCCAGCGTCTTCCGCTTCGAGGGCCAGCTCACGACGTTCATCCCCTACGAAGGGCCGTGCTACCGGTGCCTCTACCCGACGCCGCCGCCGCCGGAGCTCGCCCCCGGCTGCTCGGTCGCCGGCGTCTTGGGCGTCGTGCCCGGGATCATGGGGCTCCTCCAGGCGAACGAGGCCCTCAAGCTCCTCCTCGGGATCGGCGAGCCCCTGGCCGGGCGCCTCCTCCTCTTCGACGCCCTCGACGGCACGTTCACCGAGCTGAAGCTCCGGCGCGACCCGAACTGCCCCGTCTGCGGTGAGGCGGCGACGGCGGCCCGGACGGCGGGGGCCCCGGTGGCGGCGGCCTCGCCGAGCGGAGGCGGCGTCTTCGTCCTCGGCGGCTCGGCGAGCGCTGCGGGCGCCACCCCGAGCGCGCCGACCGGTGCCGCGAGCGAGGTCGGCCGATGACCGTCGTTCGGATCCCCCCGGTCCTTCGGGCGAACGTCGGCGGGGCGAAGGAGGTCGAGGTCGAAGGCTCGACGGTCGGCGAGGTCATCGAGGCGCTCGTCGCCCGCTACCCGGCGCTCCGGGGGCAGCTCCTGACCGAAGACGGGGCGCTCAACCGCTTCGTCAACGTCTACCTCGACGGCCAGGACATCCGCTACCTCCAGGAGCGGGCAACCCCCGTCCGCGAGGGCGACACCGTCATCATCCTGCCGGCCATGGCCGGCGGGGCAACGAGCGGCCCGTGCCCGGTCGACCGGAGGTGAGGGTGACGATGGCGGCCCTCCCGGCGAGGCGGCCCCTCGAACGGGCCGTGGAGGCCCCGGCCCCCCTCCACGACCACGCCGCCCTGCCCCGCCACGGCGGCCGCTACGAGGACATCCTCGACGCCGTCGGCCACACTCCCCTCGTCGCCATCCCCCGGATGAGCCCGAATCCGGCCGTCCGGATCTTCGCCAAGCTCGAGATGTACAACCCGACCGGCTCGGTGAAGGACCGGACGGCGAAGTACCTCGTCGAGGACCTCGAGCGGCGCGGGCTCCTGACGCCGGACTCGATCATCCTCGAGCCGACGTCGGGGAACACCGGCATCGCCCTGGCGATGATCGGGCGGCGGAAGGGCTATCGGGTCGCCCTCGTCATGCCCGACAACGTCACCCAGGAGCGGCGCCAGATGGCCGCCCTCTTCGGGGCGGAGATCATCGATTCCCCCGGCCACCTCGGCTCGAACGGGGCGATCGCCCTCGCCAAGCACCTCGTCGAGCGCGACGAGCGGTTCGTCATGCCGTACCAGTACGGCAACCCGGCGAACCCCCTCGCCCACTACGAGACGACGGGACCCGAGATCCTCGCCGACTGCCCCGAGGTCGACGTCTTCGTCGCCGGCCTCGGGACCGGCGGGACGCTCATGGGGGTCTCCCGCTACCTGAAGGAGCGCAAGCCCGGGGTGAAGGTCTATGCCGCCGAGCCGCTCCCCGGCGAGAACGTCCAGGGTCTGCGCTCCCTCGACGAGGGGTTCGTCCCCGAGATCTTCGATCCCTCGCTCCTCGACGGGAAGTTCCTCGTCTCGAACCGGGACGCCATCGCCGCCCTCCGCGACCTCGTCTTCAAGGAGGGGATCTTCGGGGGGCCGTCCTGCGGGGCGGTCCTCGTCGCGGCGGCCCGGGTGGCGAGTCAGATGCGTTCCGGGACGATCGTCGCCCTCCTCCCCGACGGCGGCTGGAAGTACCTCTCGGCCGGGACGTTCACCCGGGAGCTCGACGAGATGGAGGCCGACCTCGAAGGGGGCGTGAACTGGTGGTGAGGGGCGGGTTCGGCCGGGCCCCTCGCCTCGTCCGCTGACCTTGGCCGCGTGACGACACCGTCGCCCCGTCCCGTCCCGGAGCACCCGGGCCCCGCCCACGTCGCCCTGCCGCGATCGATCCGCGACGCCATCGTCGCCCACGCCCGGGCCGAGTACCCGAACGAGGCCTGCGGGCTCGTCATCGGCGACCGGCCGGCGGCCGCCGGGGGATCCGCCCTCCGCTTCGAGCCGACCCGGAACCGGGCCGCCTCGCCGTACCGCTACGAGATCCACCCCGAAGACCTCCTCCGGCTCACCCTCGAGACCGAGGAGCGGGGCGAGACCTTCTGGGCCATCGTCCACTCCCACGTCCGCTCGCCGGCGAAGCCGTCGCCGACCGACATCGGCCTCGCCTTCTATCCCGACGCCCTCTACATCCTCGTCTCCCTCGCCCCCGAGGAAGCGGACCCGGTCACCGGCGAGCCGAGTCTGCGGGCCTGGCGGATCGTCGAGGGGGCGGTCTTCGAGGTGGGGCTGAGCATCGAGGCGTAGCCGGACGGAGGCCCCGCCGGCTCGTCGTCGCCGTCACGGCCGGGGGGTTCAGGTTCGGTTCAGGTCCTGGCTCCACGATGGCTCCCGACGGCTCCACCCGGAGCCGGGATCGCAGCAAGGAGGTCCAGGTATGAACGGACAACGCATCCGGTCGGCGGCCGCCGCCGCGGTCGCCGCCCTCCTCGTCGGGGGTGCCGCCGCGGTCTTCGCAGCGAGCCCGTCGCCGTCGGCCACCGCGCAGCCGCAGACGCCGGCGGGCCAGGTCGAGCCGGTCGCCCCGTCGAACCCGGCCACCCCCGAGGCCCAGGAGACGCCCGCCGCCCAGGAGACGCCGGCCGCTCAGGAGACCCCCGAGGCTCAGGAGACGCAGGCCGCTCAGGAGACCCCCGAGGCTCAGGAGACCCCCGAGGCCGGCGAGACGAAGGGGGCGGAGGCCGACGGGCCCGGCGGCCACCAGGATCCCGACGGCCAGAACGTCGACCACCAGTTCGAGGGCGAGGAGTAGGGTCACCTCCCCCGACACGCCGGTCGGCAGGGCGGCTCGACGTTCGGCGTCGGGCCGCCCCGTCACGTCCCGCGGTACGCTGGGACCCGCGATGCGCATCCTCGTCGTCGAAGATGACTCCGTGATCGGCGAGGCGGTCGCCTCCAGCCTGCGCATCGACGGCCACGCCGTCGACCTCGTCGGCGATGGTCGCGAGGCGCTCGACTGGCTCGAGACCTACCCGTACGACCTGGTCATCCTCGACATCGTCCTCCCCGGTGACGACGGCCTCACGATCCTCGCCCGACTCCGCGCGCGGCCGTCGTCCCCGCCCGTCCTCCTCCTCACGGCCCTCGGCGCGACGGAAGATCGGGTCGCCGGTCTGGACGCCGGGGCCGACGACTACCTCGTGAAGCCGTTCGCGATGGCGGAGCTGCGGGCCCGGGTCCGGGCCCTCGCGCGGCGCCGCGACGAGCGGCGACAGCCGCGCCTGACGGTCGGCGATCTCGAGCTCGACCCGGCGACGATGGGCGTCTGGCGCCGCGGACGATCGATCCGCCTGACGCCGCGGGAGTTCGCCCTCCTCGAGCTTCTCGCCCGTCATCCGGGCCAGGTCCTCAGCCGCGACCGGATCACCGACGTCCTCTGGGATGCGGCGTCGGAGATCGACTCGAACGTCCTCGAGGTCTACGTCCGCTCCCTTCGGCGCAAGCTCGACGGCGGCCGGCGCGACGGTCTCATCGAGACGATCCGGGGCCTCGGGTATCGACTCCGCGCCCCGACGAGGCCGTAGGTCGAGCGACCGTGACGCTCTTTCGGCGGACGCGCTGGCGACTGGCGCTCCTCTACACGGCGATCCTGACGGCCGTCCTCGGCGTCTTCAGCCTCGCCTTCTACGTCGCCTTCGCCCACGTCCTCGCCCCCGACGCCGAGGTCAACGCCGACGATCTCACGTACGCCGCCACGGTCGCCCGGATCGGTCTGGCGCTCATCGTCGCCGACGCCATCGCGGTCGTCGCCTTCGCGGTTGCCGGCTGGATCCTCGCCGGCCGCTCCCTCCGGCCGCTGGAGGAGGCGCATCGCCGCCAGGGTCGCTTCGTCGCCGACGCCTCGCACGAGCTGCGGACACCCCTCGCGGCGGCCCGAGCCGCCGCCGAGGCGGGAGCGATGGGTCCCGACGATCCGGCTGCGCTCCGGGCCGCCCTCGACTCGACCATCGAGCGGCTCGATCGGCTCGGCCGGCTCCTCGACAACCTGCTCGTGCTGGCACGGGTGGAGGGGCGCGGCGTCCCGATCGCGGAGGAGGTCGTCGATGCGTCGTTCGTCGCGGCCGAGGCTGCGGCGACGTTCGCGGCGGCGCATCCGGACCTGCCGCGGCCTCGCCTGCGGCTCAGCCCCGGTTGCTTCGTCCGCGCGTCACCGCCGCTCCTCGAGCGGGCGATCGCCAACCTCCTCGACAACGCCTACCGATACGGGTACCGGCCGCCGGATCCCGCTCCGACGGTCGAAACGCGCCGCGAGCGGGGTCGGGTCGCCCTGGAGGTCAGCGACGACGGCCCCGGGATCCGTGAGCCGGAGCGGATGGTCGAGGCGTTCACGCGCGGACGGGCCGACGCGCGTGCTCCCGACGGGGTCGGGCTCGGGCTCGCCATCACCCGCGAGATCGCCGCGCTCCATCGGGGCGAGCTGGTCGTGCTGGCTCGGAACCCGGGCACGACCGTGAGGCTCGTCCTGCCGGCCGTGCGCGCCCCGGGCGACGGCACGGCCTGAGCGGGATCGGCAGCCGTGCCGGGTCGGCCTCCGCTCGGCTAGCTGACCCAGTGAGATACCGGCCGGTCGAGGAACTCCTCGAGGCCGATGCCGTCGCCGCCGACGGGGAGCCGCCGCGTCGGTCGAAACGCCGCCTCGAAGGCGGCGAGGCCCGGCAACGTGTCGCGACGCCGACCGCTCTTCACCTCGATGGCGACGAGCTGACGCTCGGTCCGAACGACGAAGTCGACCTCCCGGTTCCGATCCCGCCAGTAGAAGAGCGAGCAGTCGCCGACGGCGGCGGCGTTCGCCAGATGCGCCCCGACCGCCGACTCGACGAGCCGACCCCAGAGCTCCGGGTCGGCCCTCGCCGCGGGCACGGCGAGCCCCATCGTCGCGCTCATGAGGGCGGTGTTGAGGACCTGGAGCTTCGGACTCGACGCTCGGCTTCGCGCCGCGTCACCGGCGTACTTCTGAAGCCCGACGACCATGCCGGCGCCGGCGAGGAGGTCGAGGTAGTGGGCGAGGGTCGTCGTGTTCCCGGCATCCTGGAGCTGGCCGAGCATCTTCGTGTACGAGAGGACCTGCCCCGAGTGGCGGCAGGCGAGCTCAAAGAGTCGGCGGAGAAGAGCCGGCTTGTCGACCCGGGTGAGGAGGAGGACGTCTCGCGAGATCGTCGTCTCGATGAGGCTGTCTCGGATGTAGCGGGCCCATCGAGTGGGCTCATGGACGAGCGGTGCCGCTCCCGGGTAGCCGCCGTAGACGACGTACTCGTCGACGCCGAACCCGAAGGCATCGCGCATCTCCGAGAAGGACCAGTGCGGGAGCCGGAGGAGCTCGAACCGACCGGCAAGGCTCTCCGCCAGCCCGCGAGCGACGAGGAGCGGTGCCGAGCCCAGGACGACGACCTTGAGCGGCACCCCCCGGCGGCTGTCGTCGTCCCAGAGCTGCTTGACCGTCTCCGACCAGGCCGGGATCTTCTGGATCTCGTCGAGCACGAGGACCGCGCCCCTCCCGCTGCGCTCCGTGGCGGCGAGCCTGGCCGCCTCCCACTGGGCCACGATCCACGTCCGATCGCGGAGCGTCGGCTCGTCGGCGCTCGCGTATCGAACGGGGACCTCGAGATCGGCCGTCACCTGCTGGACGAGGGTCGACTTGCCGACCTGGCGCGGACCGGCGACGACCTGGATGAAGCGCCGCGGCTCGGCGAGCCGGCGGGCCAGCTCGGCGGCCTGCGGGCGACGATACGACGACGGAATGCTCACGACGTTGAGTAATTTTACTCACGACTCTGAGCAAATGGGGCAGCTCGCTCAGCGTGTCAGGGCGGGCAGCCGGTGGGCGAGTCCCCGGGCCGCGGCGAGGATCTCGCGCCCCCGGTACGCGGCCTGGCGGCCGCTCGTCGAGGGGAGGACGACGACGGCGGCGCCTTCGAGGGAGGCCGACTGCGGGCCGGGCCCGACCCTTCGGCCGAGGACCGCCCGGGCGCCGCGAAGGCCGACGAAGGCGACGGTTTCCGGCTTGAGCCGCCGGACGAGCTCGCGGAGGCGCTCCGCGCCGGTGGTCCACTCGGCCGGCTCGAGCTCCTCGATCGAACGGGTCGGGCGCTTGACCACGTCGGTGAACCCGATCCCGAGGGTCCGGCAGCACCATGCCTCGCTGCCCGGGCCGGCCCAGCCCGGGACGAGCCCGGCGGCCCGCATCGCCGGCCAGAAGCGGTTTCCCGGCCGGGCGAAGTAGCTCCGGTGCCAGGCCGAGTAGTGGCCGGGGTTGAGTCCCACGACGAGGAGCCGGAGGCCGGGGCGGACGTGGTCGGGGAGGGGAGCAACGGGGGCGGTCGGGTCGTACGTCTCGACCGGGATCGTCCCGAGGACCCGGATCCCCGCCTCGTCCGCCTCGCAGCGCAGGCCGAGCGCCTCGACGCCGCCCCGGAGGGCGTGCCGGAACGCGGTCCCGAAGGCCGGGTCGGCCGGGGTGTTCGGGCGGACGACCCGGGCATCGTCGCGCCCGACGACGAAGACGACGAGGCGCCGCAGATCGCGGCGGGCGGCCAGCTCGGCGAGGTGGCGGGCGCCGCGCCTCGTCGGCGAATCGGGGAAGAGGGCGACGCCGTCCTCGACGAGGGTGATCGACTTCGCCTCGACGAGGGCGAGCCCGTCCGGCCCGCGGAAGAGGAGGTCGGCCCGCCCGGCGCCGAGGCGCGGCTCCCGGGCGACGAGCTCGTACCCGACGAGGGCGGGGATGGCACCCCTCGCCGCGGCCGCTGCCACGATCGTCGGCGGGAGGCGGGCGTCGACGCTCGCCCAGCGGGGCGCGGTCGCGGGGTGGCCCTCGTCCGGATCCGGTCCCGGCGGCCCCGGCCGAGCGACGAGAACGAGGTCGTAGGGGGTTCGGCGCCCCGCCCGCGGTCGCGGAATCAGCCGGATCGGCGCGCCGGGGGCGAGGAGCTCGTGGAGGCGACCGGAGTTCGGCAGGTGGGCGAGGACGGGTTCGCCGTCGACGGCGGCCCGAACGTGGAAGCGGGAGCAGCGCTCGAGGAAGGTGCCGGCCACCGTCGGCCCGAAGCGGACGTCGTGCACGGCCACCTGAATAGCACAACCTCGCCGCCGCGCGCGCTCCCGCGGCTCCCAGGACGCCCGCTCGTCGACGTGACGGATGTGTCGGCGGTCCTGGCTGCCCTCGACGACGGGCGTCGGCGCGAATCTCTCTCGTCTGCGCGACCTCCGCTGAGGCGCCCGAACACGC
The DNA here is from genome assembly GCA_042408925.1 of Chloroflexota bacterium. Classification (GTDB taxonomy): domain Bacteria; phylum Chloroflexota; class Limnocylindria; order Limnocylindrales; family CSP1-4; genus BPIH01. The sequence goes on along the minus strand of JBHOQO010000021.1, from coordinate 3,199 downwards.
CGCGGAAGCCCGGGCCCCATCGGCAGGATCCGTGGTCGGCGCCGTTCGAGGGCTACCATTCGGCTCATGCGTCGGCACCTCCTCACAGCGCTGCCGGGTGGCGATCTCGTTCGGAAGGGGCTGACCGACCTCGCCGCCGGCCGCGAAACGGTCGAGGCGCTCCTCGTCGCCATCGGGGCCGGCCGGCTCCGGGCGGCCGGGCTCGACGTCCCCGAGGTGCGGATCAGCGCGCCGGAGCACCGCCTCTACACGCTCCTGGAAGACGAGGATCCGGCCGGTGCCCATGCGGCCTACAACGCCCTCATCCGCCGCCTCGTCAGCTTCGAGCGAGCCCTGGAGGGCCCTGGTCGACGCGGCCGGAGAACCCGGACCACGCCGATCCGATCGACCGGGAGCTCCCGGGCGCATGCGCCGCGCCGCTGACGCCCGGCGGATCACAGCCTTCCTCGACGGCCTCGGCCGAGCCGTGCGCGAGGAATCGACGTGTTACCTGGTCGGCGGGGCGACGGCCGTGGTGTCCGGCTGGCGCGAGAGCACGATCGACGTCGACATTCATCTCGAGCCCGCGAGTGACGAGCTCCTCCGCGCCATCCAGGACCTCAAGGAGCGACTCGAAGTGAACGTCGAGCTCGCGTCGCCGGCCGACTTCATCCCCGAGCTGCCCGGCTGGCGCGATCGTAGCCCCTTCGTCGCCCGACACGGCCAGCTGACGGTTCGCCACTACGATCTCTACGCTCAAGCACTGGCGAAGATCGAGCGCGGGCACCCGCTCGACCAGACTGACGTCGCGGAGATGCTGCGTCGGGGGCTCATCGAGGGCGAGCGGCTAAGGGAGCTGTTCAACCGGATCGAGCCGCTCCTCTACCGCTATCCTGCCATCGATCCGGAGGCCTTCCGTCGGCGCCTCGACGCCGCGCTCGGCCGCGGAGCGGGCGGCCACGGAAGCGACTGACGCCGCCTGCGCCGGATCCAGCGCTACTTCGAACTGGTCAGCGAGCTGGCCGCCTTCTACGAGTCGCCGAGTCCAGACCTGGCGGGGCGGGATCGGTTCGTGCGGGAAGCCCGCCTCGCCTGGCTCTACTGCCCGGACGATGTCGTTCGAGCGCTGAACGAGTTCTTCGAGGCGGTCAAGAGCGGGGCGGACCAGCCGGTCGACCGCAGTAGGGCGGCACGACAGCTGGTCCTCCGCATCCGGAAGGAACTGCTTGGGAGAACGAGCCTCACGGAGAAGGAGGTCGAGTTCTGGTCGGTGGCAGTCGCCGCGGCCGGGTCGCCGTCGGTCCGCTAACTGGCAACCACACTCGGAGCGACCTACCAGGGCTGGGCATCTGCCTCTGGCGCCCAGCACGATCCCCCTCGCTCGTCACATTGGGCGGCCGGCGTCGCGACGGGAGAGCCCTGCTCTCTTCTCTCAGGACGTTGGTTACACCGAGGAGCCCGTCGCTTGCTAGGGTGAGGGTGTTCAGCACGACCTCAGCTAGCAGGAGGGCTCCTCGATGGTCCATTGTCACCCGAACGCCCGGCTGACGCCACGGGGCCGGGCCACGGTCTTCGAGCTCGTCGAGGCCGGGATGACGGTTACGGCGGCCTGCCTCGCCGCCCGCGTGAGCCGGCGCTTCTACTATCGCTGGCTCCCCCGCTGGCAGGCCCATCGGACCGAGGGGCTCATCGATCGGAGCTCGCGGCCGCGGACGAGCCCCCAGCGGCCCGACGTCTTCGTCGAGGCGACGATCGTCGCCCTCCGGAACCGGACCGGCTGGGGACCCGACCGGCTCGCCCCGCTCTTGGGCCTGCCGGCCGGAACGATCCACCGGGTCCTCCGTCGGCAGGGATGCATTGGTCGGCGAGCCGAAGCTGATCGAAGCACCGAGATCTGCCGCTCCGAGCACACCCGAGCCGGTGGGCTCCTCCACCTCGATACGAAGCGGCTCGGGCGGATCGTCGATCGCCCAGGCCACCGGGCGACCGGCGATCGACGGAGTCGGCGGCGAGGCGCCGGCTGGGAGGTCCTTCACGTCGCCCTCGATGACGCAACCCGGCACATCATCGCCGAGCTGCTCCCCGACGAGACGGGTCGGACGACGGCTGGCTTCCTCGTTCGGGCCCTCCGCTGGTTCGCGGAGCAAGGCATCTCGGTCGAGCGGGTCCTCACCGACAACGGCAGCCCGTACGTCTCCCGGGCCTTCCGGCGAGTCCTCCGCCTCCTCGCCATCAAGCACACCCGGACCCGGCCGTATCGACCCCAGACGACCGGCAAGGTCGAGCGCCCGATCCGGACGGTCCTCTCCGAATGCCTCTACCACGAGGTCTTCACGAGTGCCCAGGAACGGTCTCGGGCCCTCGCCCGCTTCGTCGTGTGGTACAACGAGGAACGCCCCCACCTCGGCATCGGCGGACGGACACCGCGGCAGCGACTGCGAGAGCTTGCGGTCTGATGGTGTCACCAACGTCGTGAGGGACAACAGCTAGCCTGAGCGACCCGCCGCCGAACCCGCCGGCGCCCTCGGTTCAGCCCGGCACGATCCAGGTACCGGCCCGACCCGCCAGGGCGGCCTCGAGCCGCTCCGGGCTCGTGACGATCGCCGCCTCGCCGCCGGCTTCCAGGAACTCGATGGCGGCCTCGATCTTCGGCGCCATCGAGCCCGGGGCGAAGTGGACGCCCTCGGCGAGGTACGCCTTCGCCTCGGCGAGGGTGAGCCGGTCGACCCAGCGCTGGGACGGCCGCCCCCAGTTGAGGGCGACCCGCTCGACGGCCGTGCTGATGACGAATCGGTCGGCGCCAAGGACCCGGGCGAGGAGCGAGGAGGCGAGGTCCTTGTCGATGACCGCGGGGACGCCCCGCCAGCCACCGGCCGGATCGGGCACGACCGGGAACCCGCCGCCGCCGACGGTGACGACGACGAACCCCGCCTCGACGAGCTCGCGGACCGCCGCCTCCTCGACGATCCGGAGCGGTCGCGGCGACGGAACGACCCGCCGCCAGCCGCGCCCGGCGTCCTCGCGGACGACCCAACCCTCCTCGTCGCGCCGGCGGGCGGCCTCCGTCTCGGTCATGAACGAGCCGATCGGCTTCGACGGGGCGTCGAAGGCGGGGTCGTCGGGCGCGACCTCGACCTGGGTCACGATCGCCACCGCCCGACGCTCGATCCCCCGGCGTCGAAAGACCCGCTCGAGGTTCTGGGCGAGCTCGTAGCCGATG
>JBHOQO010000019.1:0-43619 GCA_042408925.1 Chloroflexota bacterium | reverse complement strand
GTCGATTCGAAGGCCGCCGTCTGCATCCCCTGGGCGGCAAGGAGACCCGGGGCGAGGAAGGCCGCGTACGGCACCCCGCCCGGCAGCCCCGCCGACCGATCGACGAAGCCGCCGAGCCCGAAGCCCATCGCCCCGAGGAAGAGGATCGGCGAGAGGAACGTGACAAAGAGCGTCCCTCGCCAGCTCCGGCGATAGACCCGGGCGCAGTACTCGACGACGCGGAGCGTCCGGCCCACGGCGATCCCGGCCCTCAATCGACGAGGGTCCGGCCGGTAAGCCTGAGGAAGACGTCCTCCAAGGTGCTTCGCCGGACGAGGGCGCTCTCGGGACGAAGGCCCCGCTCGTGGACGGCGACGACCGCCGCCTCGCCGTCGTCGGTGTAGAGGAGGACACGATCGGGGAGCTGCTCGACCCGCTCGGCGAGCCCCTCGAGGCGGCCGTCGAGGTCCCCGCTCGCCCCGGCCGGAAACCGGAGCTCGAGGACCTCTCGCGTCACGTACCGCTCGATGAGCTGCCGGGGCGACCCCTCGGCGACGATCTTCGCCTTGTCCATGACGACGAGTCGGTCGCAGAGCTGCTCGGCCTCGTCCATGTAGTGGGTCGTCAGGACGAGGGTCACGCCCTCCTGCTTGAGCCGGTAGAGCTTGTCCCAGAGGAGGTGGCGAGCCTGGGGATCGAGGCCCGTCGTCGGCTCGTCGAGGAGGAGGAGCTCGGGCTCGTTGATGAGGGCCCGAGCGATCGTGAGGCGGCGCTTCATCCCGCCCGAGAGCGGCTCGACCTGCGAATCGGCGCGGTCGCCGAGCTGGACGAAGTCGAGGAGCGCGTCGGCCCGCCGCCGGGCCTCGGCCCGCGAGAGGTCGAAGTAGCGGCCGTAGATGACGAGGTTCTCCCGGACCGTCAGCTCCATGTCGAGGCTGTCCTGCTGCGGAACGACCCCGAGCCGGGACCGGATCCGAGGCCCGTCGGTCGCCGGATCGAGCCCGAGGACCCGGAGCGTCCCGGCGGTCACCGGCGAGACGCAGCCGATCATTCGCATCGTCGAGGTCTTGCCGGCACCGTTCGGGCCGAGGAAGCCGAAGGCCTCGCCGCGGGCAACGTCGAAGTCGATGGCGTCGACGGCGGTGAGGGCACCGAAGCGTTTCGTCAGCCCCCGGGCGTGGACGAGCGGGAGCGGTTCCCCTCCAGACATTCGGCCGGGCATGGTAGCGCACGGCCCGCCTCACCGCGCCGGAGGCGCCGATCCGGGGAACCAGCTGCCGGCGCCGTCGCCGATCAGGAGCCCCCCGCCTCCACGCCGTCGTCGTGGTCGACGACCCGCCCGCCTCGGATCCGGACGATCCGGTCGAGCCGCGCCGCCACCGCCGGCTGGTGGGTGACGAGGACGACCGTCCGGCCGCGCGCCTCCTCGAGGAGCAGGTCGAGGATCACCTCGCCGACCTCGGGGTCGAGGCTCCCCGTCGGCTCGTCGGCGAGGATGAGCCCCGGCTCGTTGGCGATCGCCCGGGCGACGGCGACCCGCTGCTGTTCGCCGCCGGAGAGCTGCGCCGGGCGGTGGTCGGCCCGATCGGCGAGGCCGACACGCTCGAGGAGCTCCCGGGCTCGTTCGCGGGCGGCCTTCCGGCTCCAGCCCGCAAGACGGAGCGGGAGCGCGACGTTGTCGAGGGCGTTGAGAGCGGCGAGGAGATGAAAGGCCTGATAGACGATGCCGATCCGCCGCAGCCGGACGTCGGCCAGCCGCTCGTCGTCGAAGGCACCGAGATCGAGACCGTCGATCGTGATCGAGCCGCTCTGCGGGCGGACGAGCCCGGCGAGGCAGTAGAGGAACGTGCTCTTCCCGGCTCCCGAGGGCCCCACGAGGGCGACGCGCTCGCCGGGCTCGACGACCAGGTCGAGGCCCCGGAGGACGTCGACGCGGCGCCGCCCGGTCGAGAAGCTCACCTCGACACCGCGGGCTTCGACCCGGCAGGCCGCGGAGGTCGCCGTCACGCCCTGCGCGGTCACGTCGCCTCCTCCGCCGTCAGATCGAGGACGATGGCGGCGCCGGGCAGTCGCCGGCGGATCGTTCGTCGGGCGAGCACGGTCGCGACGCCGAGGATGACGGCGCCCGGGACGAGGGAAAAGAGGAGGATCGCCCCCTGGAGGCTGTGCCGGAGCACGACCTCGTAGAGGATCGACCGGACGGCGAGGGTCCCGATCCCGACACCGAGGACGACGACGGCGAGCTCGGGGAGGAGGGTCGCCAAGGCGATCGTCGACGGCCGGGCGCCGAGGGCGGCAACGATGGCGCTCCGGGCCCGAAGGCTGCCGAGCACGTGGCCGAGGCTCCGAGCGAGGAGGACGATCCAGAGCCCGAAGGAGAAGCCGAAGAGCCCGCCGAAGCCGACGATGCGAAGGGGGTCCGCCAGCTCGAGGAGACGGCTGCTGATCGCGGCGCTCCGGGTCACGACCGGGATGCTCTCGTCCGCAACCGGGTCGAAGACGACAGTCGAGACTCGCTCGATCGGTCCGATCGGGGCGGTGGATTGCGCCGCGGTGAGCCAGGCCGCCGGCAGCAGCGAGGCCGGGACCACGAGGAGCGATTGGCCGTCGGCCTGGGCCGGCGACGGCCGGAGAAGGCCGCCGATCCGGAGCCGGACGTCGGGGAGATCCGGCTCCCCGAGGAGGACGACCTCGTCGCCGACCCCGACACCCATGTAGACCGCCGAGTCGAGGTCGAGACGAACGCCGTCGGGACGGGCCCCGCCGAGCAAGTCGGCGCCCGCCGCCACCTGGTCGTACGCGGCCGGATCGTCGACGATCTGCGCCTCGAGACCCATCCCATGCGGCGTGTAGGCGCGGTTCGCGTCGTATTCGACGGCCGACGCGACAAAAACCTTACTGAGCGCACGGACCACGAGCCTTCCCGTGGCTTGGGCGCCCGGCTCCAGTCGAGCGATGCGCTCGAACGGTGCCCCGAGGAGCGAGACAATCCCGTCGACCGGCGTCTTCAGCGGCAGCGACACGAAGAAGACCCCCATCGCCGCGACGGCCGCGAAGATGACGAGCTCGAAGGCGGCCCGCAACCAGACCGGCCGCCAGAGGGTCGCGGTCACGATGCCGAGGATAAAAAGCCGGGTCATCGGGCCGTGCCCGCGGCGAGCACCTCCATGACCCGGACGCGGCGGAGGTGCCAGCGGGTCGCCAGGAAGACGGCGACGAGATACGTGGCGGCGGCGACGACGATCGCCGCCAGGAGCGGCGGGACGAAGCCCGGCGGCAGGGCGGCGGCGAAGAGGAAACCGAAGGCGAAGTCTCGAACGAGGAGGAACGCCAGCCCGAGGGCCAGGGCGACGACGACGGCCTCGATCAACGCCATTCGGGCGGCGAGACGGGAGGCCGGGACCCCGACGGCGACGAGCAGCGCCAGATCCCGGCGCTTGCGCGCGACGAGGAGCGCCCCCTCCCGTATCGCGAGGCCGACGAGGGTTGCCAGGCCGAGACCGCTCATGGCGACGAGGATCGAGGCGCTGACGAACGGGTCGTCGCTCGTCGCCTGAGCGAGGGCCTCGCTCCGGGTCCTGATGAGCAAGCGACCGGGAGGAGAGAGGAGCGCCTGAAGCTCGGCCATGACGCTCCCGGGGTCGCTCGTTACGAGCAGCATATGGGTGGCGGAGGTTGCAACGCCCGCCTCCCATTTTGGCTCCATGAGGATCGCGGTGAGCGCCCCACTCCGTGGTCCGAGCGCGGCGTACCCCCAGCCGTCGCGGGCGACCGCCAGGACCCGCCGCACCTGGGCCCGGTACTCGTCGACGCCGAGCCCCACGACGACCCAATCCCCGGGCCCCACGCCGAGGGCCCGGGCGACCGCGGCGCTCACGTCGAGCCAGGCGTCACCGACCGGAGCCGGACCGGCGACGACCGCAGAATCCGGGAACCAGGTGGGGCCGTCGGCTCCGGACTCGACGATCGCGTCGAACGTCCCAGGCGCGGCGGAGCGGTCGCCATTCCGAAACTCGACGGGCGTGAACTGGTTGAAGGACGCAGCCGCACGGACTCCGGGGAGCCGCTCGACGGCGGCCCGGGTCGGCGGATCGAGAACGCCGTTGACTTCGATGTCGAACTCGCCCTCGGCGTAGTCGACGGTCTTGTAGTACCGGTTCACGGGCAGGACGAGGGCGAGCGAGGCGATGACGGTCATCGACGCGAGCAGAAAGAGGGCCGTCCGGAGGGCGCTCCGAAGCTGGACGGCCAGGAGGACCGCGAGCGGGAGTCTCCCGCGCCGCGGCGGCCACTCTGCCTGCGACGCCTCAAGCGGGCGCCCTCCGACCGGCCCTGCCGCTGGTCGCAGCATTGACTCTCAGTACACGCGAACGAGGACCACCCGGTTGTCATCAATGTGGACCGAGCCATAGTGGGTCGCATAGCTCCCGATCCGCACGTTGACCGGACCACTACTCGAGTTGTTGACGGTGAACGCCGTTACCCGAACGCTGTACGCGGCTGCGCTCGACGCGGCCAAGCCGGCGAGCAGCATCCCCACCATGACGGCGGCTCGTAGACCACGCATATCTCTACCTCCCCGTTCTTCTTCGATTGACAGAAGCGGCGCCGCTTGACGAAATCGTGGCCCGCGTCGGTCCCTGGTGTCAATCAGCGGAAGCGCTGAATTCCATCATCGATTCCGCTGATTCTTCCCTCTGTCCCGCCGGTCGGCCCGGTGACGACGGGCGCGCTTCCTTCGCCGGACCGCTGTTGGCCGCCGTCCTGATCCGCGTCGGCTCATCGACGGCGGTGGCCGACTCGGGATGGGCGAGGCCGAGGCCGGTTAGAGCGAGAAGCGCTGCGAGAACGAGCTTGGCCCCGTGCCACGTCATGGTTTCGCCCCCTCGATGGTCGTGACGATCAGGCGGCCGTCCGTCCCGGTCACAAAGAGCGTCCCCTGACGGACCGTCACGGTGTAGTCGGCGGGAAGGTCCGCGCCCATCGAGACTTCGGCGACACGACCGTCGGTTGCCGAGAACAGCAGGGGTCGGGCTTCGGTCCCGGTCCCGGTGTCGGCCTCGAGAATCAGAAGCGCGTCCGCGCTGAGCCACGTCAGGGCCGTCACCGTCGTCAGCGGGCTCGGGGGGATCGTCTGCCGCACCGATCCATCGGCGGTCGCTACGAGTTCCACGCGACTCTCCGGGACACCCGGCTCACGCCTGACCCTTGCGAAGACGTGGCCTCCTGGCCGGGCAGCGACCTCTCTCGGTCGCGACGCAGGCCACGGCCTGCCGATGAGCGCTCCGGTCGATGGGTCGACGAGACCAGCCATCCCGGTGGCACCGATGATGACGGTCTTGGCACCGACCGCGACGACGGCAGGGTCCGTAAGCTCGCTGGGGAGCGACGACCACGTCTTGGCCGACGGCTGCTGGGGGTCGAACACCGTGATGGCATCTCCCGCGACCACGACCACGCGGCCGTCGTCGAGATAATCGGCGTGGGCAGCCCCGGGAACTGGCAGCGACCAGCTCGTCTCCCCGGTCCCCACGTCGATGCCCTCGATGACGGTTCCCTCGCCCGAGCCGCCGTAGGCGAGGAGCGTTCGCCCGTCCGGCGATGCGGCGACCAGAGCGTCGTGCACCGGGAACGGTGTCGCCGACGCCGTCGTGAGATCAGCCCGCCACCAGTCGATGATCGGATACCGCCACCGGCCGACATCGCGATGGCCGACCGCCCGCCCGAAGAAGACCATATGGGCATCGACGGGGAGCCAGACATCGGAACCCGCGAAGCCGGTCCACTGGACGCCGTCGACCAGGCGGAGCTGTCCCCCGGCCGACGGGAGCGAGGTGTCCGGTCGAGACGTGGCAGTGAGCTGCACGACGACGCTACCGCCGGGAGCAGCAGGTTCGCTAGGCAGCAAGCTCGCGTCCGTGACGGGGTTCGGCGGACCAGCGCAGCCCGCTAGCAGGAGCACGACCAGAGCCGCACCGCAGCGGGACGAGGCCGTGGGGCGGACGGGACCGAGCCTCCGTCCATGCCGCTTACCACGCCGACGTGGACCACCCATCGCTCGAATTCCCGTCCTCGTTCGCAGCGGTACCGGCTCCCTTGACGAGAACGTAGCGCCCCTCCGTTCCCGACGTCAATCAGCGGAAGCGCTGAATTCCATCAGCGATTCCGGTGATTCTTCCCTCTGTCCCGCCGGTCGGCCCGGTGACGACGCTGACCCTTCCTCGCCGGAGCGTCGTCGGCGGGGTCCTGGAGCGCGACGACTACCGGCCATCCGACGCCTCCGGCGCGGCCCCCGTCGGGGGTGGGTCCGGCGGTGGGGCGATCTGCCCTTCGGTCGGAGGGACGACCGCCCAGATCGCCGCCGTCTCGTCCAAGCAGAACCGCGTGCCGCTCGGATACGCCCGGCCCGTGCCGGGTCCGACCGGGTCCTCGATCGCCGCCGACTTCTGCCAGAGAATCCCCCGGACCTCGATGAAGCCGCCCCGGTCGATCCCCCGCGCGTTCTCGACGTAGCAGCCCGACGGCAGCCCGTCCTGGGTCGTGAACCCGGCCAGGAACGGACCCGCCGCGTCGGAGCCAAGGACGACGAGCTCGCCGCCGACCCCGCCGGTCACGAGCCGGAGGCCGGCGAGCGAGAGGCGCGTGGGCGGTCCCGAGGCGAACCGGATCTCGACCGAGGAGCCATCCGTGCTCACCTCGGAGGCGATCCCCGCCCTGAGGATCGTCGGCGGCGCCAGGGTCGCGGCCCCACACGCGGCGAGCACCAACGCCAGGAGCCCGATACCGCCGAGCCCGAGCCGCCGGGTCGTGGTGCTCGCGTCCTCCGTGGGCCTGCACCCTGTCATCGACTTGCCCCCGCATATGTTCGTTCGGCCCACCCGGCCGCCGGCATTCTGGGCTCCGTCTTCAGCGCCCGTCAAGCACCGGGCATCCTTCCGGACGTCGACGGTTTGGTGTTGCTCGCAGTCGCCTTCGTCTCGGACCGGGGCCCGGGTCGCGTTCCGCTATATGCCGCTCGCGCGGACACCAGCCGATGTGGGGGAAGGACAAACGTGGCGGACCCGCAGCGAACCACCGAGCTCCAGCTCGACCGTCTCTCGGCAACGGAGCAGCGAGTCGTCCAGCTCGTCCTCGAAGGCCGACGGACGCGCGAGATCGCGGTCCGGCTCTCGGTCAGCGAGGCGACGGTCCGCACGCATCTCACCCACATCTACGCCAAGCTCGGCGTCCGGGGACGACACGAACTGCTGGCCCGGTTGGCGGCCGAACCTCGGCCTGCCGCCTCACTCGCCCCGGCAGCCGACCCCCCAGCCGACCCCGACCCCGACGATCAGGTGCCCGGGCCGACGGTCGCGGAGCGATGGCGCGGCGTGACCCTCCATCGCGCGGTGTCCGCCGCCCTGGCGGCGCTCGGGGCGGCATCGACGGTCCTCAGCCCGAAGACCGCAGCCGTCTTCGGCCCGCTCCTCCTCGTCCTTGGCCTCGGGCTGCCCGTTCGCTCGGTAAACTCGGTCGACACCGCCCTCCGTGTCGGGGTCCTCGGCCTCGGCCTCGGCCTCTGGCTCGCGACGGTCTGGCTCCTTCTCCTCGCCGGTCCCAGCTGAGCGGCATCGGCCGGCCTCGGGGCAGCGCGAGCCACCGCCCCCGGCGAGCGTCAACCCAAGGGCGGGTCGGCGAAACGCAGCCCGGGAAGACCGAGGTCGAACGCCTCGACGCGGAACGGCTCGGCCGGAGCCTTCGCCCGTTGCTCGAGGCCGGCTCGGAGGGCGTCGTTCACGATCGACCTCAGCGGCCGTCCCGTCCGCCGCACCTCGCGCTGGAGCGCGGCGGCGACGTCGTCGTCGAGCGTGAGCGTGGTCCTCGATGGCACATGTTGAAGTCGAGCGACCCGGCATCGTGATGCCTTGGGAAGCCGGGCGCGGGTTCGGCGACGGACGGCGACGAGGAGAGATACCGCGCCGCCGCCCCCGAGGCCGTACGATGAGACGCCGATGGACCCCTTCGAGCGCGTCGACGGCGCCGCTGACGGCGAGGCTCCCGGCCGGCCCGGTCTTCCGCCGACGTGGACGAGCAGCCGAAAGGACGCCGTCGGGACCGCCCTCGGGCCGAGTCGCGTCTGGTTCACCGTCGGCCACGGCATCGTCAATGAGGTCTACTGGCCCCACGTCGATCGCCCCCAGGTCCGCGACCTCGGGTTCCTCGTCGCCGACGACCTCGGCTTCTGGGCGGAGGCGAAGCGCCTGCCGGATCGGCGCGTCGAGTGGCTCGCGCCGGACGTGCCGGCCGTGCGGGTCGAGGTTCGGCATGAGCGGTTCCGCCTCCGCCTTCGGGTCTGCACCGACCACGCCCGCGACGTCCTCCTCGTCGAGGCGACCCTGGAACCGGCGACCACCGACCTCCGCCTCTATCCCCTCCTCGCCCCGCACCTGGGCCGGAGCGGCGCCGACAACACCGCCCGGCTCGTCGGCACGACCGTCGGCCCGGCGATCGTCGCCGACCGCCGCCCCTACGCCCTCGCCCTCGTCGCCGACCCGGCTCCGGAGCGCGGGTCGGTCGGCTTCGTCGGTGTCTCCGACGGCTGGCAGGACTTCGCCCGGAACGGGCGGTTAACCTGGACGTACGGGAGCGCCGAGGGAGGCAACGTCGCCGGCATCCTCGAGATCCGATCGGCCGGACGGCCGATCCGGCTCGCCCTCGGCTTCGGCGAACGGCCGGCCCAGGCGCTCGTGACGGCGATCGCCTCCCTCGAGGAACCCTTCGAGGCCCACTGGCGTCGCTACGCGGCGAGCTGGCGCGGCCGTCGGCTGGCGGGAACCGCCGCCCGCCGGACCGCCCCGCCCCGGTTCGCGGGCGTCCCGAAGCGCGTCGTCGACGGCTACGAGCGCTCGATCGCGGTCATTCGCGCCCACGAGGACCGGGTAACCCGCGGGGCCATCGCGGCGAGCCTCTCGATCCCCTGGGGCGACACCGGCGACGACCCCGGCGGCTACCACCTCATCTGGTCGCGCGACCTCGTCGAGGCCGCCGGTGCCCTCCTCGCCGCCGGCGACCTCGAGGCGGCGGCCAGGACGTTCACCTACCTCGCTGCGAGCCAGCGCCCCGACGGGTCGTGGCCCCAGAACCAGTGGATCGACGGGACCGCCTACTGGCGCGGCGCCCAGCTCGACGAGATCGCCTTCCCGGTCCTCCTCGCCCGCGGGCTGCGCGACGCCGGCGCCCTCGAGCTGCGCGACCGCCGGCCGCCGCTCGTCGATCCCGAGCTCGTCGCCCGGACCGTCCGGCGGGCGATGACCGCGATCGCCAGGAACGGTCCTGCGACCGGGCAGGATCGCTGGGAAGAGGACGCCGGGCTCGCCCCGGCGACGCTGGGACCGGTCATCGCGGCCCTCGTCGCCGGCGCGGTCTTCCTCGACGAGCGGGCGGCCACGGCCGCCCTCGAGCTCGCCGACGACTGGAACGCGAGCCTCGAGCGCTGGACGTACGCGCCGGGCTCGCCGCTCGCCCGACGGCTCGGCCTGGCCGGCACGTACGTCCGGATCGCTCCCGCCAACGTCCTCGTCGGGGCTCCGCTCGACGCACCGGTCGCCGTCAAGAACCGGCCGGCGCCGGCCGATCGGATCTCGGCCGTCGAGATGATCTCGCCGGACGTCCTCGCCCTCGTCCGGTTCGGGCTCCGGGATCCGCACGACCCGCGGATCGTCGAGACCCTCGCCGCCGTCGACGCGACGCTCCGGACCGAAACCCCCGCCGGCCCCGTCTGGCGCCGCTATACCGGCGACGGCTACGGCGAGACCGAGGATGGGGGTCCGTTCCGCGGCGTCGGGGTCGGCCGCGGTTGGCCGCTCCTGACCGGCGAGCGCGGCCACTACGTCGTCGCCGCCGGCGGCGACGCCCGACCGTATCTCGTCGCCATGGCCGCCATGGCCGGCGAGGCCGGACTCATTCCGGAGCAGGTCTGGGACGCTCCGCCGCGTCCGGAGCTCGGCCTCGTCCCCGGACAGGCGACGGGCTCGGCGCGTCCGCTCGTCTGGGCCCACGCCGAATTCGTCAAGCTCTACCGCTCGATCCTCGCCGGGGCGCCGGTCGACCGACCGACGGCGGTCCTGGAGCGCTGGGGCGGCCGCCCGCCGACGACGACCCGCCGGGCCTGGCGGCTCGCCTACCCGATCCCGAGCATCGAGCGCGGCGCGACGCTTCGGATCGAGCTCCTCGAGCCGGCCCTCGTCCACCTCTCGACGGACGGCTGGACGACCGTCCGCGACGTCCCGGCCCGGGACACCGGCCTCGGGCTCTGGATCGTCGATCTCGACGCTTCGGCGATCGGCGACGCCGAGGCGATCGTCTTTACCGTCTACTGGACGGGGAGCGAGCGCTGGGAAGGCCGGGACTTCTGCGTCCGGGTCCAACCGGCGGGGCGCCCTGCCTGAGCCGGACACACCTCTGGCTGAGCGGCTCGAACGTCGCTTCCCGGAACACGACCGCGTTGGACTCGTGGGGACGGCGCCAGTCGACGATCGGTTCGACCGACGGAGATCGTGCGGCGATGGACGGTACCAGCCCGGAGGATGCAGCGGGCGAGAACCATCCGGGCGGCCACCCGATTGAGCAGAATTCAGCGATTCCGCTGACGGAATTCATCGCTTCGTCTGATTGACGCCGGGGCCGGTCCTGCCCAGCCTGCGCCCAGCGGCGCGGAGTGTGACCGCCAGCGTAGTCAGTGGGGTCTGTGAGGAATGAATTGGTCGAAGCTAAGACGGACGCTCCGGATGGTCGCGGGTGTCGCAATTGCAGCAGCCGTTTCGTTCTCGGTTGTGCTGCCTCAGACGGTCTGGGCCGGGTTGTACGATGGCTACTGCGATAACAACGAGGTGTGCGTCTACAAGGACGCGAACTTTGGCATCCCTCGCTCAGATTTCCTCTACTACTACGACGACATGGATGGCGGCCTCTATTTCCACACTTATAACTACCCGCCGGAGTGCAACTCGTGGCGATCCTTTTTCTGCCGGCTGAACGACTCGATCAGCTCAGTCCGAAACCTGTCGGACCATCGCAGCGTCCGCCTCTTCACGGATGCGCACTATGACGGCTACTACCAGACGATTGGCCCCAACATGAGCGTCAGTCAGGTCAGGTTCAATGACCAGACCAGCTCCGAGTGCTGGAACGACGGCGGCGTTTCCTATGCCACCGACCCAGACTGCACCTTCCCCAACCCCAATCCCTATCCCTAGTGAGGAATTTCCTGCGATGAAGAAGAGTGTCGTTCCCCGGGCTGTGTCGCTCGTCGCGGGGATCGTGGCAATCGTCGGAGCCATCATGGTAACCGGGGGCGCCTCAGCACCGCCTCCCGAACCGACGGTCGACTCGATCCCGACCATCACCGACTGGCGCGACATCTCCCTCCCCCTCGATGCCTACGCCCAAGACCTCACGGAGCTCCAGACCGTACTCCGGGCCGAATACGCCCTGACGAAGCGCTGCGTCGAGCAGTTCGGCTTCGAGTTCGACGTACCGAGGTGGGACACGATCCCCGCCGAGCTGCTCGACGCCGGTCGACCCACCCACTATCGGCTCTATGGCCTGCTCGATGAAGACCACGCGAAGCAGATGGGGTACCACTCGTACGGGGAGCCCCCCGCCAGTGAGGCCGCCTACGCAGAGAAGCAGCGACCGGACGACTATTACAACGTCTTCGATGCGAGGTTCGGCGGCGGTGTCTATAACGGGCAGACGATCCCCGAGGGCGGGTGCCTCGGCGCCGCGCGGCGGGCCCTCGCACCCGGAGACGTTCACCTTGGCCTGCCGGAAGACCTTGGCTTCGAGGCGTGGACGGCTGCCAAGAGCGACAGCCGAGTCGCGGCCGCGTTTGCGAAGTGGAGCAGCTGCATGGCCTCCTTCGGCTACCACTACAGTACGCCGATGGACGCGAACAACGACCCGAAGTGGAGCGGCGAGACGGCGTCTGCCGAGGAGATCGCCGTCGCCGTGGCCGACGTGAGGTGCAAGAAGGCCACGAACCTCGTCGGAATTCGAATGGCGGTCGAAGCCGCCTACCAAGAACGGCTGATCAGCCAGCACCGCGCGGAGCTCGACGCCATCAAGGCGGCGTACGCTCGGCAAGCGGCGACCGCATCGGCGATCCTGGCGAGCCTGGGAGAGCCGTGACGGAGGGCGA
Source organism: Chloroflexota bacterium (assembly GCA_042408925.1). GTDB lineage: Bacteria > Chloroflexota > Limnocylindria > Limnocylindrales > CSP1-4 > BPIH01. Next base: position 31,462 of record JBHOQO010000019.1, on the reverse strand, counting down.
TCGTGACATGATCCGGCCAGGGCCTCCGCGATGGGCGGCGGCCGGCGAATGGGTCGCCGCCTTCCTGGACGTCGTGGCTATCGTGCTCTGGCTGGTCGGGGTTTCGAACGTCCTGTCGCGGCATCCTTGGGTCTTCATGCTCCTCGGCTTCGTCGCGTTGGTGCTCGAGGCGGGGGCGATCGGGCTGGCCGCCATCGCCTGGTCGAGCAACCGCCGCCCCCGTCTCCGAACGACCTGCCTGATCTTGGGCGCCGCGCTGCCGCCGACCCTCATCGTCCTGCTCGCCATCGTCGAGGAGGTCGTCTACACGCTCGTGTAGGGGGACGGCACAGGATCGTGACCCGGACACACCCGGGGCCCGCCCGGCGAACGCCGGGCGGGCCCCTTCGCTGCAAGCCAGCCGGTCCGCCCCAGATCGCGGGGGCTCCACCGGTCCGTCGTGATGACGACCGAGCCCCCGTCCCGGTGACGCGGCCGGGCGCCGGTGCAACCGGCGGTCCGGCGTCCGCCGCGGGCTCGGGGTCAGACCTCCTTGTATTCGCCTTCGACGGTCTCCTCGCCGGCCGCCTCGCCGGCCGTCCCGTCGCCCGACCCGGCCGTGGCACCGGCGCCCGCCGCCGCGGCGGCCTGGTACGCCGCGACCGAGACGCGCTGGAGCGCTTCGGCGAGGGCCGTGGCCCCGCTCCGAACCGGGCCGATGTCGGCGCCCTTCAACGCCTCCCGAAGCGAGGCGATCTTCGCCTCGACGTCGGCCCGGTCGGCCGGGCTCACCTTGTCGCCGAGGTCCTTGAGCGTCCGCTCGGCCTGGTACGTGAGCTGCTCGGCCTGGTTCCGGGTCTCGACCTCCTCGCGCCGCCGGCGGTCCTCCTCGGCGTGCTCCTGGGCTTCGCGGACCATCCGGTCGACGTCCTCCTTCGAGAGCATCGAGCTGCCGGTGATCCGAACCTGCTGCTCGCGCCCGGTCGCCCGGTCCTTGGCCCGAACCTCGAGGATGCCGTTGGCGTCGATGTCGAAGGTGACCTCGATCTGCGGCACGCCCCGTGGGGCGGGCGGGATCCCGTCGAGGATGAAGCGGCCGAGGGTCTTGTTGTCCTTGGCGAACTCGCGCTCGCCCTGGAGGACGTGGATCTCCACCTGGGTCTGGTTGTCGGAGGCCGTCGAGAAGATCTGGGTCTTGCTCGTCGGGATCGTCGTGTTCCGCTCGATGAGCTTCGTCATGACCCCGCCGAGGGTCTCGATGCCGAGCGAGAGCGGCGTGACGTCGAGGAGGAGGACGTCCTTCACCTCGCCGCCGAGGACGCCGGCCTGGATCGCCGCGCCGACGGCAACGACCTCGTCGGGGTTGACGCCCTTGTGCGGCTCCTTGCCGTTGAACATCGCCTTGACCGCCTCGACGACGGCCGGCATCCGGGTCTGGCCGCCGACGAGGATGACCTCGTCGATGTCAGCCGCGGTTAGTCCGGCGTCACGGAGGGCGGCCTGGACGGGGCCCCGGGTCTTCTCGATGAGGTCGGCGACGAGGGACTCGAGCTTCGCCCGGGTGAGCGTCATGACGAGGTGCTTCGGCCCCGAGGCGTCGGCGGTGATGTACGGGAGGTTGATCTCCGTCGTCGTCGCCGTCGAGAGCTCGATCTTCGCCTTCTCGGCCGCCTCTTTCAGGCGCTGCATCGCCTGGGGATCCTTCGAGAGGTCGATCCCCTGGTCGCGCTTGAACTCGGCGAGGAGCCAGTCGATGACCCGCTGATCGAAATCGTCGCCGCCGAGGTGGGTGTCGCCGTTCGTCGCCTTGACCTCGAAGACGCCCTCCCCGAGCTCCAAGATGCTTATGTCGAAGGTCCCGCCGCCGAGGTCGTAGACGGCGATCTTCTCGTCCTTCTTCTTGTCGAGACCGTAAGCGAGGGCCGACGCCGTCGGCTCGTTGATGATCCGCTTGACCTCGAGGCCGGCGATCCGGCCGGCGTCCTTCGTCGCCTGACGCTGGGTGTCGTCGAAGTAGGCCGGGACGGTGATGACGGCCTCGGTGACCTTTTCGCCGAGGTACGCCTCGGCGTCGGCCTTGAGCTTCTGGAGGATCATCGCGCTGATCTCGGGCGGCGTGTACGTCTTGCCGTTCTCGAGGACGACGATGACTCCGTCGCTCTTCGGGTCCTTCTCGACCCGGTAGGGGACGAGCTCCTTGCTCCGCTGGACTTCGGGGTCGTCCCAGCGGCGGCCCATGAAGCGCTTGATCGAGTAGATCGTGTTCTTCGGGTTCGTGATCGCCTGGCGCTTCGCCAGCTGGCCGACGAGCCGCTCGCCGGTCTTCGTGAAGGCGACGACCGAGGGGACGGTCCGGCCGCCCTCGGCCGACGGGATGACGGTCGGCTCACCGCCCTCCATGACCGCGACGACCGAGTTCGTCGTGCCGAGGTCGATGCCGATGATCTTGCCCATGGTCGGTTGCTACTCCTTTGATTCGTTGGGTTCCGGTGAGGCGGGTTGGCTGGATTCGGTGTCGTGGGCCCGAGAGCGGGCCTCGCCGGCCGCCGACGCCTCGGCCGACCCCGCGACCTCGGTCGGCGGGGCGGCGACGGCGACGAGGGCCGGCCGCAGGACCCGGTCCCGCAGCCGGTAGCCGCGGCGGATCTCCTCGACGATCTCGCCCTCGGCCCGGTCGGGCGCCGGGACGTTCATGATCGCGTCGTGCTCCCGGGGATCGAACGGGGTCCCGGGGCCGGCCTCGATCGGCCGGACCCCCTCACTCTCGAGGAGGGCCCGGAGCTTGCGATCGATGGCGACGATCCCCTCGACCCAGGGGTGGTCGGCGAGATCGGCCGGTCGGGCCTCGATGGCCCGGTCGAAGTCGTCGGCGAGGGCGAGGACCTTGCTGAGGAGCGCCTCGGCGGCGAGCCCGAGCATCGCCTCCCGCTCCTCGGCGGTGCGGCGCTTGAAGTTCAGGAATTCAGCCCGTTCGCGCTGGAGCCCGGCGAGGTACTCGTCGGCCTGGCGGCGCGCCTCGGCCAGCTCGGCCTCGAGCCGTTCGACCTCCGCCCGGAGGCGCTCGGCCTCGGCCGGCTCGGGTCCGCCGACGGCCGTCGGCGCGTCGTTCCGCTGTCCTTCGTTCGTCATCGTCGTCGGTTCGTTGCTCCTCTGCTTCGTCATCGATCGATCCCCGTCCGGCCTTCGTTCGTCCTCGTCAGGCGTAGAGATGGTCAACGAGCTCGTTCATGAGGCCCGAGACGAAGCGGACCGTGCCGATCGCCTGCGGGTACGCCATCCGGGTCGGCCCGAGCACGCCGACGATCCCGATCGCCTGGCCCGGCCGCCCGTACGGCGCGAGGACGAGGGAGACGTCGGCCATCTCCGCCGGCGGGTTTTCGCGGCCGATGAAGACCCGGACCTGACCGGGGCCGGCCGCGGCGACGACCGGCAGGAGCTCGGCGAGGTACGCCCGGTTCTCGAGGACCGAGAAGACCCGCCGGAGCTTCGCACTCTCGGCGAACTCGGGGGCGGCCATGACGTTGAGGAGCCCGTCGCTAAACAGCTCCTCGATGACCGCCGCGTCGTACTCCCGCAGGAGCCCGACGACCCGCTCGGCGAAGCGCCGGGCGAGGGACGGGACCCGCTCGTTCGCCTCGAAGCGCCCCAGGCGCCGTTCGATCTGGTCGGCGGTCAGGTCCACGATCGTCGCGTTCAGGAGGTCGGCGACGGCGCCGAGGGTCTCCTGCTCGACCGGCTCGGGCAGGGCGACGAGGACCTGCTTGATCGTCCCTTCCCGGAGGACGACGATGAGGCTCGCCAGCCGCTCGTGGATCGAGACGAGGTCGACCCGCCGGACCTGGGCGGCCCGCGGCTTCGCCGGGGTCGCCAGGCCCGCGGCCCGGGTCATCGCGGCGAGGGTCGTCGCCGCGAGCCGGAACCACTGCTCGCTGGCGTACTCGACCTGCCCGAACTGGTGCCGGATCATCAGCTCCTCGACCGGCGGGAGCGGCGTCGCCTCCATGATCGCCTCGACGTAGAAGCGGTAGCCGGCGTCCGTGGGGACGCGCCCGGCCGAGGTGTGGGGATGCGTGAGCAGCCCCGCCGCCTCGAGCTCGGCGAGGACGTTGCGGACGGTCGCGCTCGACACGCCGAGCCGGTAGCGCTCGACGAGCGCCTGGCTGCTCACCGGCGTGGCGCTGGCGACGTATTCCTCGATGACGGCCCGGAGGATCGCCTGTGCCCGGTGGTCCAGCGGGCCGGTCGTGCGACGGATGCGCGGCACTGGGCGTCGTCCTCGAAGGTTCGTGGCGTCTCGGGGCGGTGACCGCCCCTTGGTTAGCACTCTCACTGGTAGAGTGCTAACGATCTGGCCCGAATGGTAGCAGTCGAGCCCGGGGAGTGTCAACGAACGGCGGGCGCCGCCTGCCTGCTGCCCCCGGCGGCTCGGATCGGCACGGCGAGTCAAGCGAAGCGGAGGAAGACCTCGTTCGAGAGGAGGCGGCCTCGACGCGTCAGCCGGACCCGTGGCTGGGCAGCCCGGCCCTCCTCGGCGGTTCGGTCGGTCTCCGCCGTCCGCCCGGTCTCCGCTGTCCGGTCGGTCTCCGCCGTCCGCCCGGTCTCCGACGTCCGGCCAACCCCCGCCGCCCGGCCACCTTCGCTCGACACCTCGAGGAGGCCGGCCGCGATCGCCCACTCGACGATCGCCCGGGCTCGCCCGTCGACGGCCGAGAGCGGCAGACCGCGCTCGAGCCGGAGACCGAGGATCCAGGTCTCCGTCCGCGCTGCCTCGGGGCCGACGACCTCGGACCCGCCGGGCGGGAGCCGGGGCGGCCCGCCGCCGGAAGCACCGCCCGAAGGGAGGAGCGCGGCGAGGTACGCCTCCAGGGACGCCGTCGTCCAGCGCCGGACCCGCCCGTCGAAGGCGTGCGCCCCGGGACCGACGGCCTCGACCGGGCGGCGGGTCCAGTAGAGGAGGTTGTGCCGGGACGCGTGACCGGGGCGGGCCCAGTTGCTGATCTCGTAGCGCCGGAACCCGGCGGCCGCGAGCCGGTCTGAGGCGAGCTCGTACATCGCGGCGGCCCGATCGGGATCCTGCCGCCGAAGCGCCCGGCGGCGCCAGGCCAGGGCGCCCGGGCGGGGCGAGGGACGATCGGCCGCCTCCCCCGCCTCCGCCTCCAATCCTCGCCCCCCGCCCGCCGGGCCCCCGACGTCGAGCTCGAGGGCGTAGCAGGAGATGTGGTCGGGGCCCGCGGCGACGAGCCGGTCGAGGGTCGCTCCGAACGAGGCGAGGGTCTGGCCCGGGACGTCGTAGAGGAGATCGACGTTGATCGAGGCGATTCCGGCCCGTCGGGCCTCCTCCACGGCCGCCAGGACATCCTCGGGCCCGTGCCGGCGGCCGAGCGTCCGGAGCTCGGTCGCCTCGAGGCTCTGGCCGCCGAGGGAGAGCCGGGTCACGCCGATCCGGCGCCAGGCGACCGGGTCGCCCCGCTCGTCGGGGCCGGGGTTCGCCTCGAGGCTGATCTCCGCCCCGGGCGCAAGCCCGTATCGCTCGGCGACCCGGGCGAGGATCCGCTCGACCGCCGCCGGACCGAGGAGCGAAGGGGTCCCGCCGCCGAAATAGCAGGTCTCGAGGGGCGGCCGATCGGCCGAGCCCGGCGGTCCGAAGGCGGCATCGAGGGCGTCGGCCCGGAGCTCGAGCTCGGCGAGGAGCGCCTCGAGGAAGACCCCGATCCGGTTCGACGGCCCCCGGGTCGCCGACCCGGCGACGACGGCGAAGTCGCAGTAGGGGCAGCGGGCCACGCAGAAGGGGACGTGGATGTAGAGGCCGAGGGGCGGGCTCGGGGTCGTCAGCGGCGGCCAGGCGGGCTCGGGCAGCGCGACGGGTCGCCGCGCCGGGCGGCTAGCGATCCCGTGAACCGGCATCGCGACCGACGATGACCCGCCAGCCGACCGGCGGGCGTCGCCGGCGCTCCACGTCCTCGACCTCGGCGCCGCGGGGCGCCACCCGGCCCGGGTGGCCGGTCGCGACGAAGATCGCGAAGCGGCCGATGGCGTGGCCGAGGAAGGCCGCTCCGATCCCGCCGGTCTCGACGGTGAGCCAGCCTCCGGCGAGGCCGGCGAGGAGGGCGAGGACGAGCATGTACGGCTCACGACCCGGTGCCCCGAGGCGCGTCGCCAGCCCGTAGAGGAGGGCGACGGCGAGGATCGCCAGATCCGTCTGGACGCCGGCGACGAGGAGCGAGCCGAGGAGGATCCCCCGGAAGGCAGCCTCGTCGACGAAGGCGGTCCCGAGGGCGTTCAGGGCCGCTCCCGGGTACGAGCGCGCCGGCGGCAAGCGGAGCCGCCGGTAGCGGAGCCAGGCGAAGGCGATCGCCTGGGCCGTCGCGATGGCGCCGTAGGCGAAGCCGAGGGTCACGACCGCGAGCCGATCGGCTCCGGGGTTCAGTCGGAGCGCGCGCTCCGGTGCCGGGTGGACGAGGGCGGCGAGGACGACGAGGGCGACGCCGACGCCGTACCAGCCGAGCCGCCGAAGGACCGGCCGCGGCCGGCCCGGGTCGGGCTCGTCGTACTCGGCGGCCCCGAAGCGTTCGGCGTCGAAGCGGAGGAGGACGACGAGGAGCCCGAGACCGACGGCGACGAGGGACCGGAGCGTCTCCTCCACAGCCCCTACCCCTCGCCGGTCCGGAGGAGGGCGAGGAACGCCTCCTGCGGGATCTCGACCTGGCCGACCCGCTTCATCCGCTGCTTGCCCTCCTTCTGTTTCTCGAGGAGCTTCCGCTTCCGGGTCACGTCTCCACCGTAGCACTTGGCGAGGACGTTCTTGCGGAGGGCGCGGATCGTCTCCCGGGCGATGACATGGGAGCCGATGGCGGCCTGGATCGGGACCTCGAAGAGCTGGCGCGGGATGAGGCCGCGAAGTTTTTCGACGAGGGCCCGGCCGGTCGCGTAGGCGCGGCTCCGGTGGACGATGACCGAGAGGGCGTCGACCGGCTCGCCGTTCACGAGGACGTCGACCTTGACGAGGTCGGCCGGTCGGGAGCCGATCTCCTCGTAGTCCATCGAGGCGTAGCCGGCGGTCCGGCTCTTGAGCTGGTCGTAGAAGTCGACGATGAGCTCGGCGAGCGGCATCTCGAAGCGCATGAGGACCCGCTGGGGGTCGAGGTACTCGAGGTCGAGGAAGACCCCCCGGCGGTTCGTCGTCAACTCCATGAGCGTCCCGATGTACGTCGCCGGGGCGACGATGGAGACCCGGACCCACGGCTCGGCGATCGCCTCGATCTCGCCCGGCGGCGGCATCCGGGCCGGGTTGTCGACGACGACCGTACCCCGCCCGTGGGTGAGGGTGACCTGGTACTCGACCGAGGGCGCCGAGGCGATGAGCTCGAGCCCGAACTCCCGCTCGAGCCGCTCCTGGACGATCTCCATGTGGAGGAGGCCGAGGAAGCCGCACCGGAAGCCGAAGCCGAGGGCGACCGAGCTCTCGGGCTCGAAGCTGAAGCTCGCGTCGTTGAGGTGGAGCTTCTCGAGGGCGTCGCGGAGGAGCGGGTAGTCGTCGCCGGCGACGGGGTAGAGGCCGGCGAAGACGAGCGGTTTCGCGGGCTGGTAGCCCGGGAGCGGGGTCGCGGCCGGGCGCTCGGCGAGGGTCAGGGTGTCGCCGACTCGGGCGTCGCGGACGCTCTTGAGTCCCGTCGCGACGTAGCCGACCTCACCGGCCGAGAGCGTCTCGACAGGGACGAGCTGGGGTCGGAAGACGCCGAGTTCCAGGAGCTCCGAGCTGGCGCCCGAGGCCATGAGCCGGATCGTGTCGCCGCTCCGGAGCGTCCCCTCGACGAGCCGGACGTAGGCGACGACGCCCTTGTAGGGGTCGTAGTGGGAGTCGAAGACGAGGGCCCGCAAGGGCGCCGCCGGATCGCCCTTCGGCGGCGGGATCCGAGCCACGATCGCCTCGAGGATCTCGGGTACCCCGGTCCCCTCCTTGGCCGAGGCGAGGATGACCTCTTCGCGGGGGATGGCGAGGACGTTCTCGAGTTCCTCGATGACGACATCCGGCTGGGCCGAGGGGAGGTCGATCTTGTTGATGACGGGGACGATGACGAGGTTCTGGCGGAGGGCGAGGTGGACGTTGGCGAGGGTCTGGGCCTCGATCCCCTGGGTCGCGTCGACGACGAGGATCGCCCCCTCGCAGGCCTGGAGGCTGCGGCTGACCTCGTAGCTGAAGTCGACGTGGCCGGGCGTGTCGATGAGGTTGAGGGCGTAGGTCTGTCCGTCGCGGGCCGTGTACTCGAGGCGGACGGCCCGGGCCTTGATCGTGATCCCCTTCTCGCGCTCGAGGTCCATGGAATCGAGGACCTGGCTCGTCATCTGCCGGGGGTCGATCGTGTGGGTCAGCTCGAGGAGGCGGTCGGCGAGGGTCGACTTGCCGTGGTCGATGTGGGCGATGATGGAGAAGTTCCGCAGCCGTTCCTGGGCGATCACCGGGACCTCGGGGCCTGGGCGGGGATCCGTCCGCGGGCGCACCCGCGGCGCGCGCGGAGGGGGCGGCGCCGGAGTGTAGCACGGGCCGCCGATCGGTCCGCCGCCCGATCGCCGAGAATGAGCCCGGACCCGGCGAACCCCCAGCCGGTTTCGTGCGAACCCAACGAAGGAGGTCCAGCGCGCCGATGTCCGCGACCGAGCGACCCGCTCCCCTGACCCAGAGCCTCGAGTGGGCGACCCTCGTCGCCCACCACGCCGCCCTCCGCGACGTCCACCTCCGCGACCTCTTCGCCGCCGACCCCGGGCGCGCGGAGCGGATGACCGTCGAGGGAGCCGACCTCGTTCTCGACTACTCGAAGAACCGGCTGACCGACGAGACGATCGAGCTCCTCCTCGCCCTCGCCGAGCGCCGCGGGCTCGCCGAGCGGATCGAGGCGATGTTCCGCGGCGAGCGAATCAACGTCACCGAGAACCGCCCGGTCCTCCACGTCGCGCTCCGGATGCCGCGCGAGGAGCGCCTCGTCGTCGACGGGGTCGACGTCGTCGCCGAGGTCCACGCCGTCCTCGACCGGATGGCGGCCTTCGCCGACGCCGTCCGCTCCGGAGCGTGGCGCGGTCACACCGGTGCCCCGATCCGGGCGGTCGTGAACATCGGGATCGGCGGTTCCGACTTGGGGCCGCGGATGGCGACCGAGGCGCTGGCACCCTACGCCGATCGGCACCTGACCGTCCGCTTCGTCTCGAACGTCGACGGCGCGGACCTCGTCGAGGCCGTTCGCGACCTCGACCCCCGAGAGACGCTCTTCGTCGTCTCCTCGAAGACCTTCGCGACCCAGGAGACGCTCATGAACGCCCGGGCTGCCCGGTCCTGGCTCGTCGAGGGGCTCGGTGGCGACGAGGCGGCCGTCGCCCGGCACTTCGTCGCCGTGTCGACGGCGGCCGACCGAGTCCGGGCCTTCGGGATCGATCCGGCGAACATGTTCGGGTTCTGGGACTGGGTCGGCGGCCGCTACAGCGTCGATTCGGCGATCGGCTGCTCGCTCATGGTCGCCGTCGGGCCGGAGCGGTTTCGGGAGTTCCTGGCCGGCTTCCGGGCCATGGACCTCCACTTCCGCTCGACGCCGTTCGAGCGGAACCTGCCGGTCCTCCTCGGGCTCATCGGCTGCTGGTACGTCGACTTCTTCGGCGCCGAGACCCAGGCGATCGTCCCGTACAGCGCCTACCTGGAGCGCTTCCCGGCCTATCTCCAGCAGCTCGACATGGAGTCGAACGGCAAATCCGTGACCGTCGAGGGGCTGCCGGTCGGGGTCCCGACGGGGCCGATCGTCTGGGGCACGCCCGGGACGAACGGCCAGCACGCCTACTTCCAGCTCCTCCACCAGGGGACGCGCCTCGTCCCGGTCGACGTCATCGGCTTCCTGCGGCCGCCGGAACCGCTCGCCGACGACCCGACGGTCCGGGCCCACCACGACGCCCTCATGGCGAACTGCTTCGCCCAGAGCGAGGCGCTCGCCTTCGGCCGGCTGGCGGCCGAGGTCGCCGCCGAGGGCATCCCGCCGGCGCTCGTCCCCCACCGGACGTTCCCCGGCAACCGGCCGACGAACACGATCCTCGGCCCGGAGCTGAGCCCGCGAACCCTCGGCGCCCTCATCGCCCTCTACGAGCACAAGGTCTTCGTCCAGGGCACGATCTGGGGGATCGATTCGTTCGATCAGTGGGGCGTCGAGCTCGGCAAGGTCCTCGCCGGCCGGATCGAGCCGGAGCTCACCGCCTCCGAGGAGCCCGAACTCCGCCACGACCCCTCGACGAACGCGCTGATCCGTCGCTACCGAGCCGCCCGGGCCGCCCGACCCCGGTAGCGGCGGGCCTGGACGCCCCGGTCCCCGTTCCCGGCGGTTCCTCCCCAACGGCCGGAACGACGACGGTGGCCTTCCATGGCGATGGAGCCCGGGCAATGATCCCGACGGCCCGGACCTTCCGGCCCCCGGGTCATCGCTCGAGGGCGGCCACGAGCTCGCTGAGGAGGCCGCGCAACACGCCCAGCCGACCGCCGAGGGCGGCGTCCCATTCGGCCTCGAGGGCGGCGATCTCCGCTCTCGCGGCTCGCTCGACCGCGCGCCCGCGCTCGGTGAGCACGACGAGGCGGGCGCGGCGGTCGAGCGGGTCGGGGATCCGCGCCACGTAGCCGCGCTCCTCGAGGTAGTCGACCAGGTAGCCCATCGACTGCTTCGTCATCTGGGCCCGCTCGGCCAGGCGGGTCTGGCGGCTCCCCTCGGGATCGAGGTGCTGGAAGACGACCAGATGGGCCGGCCGCAGGTCGCGGTAGCCCCGCGCCACGAGGCCCTGATGGACGCGGGCCACCGTCGCCTGGAACGGGATCCGGAGCAGCGCGCCGATCATCCGCCGGTCATCGGCGAGGGCCGAAGCGGACACCAAGACCTCCTTGACACTTCTCGTCAGACGGTCTTACTATGTGGTCAGATAATTGGACGTTCTCGATTCTAGAGGCATGGAGGCGCAGCGTGAGTGACCTGTCCGCCCTTGAGCCGTTCGTTCTGTACCGGGACGAGGGCGACGCGACCTGGTTCCTCGGCACCCTGATGACGCTCAAGGCGGGCGACGCTGCCAGTCGCTCCGCGTACACCCTCATCGAGTTCCGGGCACCCGTCGGCTTCGCACCGCCTCCGCACGTCCACCACCGCGAGGACGAGGCCTTCTACGTGCTCGAGGGCTCGCTCCGCGTCAGCTGCGGTGAGCGAACCTGGACCATCGGGCCCGGCGACTTCGCATTCCTGCCGCGCGGCATCCCCCACCTCTTCACCGTCGAGGGAGACCGTCCCGTTCGCGCGCTCCAACTCACCTCGCCTGCCGGCTTCGAGCGCTTCGCAGCCGCCGTCGGCGAGCCGGCCGCCGCGCCGACCTTACCGCCCCCGGCCGCGCCGGACGTGCCGAAGCTGCTCGATGCCGCGGCCGAGCACGAGATCGAGATCCTCTTACCACGTGGGGCCTAAGGAACCGGGGCTCGACGGCGGCGGTGCAACCGGGGCGCTCGACGACCGGCATTCCCGGTCGGTACCGGACACTGTCGGTGCCAGATGGGCGCCGCTCTGGTACCATGTCGGGTCGCGCGCCGCTCGGCGCGTCCGCCGGGTCGCCGCCCGGCCGGGACCGCCGAGGGCCTCGATCAGCCGAATTCGATCCCGCAGGAGCGAGGTAGCACCCCTTGGCCAAGACGCCCCGCAAGTGGAGCGGAGCCCGGACGCCGTCGGCCCTCAAGCGCGTCCGCGCCTCCCGCCGCCGCCATGCCATCCTCCAGCCCCGTCGGAGCGCGGCGAAGACGCTCGTCAAGAAGGCGCTGACGATCGCGGTTACGAAGCCCGAGGGCGCCGACCCGATGGCCGCCCTTGCCGACGCGATGAGCGCCCTCGATCGGGCCGCCAAGGTCGGGGCGATCCACCCGAACGCCGCCGCCCGGCGGAAGTCCCGACTGGCCCGCAAGATCAACGCCGCCCTCGCCGGGGAGGCCGTCCAGACGGCCGCGCGGGCGACGAAGACGACCGGGGCGGCCGCGGCGGCGAAGGCGGCGAAGGCCCGGATCGCGGCGGCGAAGGCGACCCGCGGAACGGGTGCCCAGACCGCCGCCGAGAAGGCCCGGATCGCCCTGAGCAAGTCGGCTCGGGCGGCCGAAGCCCCGGCGGCGGAGCCGGTTGCGAAGACCCCGACGAAGACCTCGACCAAGGCGACCGCGAAGACGACCGGGAAGACGACGGCGAAGCCGGCCACCGGCGCGACGGCGGCGAAGCCGACCCGGGCCAAGAAGGCGGCCGACGGCGGCGCGACCGGCGCCTCGCCGACCCGCCGCACGAAGCGGACGACCGAGCCCGGCGCGTAGTCGCCCCGTGACGGCGGGGTCACCCCGAGGCCCCGTCAGGGCTCGATCGGGGCCCGCCCCTGAACCGGCCGGCGCCGGTTCGTCACCCCATACGCGAGCCCGCCGCCGATCGCCCCGACGACGGTCACGGCGGCGAGAAGGCCGGCCGTCGAACGCTGCTCTGCCCAATAGAAGGCGCTGAAGCTCGCCGCGTCCGTCACCCCGGCCGCCTCGAGGGCCGGCCCGCGGCCGTCGGCGAGGTAGCGCCGGTAGACGCAGTCGGCCCCCTGCCGGCAGTCGATCCGTCCCCCCGCCCCCGGGTCCCGATAGCCGTCGTCGGCAGTGAAGAAGAGGGCCTTCGTCCCCAGGAACAGGAAGGCGAAGGCGAGCCCCGTCATCGCCCCGGCGACGATCGCGTTTGCCAGGAGCCGCGGCCAGGGACCGCCCGCCCGCTCCGCGCGGGCGTTCGCGTAGTAGCCGATGAGGAGCCCGGCGGGGAGCGCGAGGAGAGCGACGGCCGCCTCGCCGAGGGGGATGACGAGGAGGAAGCTGACGGTGATCGTCGCCGCCATCCCGACCCCGACCCAGCCGGCGACGACCGCCCCCCGGTCGACGAGGCGGGTCACCCGGCGGCCGCCCCGGCCTCGACGGGCCGCCCGGGAACGGCGATCCCGGCCGAGACGCTCGCCGCGGCGGTGGCGGCCCGGACCAGGGCCGTCCGCCCGGCGTAGACGGCGGCGTCGGCGAGCTCCTCGTCGATCCGGAGGAGCCGGTTGTACTTGGCGACCCGCTCCGACCGGGACGGCGCGCCGGTCTTGATCTGGCCGGTCCCCATGGCAACGACGAAGTCGGCGATCGAGGTGTCCTCGGTTTCGCCGGAGCGGTGGCTGACCATCGCCGTCCAACCGGCCCGCCGGGCGAGCTCGATGGCGGCGATCGTCTCGCTGACCGTCCCGATCTGGTTCAGCTTGATGAGGACGGAGTTGGCGGCCCCGAGGGCGATCCCCTTGCCGATCCGCTCGGTGTTCGTCACGAAGAGGTCGTCGCCGACGAGCTGGAGACGATCGCCCAGCCGCGCGGTCAGGAGGCGCCAGCCCTCCCAGTCGTCCTCGGCCATGCCGTCCTCGAGGGAGACGATCGGGTAGCGGGCCGCCCAGTCGGCCCAGAGCTCGACGAGCTCGGCCGATTCGAGGGTCCGGCCCTCCTTGGCGAGCCGGTAGCGGTACGGGGTCCCCTCCCCGCCGGCTTCGACGAGCTCGCTGACGGCCGGGTCGAGGGCCAGGGCGACATCCTCGCCGGGCCGGTAGCCGGCCCGCTCGATGGCCCGCAGGACGATCTCGACCGCCGCCTCGTTCGAGGGGAGCGACGGCGCGAAGCCGCCCTCGTCGCCTTGGCCGGTGGCGTGACCCTCCTCGTGGAGGATCGCCCGGAGGGCGTGGAAGACCTCGGCGCCGGCCCGGAGCGCCTCGGGGAACGACGGCAGCCCGATCGGGGCGACCATGAACTCCTGGAAGTCGGTCGAGTCGGCGGCGTGCTTGCCGCCGTTCAGGATGTTGAAGAAGGGGACCGGCAGGACCCGGGCGCCGACGCCCCCGAGGTACCGGTAGAGGGGCAGCTCGTGGCTCGCCGCGGCCGCGTGGGCGCAGGCGAGGGAGACGCCGAGGATCGCGTTTGCCCCGAGCTTCGACTTGTTCGGGGTCCCGTCGAGCTCCAGGAGCGTCGCGTCGATGGCGGCCTGGTCGTCGGCCGGGAGCCCAACGAGGGCCGGGGCGATCGTCTCGGCGACGTTCCGGACCGCGGTCAGGACCCCCTTCCCGCCGTAGCGGGTACGATCGCCGTCGCGGAGCTCGACCGCCTCGTGGGCGCCGGTCGAAGCGCCCGAGGGGACGGCGGCCCGACCGACGGAGCCGTCGACGAGGACGACATCGACCTCGAGGGTCGGATTCCCGCGCGAGTCGAGGATCTCGCGGGCGGCGACGACTTCGATCTCGGTCACGACTGCCCCTCCTTCGGGCGATCGAGCAGGACGGCGATGCCGGGGAGCTCCCGGCCCTCGAGGAACTCGAGCGAGGCGCCGCCGCCGGTGCTGATGTGGGTGAAGGCCTCGGCGAGGCCGAGCTGGTCGATGGCGGCCACCGAATCTCCGCCCCCGACGACGACGGTCACGCCGTCCTTCGCCCGCTCGGCGAGGTAGCGGGCGATCGCCTTCGTGCCGTGGGCGAAGGACGGGATCTCGAAGACGCCGAGGGGACCGTTCCAGAAGACGGTTTTCGCGTCGGCGAGCGCCTCCTCGAAGGCGGCCTGGCTCGCCTTCCCGATGTCGACGATCGACCAGGAGGCCGGCACCTTCTCGGTGGGCGCGGTCCGGTATTCGGCGCCGCGGGTCACTTCCTTGGCGACGACGACGTCGGTCGGCAGGACGAGCCGAACCCCCTTCGCCTCGGCCTTCTCGATGAGCCGACGGGCGTCGTCGACCCGGTCGTGTTCGGCCTTGCTCTTGCCGACCGGCTTGCCCTGGGCGAGGAGGAAGGTGTTCGCCATCCCGCCGCCGATGACGAGGGTGTCGACCTTGTCGAGGAGGTTGTCGAGGACCTTGATCTTGTCGGAGACCTTTGCTCCGCCGAGGACGGCCGCGAAGGGCCGCTCGGGGTTCTCGAGGAGCCGCGAGAGCATCGTGATCTCGCGCTCCATGAGGAAGCCGGCGTAGGCGGGCAGGAGCTTCGCGATCCCGACCGTGCTGGCGTGGGCCCGGTGGGCGGTCCCGAAGGCGTCGTTGACGTAGACGTCGGCGTAGGAAGCGAGGGCTTTGGCGAACTCGGGGTCGTTCTTCTCTTCTTCGGGGTGGAAGCGGAGGTTCTCGAGGAGGAGGACCTCGCCGGGCCGCAATCGCCGGACGGCGTCCTGGGTCCCGGGCCCGAGGGCGTCGCCGGTGACGGGGACGGTCCGGCCGAGGAGGGCCGAGAGCCGCATCGCGACCGGGCGGAGCCGGAGCGCCTCGACGACCCGGCCGTCGGGGCGCCCGAGGTGGCTCGCCAGGATGACCCGGGCGCCATGCTGCATGAGGTAGCGGATCGTGGGGAGCGCGGCCCGGATCCGGGAGTCGTCGGTGACCTTGCCGTCTTCCAGGGGGACGTTGAAGTCGACCCGGACGAAGACGCGCTTGTCGGACGGGTCGAAGTCGCGGATCGTCAGCTTGTCCATCGTCGTTCGTCCTCTTCGATTGTCGAGCGGCGGGCGCCGAGCGGCGGGGTTCGTCGCGGCCCGTCGCTCGGCCGCGACGACGACGGTCCGGGCCGGAGCCCCGGCCGGCGGCCTCGCTCGGCTCGTGATCGCCGCGCTCGGCCCGGACCCGCCCGCCTCGCTCGCCCGGCCGTCGATCCGGGTCGCCGGCCCCGGCGTCGCCGCTAGGCGCGGCTCGCGGCAGGGAGCTTCGCGGCGACCATGGCGACGAGATCCGCCACCCGGCAGCTGTAGCCCCACTCGTTGTCGTACCAGGCGATGACCTTGACCATCGTCCCGCCCATGACCATCGTGCTCTGCGCGTCGATGATCGAGGACCGGCTGTCGCCCCGGAAGTCGGACGAGACGAGCGGCTCCTCCGAGACGCCGAGGATCCCCTTCATCGGGCCGGCGGCGGCGGCCCGGAACGCCTCGTTCAGCTCCTCGACGCTCGTCGGTCGGGCAACGTCGGCCGTGAAGTCGACGACCGAGACGGTCGGGGTCGGGACCCGGAGGCTGAAGCCGTCGAACTTGCCCTTGAGGTCGGGGATGACGAGGGCGAGGGCCTTGGCGGCCCCGGTCGTCGTCGGGATGATGTTCTGCCCCGCCGAGCGGGCCCGGCGCGGGTCCTTGTGGGCGACGTCGAGGATCCGCTGGTCGTTCGTGTAGCTGTGGATCGTGTTCATGAGGCCCCGCTCGATCGTGCAGAGGTCGTGGACGACCTTCGCCGCCGGGGCGAGGCAGTTCGTCGTGCAGGAGGCGTTGCTGATGATGTGGTGCCGCTCGGGGTCGTAGACACCGTCGTTGACGCCGAGGACGATCGTCACGTCCTCCCCCTTGGCCGGGGCGCTGATGATGACCTTCCGGGCCCCGGCGTCGAGGTGGGCCCGGGCCTTCGCCGCGTCGGTGAAGCGGCCGGTCGACTCGACGACGATGTCGACGCCGAGGTCGGCCCAGGGCAGGTTCGCGGGGTCGGCCTCCTTGAGGACCTTGATCTGGCGGCCGTCGATGATGAGGCTGTCCTCGGTGTGCTCGACGGTCCCCGGGTAGGCCCCGTACGTGGAGTCGTGCTTGAAGAGCAGGGCGTTCAGGCTCGTCTCGACGAGGTCGTTGACGGCGACGACCTCGACGTCGGGCGCCCGTTCGAGCAACGCCTTGAGCGTCTGGCGGCCGATCCGACCGAAGCCGTTGATGCCGACGCGAACTGCCATGACTGGACCTCCTTCGTCAGTCGTACATCGTCACAGCGCCGGGCGTCCCCGAGGCGCGGCGGCGCGATCTCGTCCGTGGGGGTGGTGGTACCGCCCCGATCGCCTCCGAACGGCGGCCGGAGGGAACGATCGTCCGCCTCGGGAGCCGGCAGGGCTCCCCCGGCCGGGCAGTCGCCCAGCCCGTCGTCGACGCGGTTCGTGGTAGCAGGGCGGGCCTCGCGGTGGGTGGTCGTGGGATTTGCCGGCATTCTAGCAGAGGGGCTCGGCCGCTCCGGAGGGGCCGAACGGCCCCGCGTGGCGCTCCCGCCGGCCGCCGGGCGGCGGTCGAGCGGCCCATTCCGGCGGGCCGAGTGTCAGGGGGCAACGGGACCTGCGGTCGGGTCCCGCGGCCGGACACGGAACGACCCCCGCCGGAGCGGGGGTCGTCGAGAGTCCGCGGGTGGGCCGGTTCAGCCGCCGATCCGGAAGACCTTGCCGCCGCACTTCGGGCAGGTGCCCTGAACGGCCGGCTTGCCGTTCTTCATCGTGATCTGCTGGGGGTTCTTGATCTCGACCTTCATCTTGTCCTTGACGCAGTAGGCTTCGGCCACAGGGTTCCTCCTTCTAACGCTTGCCGGTCCCGGAGCCGACGCTCCCGGCCGGAATGGATGACGCGGGAGACCAGAGGGACGGTCGCCAGCGATCCGTCCCGGCGGCGCGCTTCTGGCGGTCCAGCTCGGCGAGGACGAGCAGGCTCTCGAGGCCCGTCTCGACGCAGGCCGCCTCGGCGCGCTCCTTGGCCTCGCCCTCGACGAACGCGCCGGTCGTCCGCTGCGCGAAGACGGCGCAGACCGCTCCGGCCCGGCAGCCGGCGAGCCCGGCGAGGACGAAGAGTGCCGATGCCTCCATCTCGAAGTTCAGGACGCGCTGGCGCGCCATCGCTTCGGCCAGGTCAGGGTAGCGGATCGGGAGCTGCGGGATCGGACGGCCCTGGGCACCGTAGAAGCCCGGTGCCGTCGCCGTCAGCCCGACGTGGGCCCGATGGCCGAGCCGAGCCGCCGCTTCGACGAGGGCGAGGACCGCCTCGTAGTCGGCGACCGCCGGATAGCCGTCGGCCACGAACCAGCTCGTCGTCGTCTCGAGCCGGACGGCGCCGGTCGAGATGACGACGTCGCCGAGGGCGATCTCGGGTTGGAGCGCCCCGGACGACCCGACCCGGATGAAGGTCGGCCGTTCCGTGATCGCCAGCGCCTCGGCGACGACGATTTCGACGTTGTCGGTGCCGATCCCGGTCGAGACGACCGAGACCCGGAGGCCCCGGTACGTCCCGGTGACCGAGGCGAACTCCCGGTGGCGCCGCTCGAGCTCGATGGCATCGAGCCGAGCCGCGATCCGGGTCGTTCGATCGGGGTCGCCGGGGAGGAGGATGTACTCGGCCAGCTCGCCTGGCCCGAGCCCGATGTGGTACTGCCGTTCTCCTGTCGGGAGCGCAACGCGGCGATCCGCGCTCGGCAACCTCTCGTCCCTCTCTCCGTTGTTCGCGACGCTGGCGCGCGAAACTCGGCCGAGAATAGTCCGCGCTCACGAGGAGCGTCAAGCCGCAGCCGGCAGGAGCCGAGGCGCGCGGCCCCGGGCCGGGCCCCGAAATCTCTCGGCCGGCGCGTCCGGGGCACGGGTCGGCCGCCGGCTGACGTACCATCGCCGCCATGCCCCTCGCCGACGTCCACGACTGGTTCGCCGACCTCGGCGCCGGAACGCGGGTCGCCCTCGTCGTGGCCGGCACGTTCCGGTCCGACGCGGGCGTCCTCCTCGGCCACGTTCCGCGACCGACGTGGTATCCGCTCGTCGCGGGCGAGATCGACGCCTCGAACCGCCTCCGGCAGGCCCTCAATTGCCTCCTCATCGAAACGGCCGGTGGTCGCGTCCTCGTCGAGACCGGGATCGGGGAGCGCCTGAGTGAGAAGATGCGAGCCCTCCGGGGGGTCGAGGGGCCGCCGATCCTCGAGGCGCTGCGGGCCGCCCGCTTCGCGCCCGATTCGGTCGATTTCGTCGCCCTCAGCCACCTCCACTTCGATCACGCCGGCGGCCTCCTCGACCGCGACGGCCGGCCGGCGTTCCCCCGGGCGCGGATCGTCGCTCAGCTCGCGGAGTGGCGGATCGCCCTCGACGACAACCCCCGGATCGTCGCCAGCTACGACCAGCCCGAGCTCCGCCTCGTCGCCCCGATCGCCGAACCCGATGCGGCCGAGGGCGAGCGGGAGCTCGTGCCCGGCGTCTCCGTCGTGCCGACCGGGGGCCACACCGCCGGCCATCAAGCCGTCGTCGTTCGCGGCCCGGCCGGGACCCTCGCCTTCTTCGGCGATTTGTGCATGCGGCCCTGGAGCGTCCGCCCGACCTGGCTGCCGAGCTACGACGACTTTCCCCTCGACAGCGTCGAGGTCAAGACCGAGCTCTTCGAGCAGGCCGTCGAGGAGGGCTGGCGGATCGTCCTCTCCCACGAGCCGGACCGGCCGATCGGGCGGATCGTGCGGGACGGCGACGGCTTCCGGTACGTGCCCGACTGACGGCACGGCCGGCCCCCGCTGCCGGCGGCAGCCGGTCATGGCGCAGGACGGCGGCGGATCGCCGCGAGTCGGGCCTCGATCCGGGCCTCGAGCCGGGCCGCCCGGCGGAGCCGCGTCCGGTGTTGGACCGCGAGCGAGACGAGGATCGAGACGACCGAGCCGCCGACGACGAGACCGATCGGGACGGCCGGCACCGCGCCAGCCTGGGAACCGAGGTCGGCGCTCCGAGGACCGCCCGCCTCGACCGGCGGCGAACCGGCCGGCGCCGCCGAGACGGCAGCGGCCTCGCTGAACCCGCTCGCCTCGCCGAGGTCGCCGACGGGAACGAGGCCCGACGGATCGTCGACGACGACGCCGTACGTCCCGGACCCGAGCGAGCGGACGGTTCCGATCACATTGACCGCGTCGCCGGGTTCGATGAGCGACCCGTATTCGGCCGCCTGCCCCTCGAGCCTGATCGCGGCCGTCGCCGTCCCGTCGTCGAGGACGAAGCCCTCGGCGGTCAGCTCGGCGACGAGCCCCCCGACCCGGACCCGAGCCGTGACGTGAGCACCGAGGTCCGCGAGATCGACGTCGACGACGTCGGGAGGTCCACTACCGAACGGCTCGCGCCCGGGCGCGGCGCCTGATCCCCCGGCCGCGCCCGGGGGGCCGCCCTCCCCCGCCGGGCCGACGGCGACATCGCTCGGTCCCCGAGGGACGACGGCGAACCGTCGATCGGTGGCCGTCGGATACGGTCGGCGCACGATGCCGACGACCGTCGCCGATCGCCCCTCGACGAGGGCGGAGGCCGGGATCCGGGCGCCGGCGAGACCCTCGACGACGACCCGGTCCGATCCCAGGGCGAGCTCGGCCCGCCAGCGCCCGCCCAGCCGTCGGACCTCGACGATCCGGCCGCTGACCCGGACGAGGCGCCACTCGTCGGCCGGGCCCGGGGCGCGGTCGAGGCGAGCCGGAGCGACGGGCCGCCCGGGGCCGAGGCGCTCGACCGCCGTCGCCCGGAGGCGCGGCGCCCCGTACGCCCGACCCATCGTCCCGATCGCCCGGATCCCCTCCCCGACGGCCGGGGCCGCAACGCCGGTCGGCAGGAGAACCTCGACCGCCCCGGTCGGATCCTCGACGACGATCCGCCGGCCCGTCGCGTCGAGGAGCGTCGCCGGCACGGTCACCGTCCCCTCGACCGCAATCCGGCCGACGGCGCGGAGGGCGCTTCGGATCGGAACACTCGGGATCGGGCTCGGGCTCGCCGTCGTCGGCGTCGCCGTCGGCGTCGGCGGCGGTGCGGCCAGCTCGAGGACGTCTCCGGCATCGCGGAGCCAGATCCGATACCCGTCGAGGGTTCCCTTCCGGGAGGACCGCTGGCCGACGATCCCGACGAGGTCGTACCGAGCACCGGACCGGAAGCTGCCGGCGGTCAGGCCGCTCGACCCGTCGGCCATGATCCGGACCGACGCGCCGTCGTCGTCGACGAGGTCGAAGGTGATGTCGCCGCTCGTCGCCCGCCGGACCGAGCCGCGGACGACCCCGAGGATCCGGACGAGCCGGGCCTCGGTCGCTTCCCCGAGGTCGACGGCCCGGACCGGAACGGCGTCCGGGACCGAGCCCGGGCCGAGGCGGACGAACTCCCGCGTCCCGCGGACTTCGAGCTGTCCGTACGGATCGGCAAGCGAGCCGCTGACGACGACGAGGTCGCCCCGGGCCGGGCGGGGGTCGGCGTCGCCGAGGCGAACGACGATCGCCCCCGTCTCGTCGGCGACGGCGACGAGAGCCGGTTGCCCGAGCCGGCCGGACTCGGCGGTTACGGTTCCGGTGACGCGGACGACCGTCCCGATCGGCTTCGAGCGGACCGCAGCGATCGTCGAGGCGAGGGGCGTCGGCGAGGGCGTCGATGTCGGTGCCGGCGTCGCGGTTGGGGCCGGGCTCGGCGATCCGGTCGGGCTCGGATCGGGGGGCGCCGACGGCGCCGGCGTGGGGGTCCCGGTGGGCGGCGGGTTGAGGACGAACTCCCCGGCGAGGGTGGCATGGACCCGATACCCGCCGCTGCCGGTCCCGCTGCGGTCCCGCTGGCCGAGCGGCCCGATCGCGACGAACTCGTCGCCGCGGGCCGGCACCGCGTCGCCGAGGGCCGCCGGCCCAACGACGACCCGGAGCGGGCCGCTCCCGTCGTCGACGGTCAGGCCGAGTCCGTCGGCGAGGCTCGAGGGGCTCTCGGTGATCCGACCCCGCACGACGACCCGACTGCCCTCGAGGGGCTCGCCGGCCGCCCCGGTGGCGACGGCGACCGGTTCGGGGAGCGGAGCCGTGCCGAGGACGACGAGGTCGGCCTCGCTCGCCCGGACCACGAGCTGACCGTACCGGCTGTCGAGGATCCCGGTCAGAGAGACGACCGACCCGGCCGGAACGGCGGCACTGGCGGGGGCGGCAAGATAGATGCTGATCCCGGCCGTCGGGTCCTGAACGAAGGCGCCGCGCCCGCTCTCGAGGGCCCCGAGATCGGTCGTGAGGATTCCGCCGACGCTGACCGTCGAACCGAGCGGCAGGGCCCGCGCCGCGGCGATCGAGAGGCTCGGGCTCGGGGACGGGGACGGCGAAAGGGACGGCGCGGGCGTGGGGGTCGGGGTCGGGGACGGCGTCGGTTCGGGCGTGGGGGTCGGCGTCGGGGCGGGCGTCGGCGTCGGTGGTGCCGCGAGGTTCTGCGGAACCGGCGCGGGCTGGACGAACCAGTCCGCGCCGTTGTCGTTCGTGTCGCTCCCGTTGCCGGCGGCCCCGCCCGGCCGCCGCTCGATCGAGGCATCGGGCGGCGGCGCGACGGCCGGCGAGCCTTCGACGAACGAGTTCGTCGCGTCGCCCCAGCCGACGGCGTCGACCGGTGCCCCGCCGATGGGACGGAGGACGAGCGTCCCGCCCGTCGCGGCGAGGCCGCCGCTGTACATGGCGTCGGCGTCGGATGCAAACCGGCCGAGGACGTTCGCGACGAGGAGGTGCTGCCCCGGAGCGAGGAGGAGCGGCCCGCTCCAGGCGGCCTTGCGGGTCACCGTCCCGCCGCTGCTCGTCACGTAGACGAGCTCGAAGCCGGCGAGATCGAGGGGCACGGCGGCGGCGTTCGTCAGCTCGACGTACTCGTCCGAGGCCGAGGCGCCGCCGGTCACGACCTCGGCGATGAGGAGCCCGGCCGAGGGCGGCCAGCCGACCGCCGCCTGCGGCACGACCGCCTCGGCCGCGGCCCCGAGGGCCGGTCCCGCCCGCTCCGCCGGCGGCGCTCCCGCAGCGGCAAGGGCGATGACGACGAAGACGACCGGGACGACGCCCGCGAGACGTCGGATCATGGCGCTGAGCTCCCCGGCGGGTCGGCGCGGCGGGTCCTGGGCGGGCAAGCATGAGGTCTACCAGCAGCGACTTACCGCCCGCTCATCAGGGCGCCGCGAGTACCGTACGATTGCACCGCACGATTGCCCCGCGCCCTCGCGCTCGGCGAGGCAGGGTCTTGTTCGCCGCCCTGCGTCGCAACCCGGCGACCCGAACCACGGCCCCCGTCGACCGACACGTCGACGCGCGACGAACCGCATGGGAGGAACGATGGCCCGCGCCAAGAGAACCGATCGAGCCGAAGCCCGCCGCCGCTACCGGGCCGCCCTCGCCGCCCGCCGAGCGGAGCCGACGGCCGAGGCCGCCCCGCCCTCCCCCACGCCGCGCACGACGTCCCGGGAGGAGCGTGGCCCGGCCCCCGGCCCCGGCGGTCGGATCGGGCTCGTCGCCGCCGTTCGGCTCGCTGCCGCGCCGGCCGACATCCGAAGCGACCTCGCCTACCTCCCGACCCTCGTCCGAGGGACGAAGGCGATCTGGCTGCCGAGCCTCCTGCTCGCCGCGATCACGATCGTCTTCCTCGTGCCGGGCGCCGCCCAGAACGTCGTCGTCGCCCTCGCCTTCCAGACCTTCCTCGTGCCGCCGCCGATGGCCGGACCGTTCGTCGCCGGCCTCCTCGCCCCGCGGGCCGCCTGGCTCGCCGGCGGGATCGTCGCCATCGTCGACGCCGCCCTCTACGCCGGGGCGGTCCTGGCGCTGCCGGAGACCCGCGCGACGATCGCGGCCCGGCCCGAGCTCGTCGTCTACGCCGTCCTCGCCGCGCCGTCCTTTGGGATCCTCGTCGGCGCCTTCGCCGGCTTCTACCGCCGCTTCCTCCGACTGACGTCGCCCAACCAAGGCCGGCGGTCCTCGCGGTCCGGGAGCCGCCGCGCCGCCGGCCGGACCCGCTGAACCTCGGCGGGCGACCACCGGAGCCGCGCCGGGCCGCCCGCCCGACGACCTCGACGAGCGGCACGACGTCCCGGGCGAGGCCCGGATGCTCAGCCGAGCCGCCGCAGCCCCGCGTAGCCGAGGGCCCGGACCCCGGGCGGATTCGCCGGGCCGCCCGCCCGCCCGGCGACCTCGACGAGCGGCACGACGTCCCGGGCGATGACGTTGACGACCGAACCCTCCCGCTGGAGCCGGCCCTCGACGAGGAGAAGCGCGTGGCGCCGGACGACGTGGCGGACCCGTTCCCAGACCGTCGGCCAGAGGGTGACGTTCACCATCCCCGTCTCGTCTTCGAGGGCGAGGAAGACCGTCCCCTTCGCCGTCATCGGGTGCTGGCGGGTGACGACGAGCCCGGCAACCCGGACCGGCCCGGGCGGCCGCTCGGCGAGCGAGCCGTTGGCGGCGACCCCCAGCCGCTCGAGGGCCGGCCGGAAGCAGGCGACGACCTGGCGCCACGGATCGAGCCCGAGGACCGCGTACGCCTCTCCGAGCCGCTCGGTCTCGGCGATGGGCGGCAGCTCCGGAGCGGCCGTCGGCGGGAGCCGGAGGGCGAGCGAGCGCGCGCCCCGCGACCCGGCGCCCCTCCCCCGGCGCCGCTTCGGTCCCGCGAGCTCCCGGAGCTCCCAGAGGAGCGCCCGCGGCGGCCGGCCGAACGAATCGAGCGCCCCGGCCCGGACGAGTCGCTCGAGGAGCTCCTCGGGGAGGTCGGTCCGCTCGACGACCTCGGCAAGGTCCCGGAACGGCCCGTCGGCCCGGGCGGCCTCGATCCGGGCCCCGTGCTCCTCGCCGAGACCCGTCACGAGGTGGAGCCCGAGCCGAACCCCCCAGCCGCGGGCACTCTCGGCGGCCCAGCGCTCCCGTGCCGCCGCCGACGGGACGAGGCAGCCCGCCGAGCGGAGCGGTCGCGGCCGTTCGACGATCCCGCAGCCCGGCGGGAGCGGCTCGCCCGGCTCGGCGTCCCGTGACCCGTCGTCGCCCGCCGCCCCGGCCAGGACCCAGCCCGGCCGACCGACCCATTCCGTCGTCGTCCGGTAGGCCGAGGCGTTGACGTCGACCGGCAGGACCGCGACGCCGTGGCGCTTCGCGTCGTTGACGAGGACCTCGACCGGATAGAAGCCCATCGGCTGGGCGTTCACGAGCCCGACGAGGAACTGGGCCGGGTAGAAGCACTTGAGAAAGGCCGATTCGTACGCGGTCCGGGCGAAGGCCGCGGCGTGGCTCTTGGCGAAGCCGAAGGAGGCGAAGGCGGCGACCTGGCGGAAGAGCTCCTCGGCCGTCGGCCGATCGAGGCCCCGATGGGCGATGCAGCCCTCGACGAACCGTTCGTGGAGCTTCTCCATCTCCCGCTTCGAGCGCCACGTCCCCATCGCCCGCCGGAAGCCGTCCGCCTCGGCCGCCGAGAAGCCGGCGACCTCGATGGCGATCCGCATGACCTGCTCCTGGTAGAGGATGACCCCGAGGGTCTCGGCCAGGATCGGCTCGAGGGACGGGTGGAGGTACGTCACCGGTTCCAAGCCCTGGCGCCGCCGGAGGTAGGGGTGGACGGCGTTCCCCTGGATCGGTCCCGGCCGGATGATCGCAACCTCGACGACGAGGTCGTCGAGGCAGCGCGGCCGCGACTTCGGGAGCGTCTGCATCTGGGCCCGGCTCTCGACCTGGAAGACGCCGACGGTGTCGGCCGCGGCGAGCATCGCGTAGATCTCGGGAATGTCCTCGGGGAGCCGGTCGAGGTCGAGGCAGACGCCGCAGTCGTGCTCGATCCAGGCGAGGGTCTCGTCGATGGCGGCGAGCATCCCGAGCCCGAGGAGGTCGAGCTTGATGAGCTTGAGCGTCTCGACGTCCCGCTTGTCGTACTGGACGACGACCCGGCCCGGCATCGTCGCCCGCTCGAGGGGCGCGATGTCGACGAGGGGAGCGGCGGTCACGAGCATCCCCCCGGTGTGGATCGAGAGGTGGCGCGGGAAGCCGTCGAGGCGGGCGCAGAGCTCGAGCCAACGCTCCCAGTCGGACCAGCCGACTGTCGAACCGCCGCGCGCGGCCGGCGTCGGGTCGGGCGCGAGCCGGGCGACCGCCGAGTGCGGGCGGGACCGACCGAGGCGGTCGGTCCCGGGTCCGTCGCGGAGGGGATCGGGGCGCATCGAGGTCGGTCGGGCGACCCGCCCCATCCGGTCGACGAGGCCCCGTTCGGCGGCGATGGCGGCCGGCGAACCGGCGGCCCCCTCGACGGCTCGCCGGAAGAGGTGGGCGAAGCCGCCGTCGGCCTCGAGGTCGCGCCGGACCATGACCGAGTCGTACGTCTCGACGGCCTTCGCCACCCGATCGACGAAGGGGCGCGGGAAACCGAGGGCGAGCCCGACCTCCCGAACCGCCGACCGGGCCCGGTAGGTGACGACGTTGCAGACCATCCCGGTGTGCTCGACCCCGTACCGCTCGTAGACGTACTGGATGACCTCCTCTCGCCGGGCCGCCGAGAAGTCGATGTCGACGTCCGGATACGTCGTCCGGCCCTCGTTGATGAAGCGCTCGAAGAGGAGGTTGTGGCGGATCGGGTCGACCCGGGTGATCCCGAGAACGTAGGCGACGATGGAATCGGCGGCGCTCCCCCGCCCCTGGGCCCGGATCCCCCTCGATCGGGCGAAGGCCATGAGATCCCAGCAGATGAGGAAGAACTCGGCGAGGCCCGTCCGCTCGATGACCTCGAGCTCGTGGGCGAGCTGCCGGACGACGGCCGGGGTGAGGGGGTGGTAGCGCCGCCGGGCGCCCTCCCAGCAGAGGCTCGAGAGGTAGCTGAAGGGGGTCTCGCCGGCCGGGACGGGGAAGCCCGGGAAGCGGTACTGCTCGAAGCCGAGGTCGACCGAACAGGCCGCGGCGAGCTCGGCCGCCGCAGCGAGGCCCGCCCGCCAGGCGCGAGCGACGGCCGGCGCGTCCGTCGCGGGCGGGAGGGCGGCGAGCTCCGCCTCCGACTTCAGGTAGCACTCCCCGCTCGGGCTTCGAAGGGGGCCGAGGGTGTCGAGGGTTCGACCGTGGCGGATGGCGGTCAGGACGTCGTGGAGTTCCCGGTCCGCGGGCCGGGCGTAGTGGACGTCGTTCGTGACGACGACCGGCAGGCCGAGCGCCTCGGCGAGCTCGACGGTCTCGGCGACCCGCCAGTCGTCGTCGGGGAGGAGGTGGTGGTTCAGCTCGAGGACGAAGCCGGCGGTCGCCGGCGAATCGCCGGTCCCGAAGACCCGGGCGTACCGCTCGGCCGCCGCCCGGGCACCGGCCCGATCGCCGGCGACGAGGCGCCGGGCGATCTCGCCGTGGCGGCAACCGGAGAGGGCGACGAGGCCCTCGGCGTGGGCCTCGAGGAGGGCGTGGTCGAGGCAGGGCACGCCCTTCGTCCCGGCGAGGTTCGCCCGGGAGATGAGGCGACAGAGGCTCCGGTACCCGCTCGGGGATCGGGCGAGGAGGACGAGGTGGGGGCCGCGCTCCTCGTCGGCGACGCCGCGGAGGTCCGGTCGGAGCGGCGGTCGGTGGCCGGGTAGGCGGGGCCGGTTCGAGCGGAGGCGGGCGGGCCGACCCTCGACGGGCGCCTCGACGAGGGCGTCGCTCATCTCCCCGCGCCCGCCTCGCCGGGGAACGCGGCGCGTCCGTCGGGCCGGAACGACGATGCCGGCGGGATCGGGGGCGGCCGGGTCGGCGAGCTCGATCTCGACGCCGACGACCGGGTGGAGGCCGGCCGCCTCGGCTGCGGCGACGAAGCGGACGACCCCGTAGAGGCCGCCGTGGTCGGTCACCGCGAGGCCGGTCAGCCCGAGTTCGATCGCCCGCCCGACGAGATCGTCGGCCGACGAGGCGCCGTCGAGGAACGAGAAGTTCGTGTGGCAGTGGAGCTCGGCGTACGGCATCCCGGTCCAGAATAGAACACATGTTCGAGCCTGTCGAGACGCCGGGTCGCGCAACATCCGGGGGCCCCGCGGCGTCTCATCAGCGTGCGCTCGCAGGTGATCCCGATCGCCCGGTCGCTCCTCGTCAGGTTCGGCCTGATCGGTCTCGTCTTCCTCCTCGTCGAGATCGTGCTCCCGGACGTCCTGGCCGCGGTCGCCCGCTGACGCATCGACCCGCCCCGAGCGGGGCCTCGGCGACGGGCCGGATCTGGGGTGTACCGGCCCGCCGACCTCGCGGCACCACCTGGTGAGCGGGTGGGCCGCCGACGGAGACCCGCCGCGCCGCCGGCAGCGCGGCGGGTCTCTCCACCTCCGGGGCGCTCGACCCGGGCGGCCCGACCCTTCGCCGGCCCCGCGCCGCCCGACCCGCTACCATGTCGGCCAGTCATGGTCGCCGGTCGACCGGGCCGCCGAGGCCCGATCTCCCTCCTCGTCGCCGCCGCCCTGGGCGCCGCCGTCGTCGGCTGCGGCGGATCCGGCCCGACCCCGACCCCCTCCCCGTCGGCCGCGGCGAGCCCGACGAAGGAAGCCTCGCCGAGCGCCAGCCCGAGCGAGCAGCCCGCCTCGCCGAGCCCGGAGGCGAGCACCGCGCCGTCGCTGCCGACCCAGTCCGACACGAGCATCGGCCGGATCTGGGACGCCCTCCCGCCGTCGTTCCCGCTCCCGAGCGGCGCCGAACCGACGGAGATCCGGGAGCCCGAGGAACCGGCGAGCGGCGTCTTCGACGTGCCGGGCAGCCCGCTCGACGTCGCGAACGGCCTCCGCACCGCCCTCGAGGCCCGGGGCTTCGCGACGGCCGCGGCGACGGGCCCGTTCGAGGACGGGAGTTACGTCCTCGATTCGACCGGGTCCGGGGGCTGCCGGATCCGTTCGACGATCCGCCCCATGGGCGACCTGACGATCCTGCTCGTCCGCTATGGGGCGGCCTGCCCCTTCGAGTGATCGATTCGCAGTCCGGAGGGCTATCGGTGGAGCCACGTCGACGCGATTTCATCGGGGCGGCGCTCCTCGTCGTCATCCTCATCGTCCTCGTCGTCGCCGCCGTCGTCGCCGCCATCCCGAGCTGATCCGGCGCGGCCTCCCGGCGAGGGATCGGATCGAGACCGGGTGACCGGCGTCCAGCGGTGCTCGACGGTCCAGTCGAGGCAGGCGCGACGCACCCGGCGACCGAATCGGCTATCGTTGTCGAGTCGAGGGCACGTCGTCGTTCGCTCATGGGGGTGATCGGGGTGCAGACAGCGCGGCCGAGGGATGTCGGGCTCCTCCTCCTCGTCGTGGGGCTCTTCGTCATCCTCCTCGTCGTCTCGATGGTCGGAGGCGCCCCGACGAGCTGATCGCACGCGCCGTCCCGGCCCGGCCCCGCGGCTCTACGACGGCTAGTCGTAGAGCCGCTCCAGATACCACGCCCCGGTTCGCCGGTCGAGATAGATGAGGGCGAGCCAGCGGGGCCCGACGACCTTGAAGTAGTCGCGCTCGATCGGGTCGCGCCACCAGGCCTCGCTGACCCGCCAGCGGTTGGCGACCTTGATCGGCTCGCTCCGACCCCGCCAGCGCAGGCGTCGCGGCGACCCCGCAGCGTCGACTTCGACCTCGACCTCGGGGTGGCCCCGGTACCAGCGGGTCATCGGATCCGCCTCCGATCGTCGGCGGCCGGACGACCCGTCTCGGGCGCCGTCCCTCCGGGGGCGAGCGCCGCCGTGGCCGGGGCCATCGGCTCCCCGCCGAGCGGCCCTTCCGGGCTCGACTTCGGCCGCCAGCGACTCCGGGCCTCGCCCCAGCGTGCCTCGGGGTCGAGGATCTCCGCCTCGACGACCCGATCGGGTCCGAAGGCGACGGCGAGGCGGGCGAGCTGCCAGGCGAGCCGACCCCGCTTCGCCCGTTGGGGCTCGAAGCACTCGAGCTGCTGGCCGGCGTCGGGGACGAGGCCGCCGAGCTCGAGCTCGAGCCGCTCGACGGGAGCCGGCGGCGGCTGCCGCTCGAGGCGAGCGACGAGGAGCCGCTCGATCGCCTCGCCGTCCGAGGTCGGCTCCGGGAGGAGCTGGCGGAGGACGATGTCCGCCCCCGCGGCCGTCGCCGTCGACCCGACCTCGAGCCGGAGCCGGAGCTCGGCCGTCGCCGCGGCCAACCCCCGGGCTGCGATGTGACCGACGAGGGCGGCGACGAGCCGATGGAGGACGAAGCGGAGGGCGTCGAGCCGATCGACGGCCGGCTCGAGCGGAGAGCCGAGGGCGAGCCGCTCCGGGCGGCGCCACGCCGCGGCGGGCTCGATCTCCTCGCCGACCGCCCGGGCGTGGATCCGAACCCCCTCGGGACCGAAGCGGGCGAGGAGCGCCGTCCGGGGGAGCGCCGCCACCTGCCCGACCCGCCCGAGGCCGAACCGGACGAGCCGAGCCCGGGCCTCCGGGTCGGTCGTCAGGATCGTCGACGGCAGCGGCGCGAGGAACGCCGCCTCGCCGCCGGGCGGGACGACGAGCGGCTCGGTCGGGACGGCTCGGGTCGCCGCGACCGTCGCCGCGAAGCGCGTCCCGGCGATCCCGATCCGCGGCCGGCCCGGCAGGAGCGGCTCGACCGCCGCAGCGAGCCGACCGGCGAGGACCCGCTCCTCACCCCAGAGGGGTTCGAGGCCGTCGATCCCGACCTCGACGAGGCCGAAGGTGGGGTCGGTCGGGTCGGTCGTCCCGGCGAGGGTCGGGCTGAAGGCTGCCAGCCGCTCGAAGACCGCCTCGATCGCGGCCCGGTCGGCGGCGAGGCTCGGCTCGAGGAACCGGGTCTCCGGTACCAGGCGCTCGGCCGCGGCGAGGGACATCCCGCGTCGGATCCCGAGCGCCCGAGCCCTCGCGTTCGCGTCGAGGACGGATCCCCCGCTCGCGGGACGGCCGCCGACGACGATCGGCTCGGTCGCCGCTGGGGTCGCCGAGGTCTCGATCCGGGCGAGGGCGAGGTCGAGGAGGAGGTGTGGCCAGAAGAGGTGGAGACGACGCATGGCGGTCTCGCGGTTCGAAGGAGCCGAGGGGTACGCCCGGTTCCGGACGGGCGGGCGGCCCGGTCTCGAGGAGGTCCGCCCGCCGGAGGCAGGCGTCGCGGGGTCCACCCTCGGCGTAGAGGATCTCGATCTCGGCCCGGCGGCCCGCCGGTCCGAACCGGTTTCGGCTGACGACGACCTCCGTCCGCTGGCCGACGACGTCCCGTCCGAGCCGGATCCACGCCCGTCGGACGAGCTCGAGCCGGAGGCCGGGCGCCGCCTCGACGTCCGTCGGCCGGGCCGGGCCGCGGGGCCGCGGCTCGAGGGTCGCTTCGAGGACGACGAGGAGGCTCCCCGAGCGGCGGGCGAGGGCGGTCAGGCGGCCGATCCCCTCGGCGAGGGCGGCCGGGCTCGTTCGGCCCGCCTCGGACCGGCCGACGTCGAGATCGAGATCGAGGACGAGGAGGTCGACGAGGCGCGCCCGGAGGACCGTTCCGGCGAGGGCGAGCGCCTCCTCGGGCGAGGCCGGGACGAGGGTGACGAGCCACTCGAGCCGGATCCCCCGGGCGACGGCCTCGACCGGATCGAGGCTCCGGGAGCCGTCGACCCAGCCGACGATCCCGCCGGCCCGCTGGACTTCGGCGGCCAGACGGAGGGCGACGGTCGTCGCCCCGCTCGTCCCGACGCCCCGAACGGCGAGCCCGCCGACGAGCGGCACGCCGCCCGGTCCGAGGATCGCGTCGAGGGCCGCGAAGCCGCTCGACACGACCCGCTCGCCGAGGTGCGGCGAACGATCCCGAGGCGCGACCTCGGCCCGCACGGCGAGGGTGCCGGCGATGCGCCCGAACCGCTCCGATCCGGGCCGCGGGGCCGCTCGACCCCAGCGCTGCTCGAGGGAGACGAGGACGTCGGCGACGGCGGACGGGAGGGAGGACATGCCGTCATTATTCGAACATCTGTTCTATCTGTCAAGGGCCCGGCGCCCGGTCGTACGCACCCGA
>JBHOQO010000018.1:0-14299 GCA_042408925.1 Chloroflexota bacterium | reverse complement strand
GTGGCCGGGGCAGTCGACGTGGGCGTAGTGGCGGCGGTCGGTCTCGTACTCGACGTGGGCGATCGCGATCGTGATCCCCCGCTCCCGCTCCTCGGGGGCGTTGTCGATCGTCTCGAAGGCCCGGTACTCGGCCTCGCCTTTCAGAGCCAGGTACTTCGTGATCGCCGCCGTGAGGCTCGTCTTGCCGTGGTCGATGTGGCCGATCGTCCCGACGTTGACGTGCGGCTTCGTGCGCTCGAACTTCTTCTTGGCCACGGGTGCTGTCTACTCCATTGGCTTGGGCCGCGGGGCCGCCGCAGCGGCGGACCGGGCGATGGCGACGGGTTGGCGGGGCGGGGCCCTCGGGCTGGGCTGGAGCCCACAATCGGACTCGAACCGATGACCTCTTCCTTACCAAGGAAGTGCTCTGCCGACTGAGCTATGTGGGCTCGAACGACACGCGCGTGCGCTGGCTCCCGAGCGGCGATGGACGGGTCGGAGCCCGTCCCGCTCGTCCGTCGCACGGACCGACGCCTGCCGGGTCGGGAGCTGCGGCTCCGTTCGTGACGCCGGACGCGACTATTCGATGTGGAGCCGACGACGGGACTCGAACCCGGAACCCGCGGTTTACAAAACCGCTGCTCTACCAATTGAGCTACGTCGGCGCGCAGGATCGTCCGCAGGGACCCGATGGCGCGGCGGAATGATATGGCCGATCGGTCGCCCGGGTCAAGCGGAGGGTCGGCGCGGCTCGTCCGGCAAGGAGCCGGACCCCGGCATCGGCGGCGACGGGGAGACCGGTTCGCCGGGCAGGAGGTCGTCCTCCGCCGCCACTTTAGGCCCCTCGGGTTCCGGCGTTCCGTCGACGCCGGCCGCCCCGCTTCGGGGCAGCCGCCGGCGTGGCCTCGCGATCGGAGCCGCAGCGCCGGCGACCGGGGGCCCGTCGGACTCCGGGGCGATCGGATCGGCCGCGGACGCTCGAGCCGCCGCCCCATCCGGCGCCGCTCCGCGGCCGCCGGCGTCGGCATCCCGTTGAGCCCGCGCCTCGAAGAGGAGAATGGAACCGGCGACGGCTGCGTTCAGCGAGCCGACGGCGCCGTGGAGCGGGATCCGGACGAGGAGGTCGCAGCGCCGTCGGACCGGCCCGGCGAGACCTCGGCCCTCGCTCCCGACGACGATCGCGAGCGGCCCCCGGAGGTCGGCATCGCGGTACGAGAGCGGCGCCTCCGCATCGGCGCCGACGATCCGGACGCCGCGGACGTGGAGGTCGGCGAGGGCTCCCGGGAGGTCCTCGACGGCGCCGATGAGGAGGTGCTCGGTCGCCCCCGCCGACGCCTTGACCGCTGCCGGGCTCAGCGGCGCCTGGCGACGTCGCGGCACGACGACGCCGTGGACGCCGGCCGCCTCGGCGCTCCTGAGGAGCGTCCCGACGTTCTGCGGATCCTCCAGCGAGTCGAGGACGAGGACGAACGCCGGCTCGCCCCGGGCGAGGGCCCGGGCGAGGATCTCCTCGAGCCCGGCAGGCCGCCGCGGCGCGACGACGAGGGCGATGCCCTGATGTCCATCGAACCCGGCGACCGCGGTGAGGATCCCACCCTCGACCTCGACGATGGGGATCCGGAGTCGGACGGCGTGGAGGACGAGGTCCTCGAGGGCCTTCCGACGGTGCGGAACGACAAGGAGCCGCCGCGCTTCGCGGCCGGCGACGAAGGCCTCCCGGACGGGCCACCGCCCGGCGACGACCTCCTCGTCCGGCCCGACGAGTTCGCCGAGCCGGCCGCGGGGCAGGAGCGCCCCGGGACGGCCGGGTCGCGGCGAGGACGGGCCTGCGCCGCGGGGCTCCCGCGTCGGAAACCCGCCGCCGAGCCGGAGGCCGGAGCGTGTCGGTCCCTGACCCGGCGGCCGCCCTCCCGAGACCGGGGCGGAGCCGCCGAGCCGGCCGGACCCTCGGCGCTGATCTGCCTCCCCTCGACGCCGCGGAACCCCCGGGCCGGCGGGACGGCCCGGCCGTCGCTTCGGGTCAGGCCCGGACGACATCGTGGGCCCACCGCCAGCGCTGGCCGTCGCGGGTGTCCTCGACGACGATCCCCCGTCGGGCGAGCTCGTCGCGGAGGCGGTCCGAAGTCGCCCAGTCCCTGGCCCGCCGGGCTGCCGCCCGAGCGTCGAGGAGCGCGGCGAGCTCCGGCTCGAGGGCCCGCTCCTCCGGAGCAGGGAGGACCCCGAGGACGGCGTCGAAGCCCCGCACCGCGGCGAGGGCTCGCTGCGCGTCTGCGGTCGAGAGGAGCCGGCCGTCGACCCGCCGGTTCAGCTCGCGGACGAGCTCGAAGAGGACCCCGAGGGCGGGCGAGATCGCCAGGTCGTCGTCGAGGGCGGCATCGAACTCGGCCCGAGCGCCCTCGAGGAGGGAGGGCAGATCCGGATCGTCGGGCCGGTCCTCTCGGTAGCCCTCGAGGGCGGTGACGAGGGCGTCGAGGCGATCGACGGCGGCGGCCGCGGCGGCCAGCGACTCCTCGCTGTAGTTGAGGGGGGCGCGGTAGTGGACGGAGATGAGAGCGTAGCGGAGGGCCCGCGGTGAGACCCCGGCGGCGAGGAGGTCGGCGACCCGGGCGATGTTCCCGGTCGACTTCGCCATCTTGGCCCCGCCCATCTGGAGGTGGGCGCAGTGGACCCAGAGACGGACGAACTCGCGGCCGGTGGCCGCCTCGCTCTGGGCGATCTCGTCCTCATGATGCGGAAAGATGAGGTCGATCCCGCCGGTGTGGATGTCGAAGGGCGAGCCGAGATGGCGCATGCTCATCGCCGAGCACTCGATGTGCCAGCCCGGGCGGCCGGGGCCGATCGACGTCTCCCAGACCGGCTCGCCGGGTTTCGGGGCCTTCCAGAGGGCGAAGTCCCGAACGTCGTCCTTCCCGTACTCGTCGGCCTCGACCCGCTCGCCGACCCGGAGCTGGGACGGATCGAGCTTCGAGAGCTTGCCGTACGTCGGCCACGAAGCGACCCGGAAGAAGATCGAGCCGTCCGCCGTCCGGTAGGCGTGACCGCGGGCGAGGAGCGCCTCGATGAGGGTGACCATGTCGCCGATGTGCTCGGTCGCCCGGGGCATGACGTCGGGCGGCGTCATCCGGAGGGCCCGGGCGTCGACCAGGAACTGGCCGAGCCAGCGCTCGGCGAGCTCCCGGGTCGAGCAGCCCGCCTCGGCCGCGCCGCGGATGATCTTGTCGTCGATGTCGGTCACGTTCATGACCCAGGTGACGCGGAACCCGCGGGCCCGCAGGTGGCGGACGAGCAGATCGGCGAAGAGGAACGAGCGGAAGTTGCCGACGTGGGCGGGGCCGTAGACCGTCGGTCCGCAGCTGTACATCCGGACGTGCCCGGGCTCGATCGGCTCGAGGGGTCGGAGCGTCCCGGTCAGCGTGTCGTGAAGGCGGATCGTCATCGGTCGCTTGCCTCGAGCAGGGCGACGGCGAGGGCCGAGATCCCCCGACCCGCACCCTCCATGCCGTCGAGGTTCCCGGTCGACGCCTTGACGCTCACCCCGTCCGTCGGGAGTCCGCACGTTGCCGCGATGACCGCGCGCATCGCCTCGAGGTGCGGCCCGAGCCACGGCCGTCGGCCGACGATCGTGAGATCGATCCAGCGGGGCCGGAGCCCCGCCCGGCCGACCCGACCGACTACCTCGGCGAGGAGGTCGGTCGAGGCGATCCCCGGCGGCGTCGCCGGACCGGCCGGAAAGAGGCGCCCGAGGTCGCCGAGCCCCGCGGCCCCGAGGAAGGCGTCGGCGACGGCGTGGAGAGCGACGTCGCCGTCGGAGTGGCCGTGGAGACGCGGCGCCCCCTCGATCGTCACCCCACCGAGGACGAGCGGGGCCCCGGGACCGAAGGGGTGGCGGTCGGCGCCGAGGCCGATGCGGTGGCGGCACGGGGCAGCCCGCTCGGCGCGGAGCTCCGCGGCGGCCCAGTCGAGGTCGGCGGGCACGGTCAGCTTGCGATTGCGAGGGTCACCGGGGACGGCATGGACCGGAATTCTAGCCGCCTCGAGGAGGGCGGCCTCGTCGGTCCAGGTCCGAGCCCCACTCGGCGGGTAGCGCCGGTAGGCAGCGGCGAGGAGCTCGCGCCGGACCCCTTGCGGCGTCTGGGCGACCGCGAGGTCGGACCGGTCGACGGTCTCGACGATCACCCCGTCGCGGACCCGCTTCACGGTGTCGGCGACCGGAACCACGGGGATGGCGGCACCGTGAACGGCCGCGGCGCGGGCGACGGCGTCGACGAGGGCGG
Source organism: Chloroflexota bacterium (assembly GCA_042408925.1). Classification (GTDB taxonomy): domain Bacteria; phylum Chloroflexota; class Limnocylindria; order Limnocylindrales; family CSP1-4; genus BPIH01. Next base: position 10,046 of record JBHOQO010000018.1, on the reverse strand, counting down.
GCGGGACAAACGGCCTCGCCCCGTCGTGGACGAGGACGATCCGCTCCCCGGCACCCGGGTCGTCGCCGTCGAGGCGCTCGAGGGCCGCCACCCCGGCCGCCACCGATTCCTGACGCCGGCTCCCGCCCGGGACGACGGCGACCGTCCGGGGCGGCAGCCACGGGGCCGCCGCGACGGCCTCGACCCGCTCCGGGCGGGCGACGAGGACGATCCGCTCGACAGTTCGAGCGGCGGCGATCGCCTCGAGGGCCCGGGCCAGGAGCGGGCGCCCCCCGAAGTCGACCTCGAGCTTGTCGAGCCCCGCCATCCGCGTGCTCGACCCGGCGGCCACGACGATGGCATCGGCCCGGGGCAAGCCTCGGTCCGGGTTCGGCGATCGCCGGCTCACTGGGGACGCGGCTGGGCGAAGATCATCCGCCCGGCGACGGTCTGGAGAACCCGGGTCGCCACGACGTCGAGCTCGGTGTCGAGGTGCCGTGCCCCGCCCTCGACGACGATCATCGTCCCGTCGTCGAGGAAGCCGACCCCCTGGCCCGGCTCCTTTCCCTCCTGGATGATCCGGACCCGAAGCTCCTCGCCCGGAAGGATCGCCGGCTTCACCGCATTTGCGAGGGAGTTGATGTTCATGACCCGGAGTCCCTGGACCTCGGCGACCCGGTTCAGGTTGAAGTCGTTCGTCAGGATCACCCCGCTCCGCGCCTTCGCCAGGGCGATGAGCTTCGAGTCGACGCCGGCGGCATCGGGGGGCTCGTCCTCGACGATGACGACCGGCGTCCGCCCCTCCCGCTGGAGGCGGGTCAGGATCTCCAGGCCGCGGCGGCCCCGCTGCCGGCGGAGCGGGTCCGGGCTGTCCGCGATCTGCTGGAGCTCCCCGAGGACGAACCGCGGCACGACGAGGGTCCCGTAGATGAAACCCGACTCGGCGATGTCGGCGATCCGCCCGTCGATGATCGCCGAGGTATCGACGACGATCTGCGGCTCGCCGGCGCCGGCCGAGGCGGTCTCGGGGCGGCGGAAGAGGCCGATGGCCTCGGCGGCGACGAGGAGGTCGTGGCGTTTCGCAACCGTCAAGCCGATCATCCCGAGCCCGAGCGCGAGGGAGACCCCGACCGGGAGGATCTGGCCGGCGGGTCCGGGCAGGGCCGAAAGGGGAACCCCGAGGAGGAGGCCCATGAGGAGGCCGAGAAGGAGGCCGACGACCGCCGTCACGAACTCCGCGGTCGAGAGCGCCTGGACCTGGCGGACGAGCCACTGGGCGGGCACGACCGTGAGGTACGGCAGGAGGGCGAAGCCGACGGCGACCCAGGCGAGGACCCAGAGGACGAGAAGGGCGCCGGCGTACTCGAGGCGCTCGAAGAGGCCGCCGGCGGCGAGCCCGAGGCCGACGATCCCGCCGAGCGCCGCCCCCAGGAGCCGAATGTTCCGGATCACCCGACCTCGCCTCGCTCGACCGCTCGACCGGCCCGGCCGGTCGCCGAACCTCCGCGATCGAAGAGCCTACCACCCCCGCCGGCCGCGTCGAGATCCGGCGGCCCGCCGACGGGCCGCGCCGCGCGGGAGCCGGGCGCGCTCGATCGCGACGGGCCGCCCGCCGCTCGGCCGTCCGATCGCCCCGCCCCGAGGATCTCCCCGAGCGCCGCGGCGAGCGTCCGGACCGCGACGATGGAGAGCCCGTCGACCCGGAGTCCCCTCGCCGTCCGCCCTTCGGCCGGCACGACGGCCCGGTTGAACCCGAGTCGGGCCGCTTCGCGGAGCCGACGCTCGAGGCCGGCGACCGGCCGCAGCTCGCCGAGCAGCCCCACCTCACCGACGGCGACCGTGCCGACCGGCACCGGTCGGTCTCGTAGCGACGAGGCGAGGGCGACGGCGAGCGGCAGGTCGACGGCCGGCTCGGTGACGGCCATCCCGCCGGCGAGGCTCGCGTAGACGTCGTGGCCGCCGAGGCCGACGCCGGCTCGCCGGGCGAGGACTGCGAGGAGGAGAGCGAGACGGTTCGGGTCGAGGCCGCTGACCGTCCGCCGCGGCGGGCCGTAGCCGGACGCCGGCGCGACGAGGGCCTGGACCTCGACGAGAATTGGTCGCGAGCCCTCGAGGGTCGGGGCGACGATGGCGCCCGGCGCCGGCTCCGGATGCTCGACGAGGAAGGCCCGTCCGGGGTCCGCAACCTCCCGGAGCCCGCCGTGTGCCATCTCGAAGACGCCGATCTCGTCGGTCGGTCCGAAGCGGTTCTTCTGGGCCCGCACGAGGCGGAGCCCGCTCGATCGCTCGCCCTCGAGGAGGAGGACGACGTCGACGAGGTGCTCGAGGACCTTCGGGCCCGCCAGGGAGCCGTCCTTCGTCACGTGGCCGATGAGGATCACCGGTCGACCCGACCCCTTCGCCCAGCCGACGAACCGGAGCGCCGCCTCCCGGACCTGGCCGACGGTCCCGGCCGGGGCTTCGGACGCCTCGACGGCAACCGTCTGGATCGAGTCGACGACGAGGGCGTCGGGCGCTGTGTCCTCCGCGAGCTCGACGATCCGCTCGACGCTGGACTCGGAGACGACCTCGATCGCCCGCCCGGCCGCTCCCTCGGCGAGCCCAAGGCGTCTCGCCCGGAGGCGAACCTGGGCGCTCGACTCCTCCGCCGAGACGACGAGGAGCCGTCGCCCTCCGGCCGCGACGAGGCCAGCCGCGGCCTGGAGGACGAGCGTCGACTTCCCGATCCCGGGCTCGCCGCCGAGGAGGACGACGGCCCCCGGGACGAGGCCGCCCCCGAGGACCCGATCGAGCTCGGCCAAACCGCTCGGCCACCGTCCGGGCAGCTCGGCTGCCGTCTCGTCCGCCAAGGGCTCCGGGAGGGTCGCGGCGCCGCCCGTCGGCCCGCGGCCGCGCGTCTCACGGCGGACGACGGTCTCGACGAGGGTGTTCCAAGCGCCGCAGCTCCGGCACTGGCCCTCCCAGCGGAGGGCGATGGCGCCGCAGGCGGTGCAGACGTAGCGGTTCGCCGCCCGGGCCACGCCGGGCCTCAGCGGGCTTCGACCGGCGTCTTCGGTTCCTCGGCGGCGTGGATCCGCAGCCCGGCCTCGGGATCGCGGTCGACGACGATCGTCGTCCCCGGCTCGTACTTGCCGAGGAGGAGGTGCTCGGCGAGGACGTCCTCGACCATGTTCTGGATGACCCGCCGGAGCGGTCGGGCACCGTAGGCCGGGTCGTAGCCGAGCTTGATGATGTGGTCCTTGGCCTCCTGGGTGACCTCGAGGCTCATCCCCTGGGCCTTGAGCTGCTCGCGGACCCGGCGGAGCATGAGGTCGACGATCTGCCGGATCTCGTCCACCGAGAGCGGCCGGAAGACGACGGTCGCGTCGATCCGGTTGAGGAACTCCGGCCGGAAGGTCTGCTTGAGCTCGGCCTGGACCTTCTCCTTGATGACCTCGTAGCTCGACTGGGCTCGGGCCGCCTCCGTCTCGCCGATGGGGCGGAAGCCGAGGGCCGCCGTGGACTGGAGCTGCCGAGCCCCGAGGTTGCTCGTCATGATGATGATCGTGTTCCGGAAGTCGACCCGCCGACCCTTGGCATCGGTCAGGTGGCCGTCCTCGAGGATCTGGAGGAGGATGTTGAAGACCTCCGGGTGGGCCTTCTCGACCTCGTCGAGGAGGACGACCGCGTAGCTCTTCCGGCGGACCGCCTCGGTCAGCTGACCGCCCTCGTCGAAGCCGACGTAGCCGGGCGGGGCGCCCACGAGCCGGCTCACGTTGTGGCGCTCCATGAACTCGCTCATGTCGATCTTGATGAGCGCGTCCTCGGAGCCGAACATGAACTCGGCGAGCGCCTTCGCGAGCTCGGTCTTGCCGACCCCGGTCGGCCCGAGGAAGATGAACGAGCCGATCGGTCGCTTCGGATCCTTGAGGCCCGCCCGAGCCCGGCGGACGGCCTTCGAGACGATCTCGATGGCCTCGTCCTGGCCGACGACCCGCTTGTGGAGCTCTTCCTCCATGTGGAGGAGGCGCGCCGACTCTTCCTCGGCGATCCGGGTCACCGGGATGCCGGTCCACATGGCGACGACCTGGGCGATCTCCTCCTCGTCGACCTTCGGGACCTCGGAAGCCAGCTGGGCCTGCCACTCCGAGCGGAGCCGCTCGACCCGCTCCCGAGCCTCGGTTTCCGCCTCGCGGAGGCGGGCGGCCTCCTCGTACTCCTGGGCGTTGATGGCGGCGTCCTTCTCCTTCGTGATCCGGTCGAGCTCCTTCTGGGCGGCCCGGAGCTCCGGCGGCGCCGACGAGTGCCGCAGGCGGACCCGGCTCGCGGCCTCGTCGATGAGGTCAATCGCCTTGTCCGGGAGATGGCGATCGGTGATGTAGCGGATCGAGAGGTCCGCCGCCGCCCGAACCGCCTCGTCGGTGATCTGGACCTTGTGGTGCTGCTCGTACCGCTCCCGGATCCCGAGGAGGATGTCGATGGTCTGCTCGAGGGTCGGCTCCTCGACCATGACCGGCTGGAAGCGCCGCTCGAGGGCGGCGTCCCGCTCGATGTACTTCCGGTACTCGTCGAGGGTCGTCGCCCCGATGCACTGGAGCTCGCCCCGGGCAAGCGGCGGCTTCAGGATGTTCGCGGCGTCGATGGCGCCCTCCGCGGCCCCGGCCCCGACGAGGGTATGGAGCTCGTCGATGAAGAGGATCGCGTCGTTCGTGTTCCGGAGTTCCTCGATGATCTTCTTGAGGCGCTCCTCGAACTCGCCGCGGTACTTCGTCCCGGCGACGAGGGACCCGATGTCGAGGGTGAGGACCCGCTTGTTGGCGAGCGTCTCCGGCACGTCGCCGGCGACGATCCGGTGGGCCAGACCCTCGGCGATCGCCGTCTTGCCGACGCCCGGCTCGCCGATGAGGGCCGGGTTGTTCTTTGTCCGGCGGGACAGGATCTGGATGACCCGCTCGATCTCCTTCTCGCGGCCGATGACCGGGTCGAGCTTGCCGGCTCGGGCCGCTTCCGTCAGGTTGATGCCGAGGGCGTCGACGGTCGGCGTCTTGCTCGCCCGCTTCGTTTCTTGGGCGGGACCCGCCGAGGAGCTCTGGGAGAGGACGCGGATGACCTCATGGCGAACCTTGTCGAGGTTGACGCCGAGCGACTCGAGGACGCCGGCGGCGATCCCCTCGCCCTCCCGGACGAGCCCCAGGAGGAGGTGCTCGGTGCCGATGTAGTTGTGGCCGAGCCGCCGGGCCTCGTCGATGGCGAGCTCGATGACCCGCTTCGCCCGCGGCGTCAGACCGACCTCGCCGACGACCGGCCGGTCGCCCCGGCCGATGATGAACTCGACGGCCGTCCGGACCTTCGAGAGCTCGACGTTCATGTTCTCGAGGACGCGCGCAGCGACGCCCTCCCCCTCCCGGACGAGCCCGAGGAGGAGGTGCTCGGTGCCGATGTAGTTGTGGTTGAAGCGCTGCGCTTCGTCCTGGGCGAGGGTCAGGACCTTGCGCGCGCGGTCGGTGAACTTGTCGAACCGGTCCATCGAACCGAACGCCTGTTCCCTTCTCCGTGCCGGAGCGGCACGGACCTCATGCTAGCACGAACCCCTGTTCGACCGACAAGAGGCCCGGGCGTGGGTGTCGTCCGCCGGGGCGGCGGCGACGGCCTCGCTGCGAGGTACGGTCGGGGGACCGGCGATGGATGCGCCTCGAGGATCAGCCCGCCGTCGGATCGTCGACCGGCTCGGGAGCGGCCGGCGCCCGCGCCTCCTCGACGCCGGAGTCGGCGGCGTCGGCCGGCGGCTCGGTGTCGGCCGAGACCGGGGCCGGCTCGTCACCGGAGACCTCGACGACGGCGGACCCGCCCGGGGCCGGAGCCTCCGCCGCGGGCTCGTCGGGAGCGATCTCGGTCGCCGCCGTCGCAGCCTCCGGCTCGGCGCTCGACTCGGGGGCAGGCGCGGCCACAACCTCCGCGGCCACGGCCTCCGCGGCCGCCGTGGGCTCCGCAGCGGGGGCCTCCTCCACGGCCGCCGCAGCCTCGGCTGCCGCCACCTGCTCGCGCACCTGGGCGAAGGCCGCGGCGAGCGTGTTGTCGATCCCGCCTTCGGGCTCCTGGATGGCGTCGGCCGGCGACCAGCCGCGGTCCCGACCGCGCTCGCGACGCCGTTCGCTCCGCGGCGCCGGCGCCGGGCGTGGCGGTGCCTCCTCCGCCTGCTTCAGGCTCAGTCCGAGCCGATGGCGATCAGACTCGAGGCTGACGACCTTCATCCGGAGCTGCTGTCCCTCGTGGACGACGTCACCCGGATGGCTGACCCGCTGGTGGGAGAGCTCGCTGATGTGGATGAGCCCTTCGAGGCCGTCCCGGACCCGGACGAAGGCCCCGAAGTTGACGAGCTTCGTCACGGTCCCCTCGACGATGTCGCCGACCTTGAGGTCGGCGACCGCCGCCTGCCAGGGATCCGGCTGGAGGCGGCGGATCGAGAGGCTGATCCGGCCCCGCTCGTGGTTGATGTCGATGACCTCGGCCTCGACCCGGTCGCCGACCTTGTAGCCGGCCTCCGGGTTGTTGACCTTGTTCCAGGACAGCTCGGTCTTGTGGACGAGCCCGTCGATGCCGCCGAGGTCGACGAAGACGCCGAAGGGGGCGATGCTCCGCACCGTGCCGCTCACTCGCTGGCCGACCTTCAGGCTGCTGAACAGCTCGTCCCGCTTCTCGCGCCGCTCCTCGTAGAGGGCGACCTTCTCGGAGAGGATGAGTCGGTTCGCCTTCCGGTTCACCTCGAGGATCTTGAGCCGGAGCTTGCGGCCCACGTAGGGCTGGAGCTTCTCGGCGATCTCCTGGGCGGCGTCCCGGGGCTGATCGTTCTGCGGTCGGCGCGGGAAGTCCGCGATCTGGCTGATCGGAACAAAGCCGCGGATCCCGCAGTCGACGATGAGGCCGCCCTTGTTGTGGTCGATGACCGGGGCCTCGATGATCGTTCCGGCCTCGTAGAGCTCCTGCATCGCCCGCCACTTCCGCTCCAGGCCGGCGCGGCGGAGCGAGAGGACGGCGTGGCCCTCCGGCGATTCGGGCTGGAGGACGTAGACGAGGACCGTGTCGCCGATGTTGAGCTGGGGCTGGCCGTCGCTATGGCGGCCGTAGAGCTCGCGGTTGCTGACGACCCCCTCGCTCTTCGCCCCGATGTCGACGAGGATCTCGTCGCGATCGATCCGGACGACGGTCCCCTCGACGACGTCGCCGTGCCGCAGGGACCGGATCTCGGCGTTTTCCTCGGCGAGGAGCTCTTCCATGGTCGCGGGCTCCGGCCGGGCGGGCTCGGCGGGCGGCGCTTCGGGCTCGGCGGGCGGCGCTTCGGCCCCGACAGCGGTCTCATCGCCGGGCGTTACCACGCCGGACGGCGGGGCGATTGGAGCCGGGGTATGCGGCTCGGGATCGAGGGCGACGGTCGCCGCCGGGGTGGTCTCGCGGGGCGCCGCGGTCGTTGGGGCGTCCGGTTCCGGCTGGTCGATCGGTGCGCCCTGCAGATCGTCGGTCAAGGGTGCTTGGTCTCCTGTTCGTCGTACTCCCCGGAAACAGAACGACGGCCCGGGTCGCGCCCAGGCCGTCCGCCCGTCCGTCAAGGTCCGTGGTGGTTCCGCCGCGGTCCCCTCCTTCGTCGTTCGGCCTGTTCTCGCCCGTGGTCTTCAGCTGTCCTGCCCGAGGGCCGGGAGAGTCTAGCACAGGCGATGGCACGACTACAATCGCCGACCGTGCCCGAGCTTCCCGACCTGGCCGTTCTGGCCGATGCCTTCGACGCCGCCCTCGTCGGCCGACGCCTCCGGGCGATCCGCGTCGCCTCCCCGATCACGGCGAGAGCAACGCCCGCCGACCTCGAGCGCCTCGTCGGGCAGACACTCGCCGGGGTCCGCCGACGCGGCAAGTTCCTCCGCTTCCTGCTCGAGGGCGACGAGATCGTCGTCAACCTCATGCGCTCGGGCCGCCTGGCCTTGTCGGCCGGCTCCGACGAGCCGGCGCCGCCGGGAACGGCCGTCGTCCTCGAGTTCGCGGAACGGGCCACGGCCCCGACAGGCCCAGCGTGGACCGTCGGCGCGGCCTGGCTCCCGGGTCCCGGCGCAACGCCGCGCCTCGCCCTCATCGATCGGCGTCGGATGGCGAAGCTCTACGTCCTCCCGCGCCGTCGGGCGCGCCCCGTCCCCGGGGTCGACTTCGACGCCCTCGGCCCCGACGCCGACGACCCCGCCCTCACCCTGGAGGTGTGGCGCGCTCGGATCCGGCGTCACCCCGGCCAGCTCAAGCCGCTCCTGCGGAACCAACGCTTCGTCGCCGGCATCGGGAACGCCTACGCCGACGAGATCCTCCATGCCGCCGCCCTCCTGCCGTTCCGAGAACGCGCGAGCCTCGCCCCCGAGGAGATCGACGACCTCTTCCGAGCGCTCCGGGGCACGCTCGAGCGGGCGATCGCGATCCTCCGCGAGCGCGTCCCGCCGACCTTCGAGCGCCAGATCCGCGACTTCTTCGCCGTCCACGGTCGGGCCGGAGCGCCGTGCCCGAGATGCGGCGGGCGGATCACGGACGTCGGCCCGGGGGACGAGCGGACGGCGTACTGCCGGGGCTGTCAGCATTGACGGACCCGAGCCGAGGGGGCCCGGCCGAGGCCGGCCGCCTCTCCGCCGCGAGCCGTCCGCCGCCTCCCCGCTCAGGGGATCTTCAGCAGCTGGCCGGCGTGGATGAGGGACGGATCGGCGATGTCGTTGAGTTCGACGATGGCCTTGACCGTCGTGCCGAAGCGGGCGGCGATGGCCGAGAGCGTGTCCCCGGACCGCACCCGGTACGTCGTCCGATACGCCTGGCTCGGGCTCGGCGCGACCGACGGTCCGGGCGTCGCCACGGGCGACGGGCTCGGGGTCGCCTCCGCCGTGGCGCTCGACGACGGCGACGGGCTCCGGCTCGGCAGCGGTGCCGACGGGGCGAGGGACGCGGTCGGCGGCGGCGAGGCCGGCGCCCGCGAAGCTCCCGCTGTCTCCGGAGAGTCGATCGTCGAGCGGGCCACCGCGAGGACACCGAAGGCAAGGATGACGAGACCGACGAGCGCCGCCTGGCCGAGCCGAGTCCGAGCCGAGATTGGTCCCAGCCCGGGCGCTCGATCGAGCACGATCGGCGTGGTCGCCGCGAAGCGCCATCGCCCCGGCCGAACCCGCCCGACGGCCGCGGCCTCGCCGTTCGGGCGATCGGGCGCCGGCGAGCCGCCGAGGTCGCCGCGAGCGGCGAGGAAGGTCGCGCAGGTGCGGTGTCGCTCGTCGAGGCACAGCCGGCGCTGCTTGGCCGGCGCGACGGGCGTGGGCGGCGCCACCGCCGTGCAGCGGTGCTCGCCGGCCGGGACCACCGCACGCCACGCGCCGTCGGCGGCGAGGAGATATGGGCAGACCCACGCGGGCCGGCCGGGGAGTGCTCGCTCGACGGTCCCCTCGAGCTCGCCGCCCACGGGGTCCCTCGCCCCGGCCGCGCCTGTGGCCGTTCGTTCTGCCATCGGCCCGAGGATAGCCGAGGCGCCCGGGAGATGCCGGACCGGCGCGGCGACAGAAGCGAGCCCCCGCTGCCGGGCGGCCCTTGTGAACGAGAACGAAAAAACGATCGATCCCGGCGACGACCTATTTTCCCGAGGGGCTGCCCCCTCAGTATCTTCGGCGCTGGAGAGCTTAACTGCCGTGTTCGGGATGGGAACGGGTGTGGCCTCTCCGCCAAAGTCACCGGGATCGATCGTGAACTGGACGTGGTGAACAGGAAGGCTCGCGAACTCCGATCTCGGCGGTTCGAGCGACGCATCCGCGCTCCCGGCCCTGACGCCTGGTCAGGTGCGGAAGCGGTCAAGCCCTCGACCATTAGGACGGCTCAGCTTCATCCGTCACCGGACTTCCACGTGCCGCCTATCGAGCAGGTGGTCTCCCTGCGGTCTTACCCGGTTGACCCGGTGGGGAACCTCATCTCGAGGTGGGCTTCGCACTTAGATGCTTTCAGCGCTTATCCCGACCGAACATGGCTACCCAGCGGTGCCCCTGGCGGGACAACTGGCACACCAGCGGTTCGTCCACTCCGGTCCTCTCGTA
>JBHOQO010000017.1:0-12628 GCA_042408925.1 Chloroflexota bacterium | reverse complement strand
GTGGCCGGGGCAGTCGACGTGGGCGTAGTGGCGGCGGTCGGTCTCGTACTCGACGTGGGCGATCGCGATCGTGATCCCCCGCTCCCGCTCCTCGGGGGCGTTGTCGATCGTCTCGAAGGCCCGGTACTCGGCCTCGCCTTTGAGGGCGAGGTACTTCGTGATCGCCGCCGTGAGGCTCGTCTTGCCGTGGTCGATGTGGCCGATCGTCCCGACGTTGACGTGCGGCTTCGTGCGCTCGAACTTCTTCTTGGCCATGATCCCTTCGCTCCTACAGCTCCGGCGTCCGGGGACGACCGGTCCTTAGACCCGACTTCGCGCCACGAGCTCCTGGGCGATGTTGCCCGGGACCTCGGCGTAGTGACTAAGCTCCATGGAATAGCTCGCCCGACCCTGGGTCATCGACCGCAGGTCGGTCGCGTAGCCGAACAGCTCGGCGAGCGGCACGAAGGCCCGGATCACCCGGGTCGAGCCGCGGGTATCCATCCCTTCGACGTGACCCCGCCGGCTGTTCAGGTCCCCGATGACGTCGCCGAGGAACTCCTCGGGGAGCGTCACCTCGACCCGCATGATCGGCTCGAGGATGACCGGGTCGGCCTTCCCGACGGCGTCCTTGACGGCCATCGAAGCGGCGATCTTGAAGGCCATCTCCGAGCTGTCGACCTCGTGGTACGAGCCGTCGTAGACGGTCGCCCGGACGTCGATCATCGGATAGCCGGCGTACGGGCCCGTCTGGAGCGCCTCCCGGATCCCCTGGTCGACGGCCTTCATGAACTCCTTCGGGATGACGCCGCCGACGATCCGATCGACGAACTCGTAGCCCTTGCCCTTCTCGAGGGGCTCGAGCCGGAGGACGACGTGCCCGTACTGGCCCCGACCGCCGGTCTGGCGGACGAAGCGCCCGACGCCGTCGGCGGCCCGCCGGATCGTCTCCCGGTAGGAGACCTGTGGCCGGCCGATGTTCGCCGCGACCCGGAACTCGCGGGTCATCCGGTCGACGAGGACCTCGAGGTGGAGCTCCCCCATGCCGGCGATCCGGGTTTGGCCCGATTCCTCGTCGGTGTAAACCCGGAACGTCGGGTCCTCCTCGGCGAGACGGGCCAGGGCGACCGCCATCTTGTCCTGGTCGGCCTTCGTCTTCGGCTCGATGGCGACCTCAATGACGGGCTCCGGGAACGTCATCGACTCGAGGATGATCGGGTGGTCGGGGTCGCACAGGGTGTCGCCGGTCGAGACCTCCTTGAGGCCGACGGCGGCGGCGATGTCGCCGGCGTAGACCTCCTCGATCTCCTCGCGGTGGTTGGCGTGCATCTGGAGGATCCGACCGATCCGCTCCTTGCGGCCCTTCGTGGCGTTGAGGACCGTCGCCCCGCTCTTCAGCGTCCCGGCGTAGACCCGGAAGTAGGCGAGCTTGCCGACGAAGGGGTCGGCGGCGATCTTGAAGGCGAGGGCCGTGAACGGCTCGCCGTCGTCGGCCGTCCGGAGGATCTCGGCGCCCGTCGCCGGATCCTCGCCGATGACCGGCGGGACGTCGAGGGGGCTCGGCAGGAAGTCGACGACGGCGTCGAGCATCGGCTGGATCCCCTTGTTCCGGAGCGCCGAGCCGCAGAGGACGGGTACGATCCGGTACTGGAGCGTTCCGAGTCGGAGGCCGCGCTTGAGGTCGGCGACGGTCAGCTCCTCGCCCTCGAGGTACTTGTGGGTCAGCTCGTCGTCGATCTCGGCGATCCGCTCGACCATCGCCTCCCGGCGACGGGCCGCCTCGTCGGCGAGCTCGGCCGGGATCTCCCCGATCTCGAAGGTCGACCCGAGGTCGTCCTTCCAGACGATCGCCCGCATCTCGACGAGGTCGATGACGCCCCGGAACGTGTCCTCGGCACCGATCGGGATCTGGATCGGCACCGGCACGACGCCGAGCCGCTCGCGGATCATCTCGACGTCCCGCCAGAAGTCGGCGCCCGTCCGGTCGAGCTTGTTGATGAAGCAGATCCGGGGGACCCGGTAGCGGTCGGCCTGCCGCCAGACGGTTTCGGACTGCGGCTCGACGCCGGCGACACCGTCGAAGACGACGACCGCCCCGTCGAGGACGCGAAGGCTCCGCTCGACTTCGACCGTGAAGTCCACGTGCCCGGGCGTATCGATGATGTTGATGCGATGGTCGCGCCAGAAGCAGGTCGTCGCGGCCGCGGTGATCGTGATCCCGCGCTCCTGCTCCTGGGGCATCCAGTCCATCGTCGCTGCGCCCTCGTGGACCTCACCGATCTTGTAGATCTTCTTCGTGTAGAAGAGGATCCGCTCGGTGACGGTCGTCTTGCCGGCGTCGATATGGGCGATGATGCCGATGTTCCGCGTTCGGGCGAGCGGAACGGTTCGCGTCACGGTGGAAATCGCTCCTTGGTTGGGGCTACCAGCGGAAGTGGCTGAAGGCCTTGTTCGCCTCGGCCATCTTGTGGGTGTCGTCGCGGCGCTTCACGGCCGCGCCAAGCCCGTTCATGGCGTCGACGAGCTCGGCGGCGAGCTTCTCGCCCATGCTCTTGCCGCTCCGCTTGCGGGCCGCCTGGACGAGCCAGCGGACGCCGAGCGAAAGGCGGCGGTCGCCGCGGATCTCGACCGGGACCTGGTACGTCGCTCCACCGACCCGGCGCGGCTTGACCTCGATGATCGGGGTTGCGTTCCGAAGGGCCGCCTCGAGGACCTCGAGGCCGGGCCGGTGGGCCTGCGCCTCGGCCCGGGCGAGGGCCTCGCGGAGGATCCGCTCGGCGAGGCGGCGCTTGCCGTTCATCATGATCTTCGAGACGAAGCGGGCGGTCGTCGGATTCGCCGGCGCCTGCTGGAACTTCGTCTTGCGGGGGACGGTCGGTCGTCGCGGCATCGGGCTACTTCTGTCCGGCCGGGGCGGGCGTGCGCTTGGCGCCGTACTTGCTGCGACCCTGCTTGCGGTCGCGAACGCCGGCGGCGTCGAGCGTGCCCCGGATGATGTGGTACTTCACCGACGGCAGGTCCTTGACCCGGCCGCCGCGAACGAGGACGACCGAGTGCTCCTGGAGGTTGTGGCCGATCCCGGGGATGTAGGCCGTCACCTCCATCTGGTTCGAGAGCCGGACGCGGGCGATCTTGCGAAGGGCCGAGTTCGGCTTCTTCGGCGTCATCGTGCGCACCTGAAGACAGACGCCCCGCTTCTGCGGCGCGCCCGGAATCGGCACCTGGCGGCGCTTCAGGCTGTTCCAGTTCTTGCGCAGCGCCGGCGCCTTGATCTTCTCGATCTTCGGCTTGCGGCCGTGACGCACGAGCTGGCTGATCGTCGGCACGACGACGCGACTCCTTTCGGTTCTCGTTCCTCAGGTGGTGATGGCGTAGGCCGGCGGTCCGGCAGCCGCCGCTCCGGCGGGCGACGCGCCGCGCCGGCCACGGCTCGGGCACCTACCGCGCACGACCAGGCGGCCGGCCCGAGGAGCCACGGCCGCGGAGTGTAGCAGCGGCCCAATTCCGGTGTCAACCGGCCGTCGGCTCGGCCGACCGGGGCCCCGGCCTAGGCGGTCGTCTCCCCGTCGTCCTCCTCGGACTCGCTCGAAGCCGGTTCCGCTCCGCCCAGCGCATCCGGAGCGACGTCTTCATCCTCGCCCGCCTCGTCGGTATCGGCCGCGGCCAGGAGCGACGCGGCGAGGCCCGCCGTATCGTCCTCCGTCCCGGCGATCTCCTCGAGGAACGGGTTGTACTCCTCGCCGCCGAGCTCGATCGCCTCGCCGGCGAGGGCCTCGAGGGCCGCCCGGCGACGCCGTTCCGCGGCGGCCGCGATGTTCTGCGGCGCACCGGTCCCGGCCGGGATGAGCTTGCCGATGATGACGTTCTCCTTGAGACCGATGAGCTCGTCCTTCGCCCCGTTGATGGCGGCCTCGGTCAGGACCCGCGTCGTCTCCTGGAATGAGGCGGCCGCGAGCCAGCTCGAGGTGCTGAGCGACGCCTTCGTGACCCCGAGGAGGATCGTCTGGGCCGTCGCCGGCTCGCCGCCCTCGGCGAGGACCCGGTTGTTCGCCGCCTCGAAGTCGAGGCGATCGATGAGCTCGGTCGGCAGGAGCTCGGTGTCGCCCGGCTGGTCGATCCGGACCTTGCGGAGCATTTGGCGGACGATGATCTCGATGTGCTTGTCGTTGATCGTGACGCCCTGGCTCCGGTAGACCTTCTGGACCTCCTTGACGAGGTAGCGCTGGACGGCATCCCGACCCCGCGTTTCGAGGTACTCCTGGGGGTTGATCGGGCCGTCGGTGATGGGATCGCCGGCCCGGATCTCCTGGCCGTTCTCGACGAGGAGCTTCGCCGTGTGCGGGATCGGGTACTCCCGCTCCACGACGTCCTCGGCGCGGACCGCGAGCCCCTCCTCGGTCTCGACGAGGAAGCCCTTGACCGGCGCCGTGACCTCCTCGACGGCCTCGCCGTCTTCGCGACGGGCGAGGAGCTGACCGACCTCGACGAGGTCGCCCGGAGCGACGAGGAGCTCGGCGCCCTCGGGGACGGCGATCGGGGTGTCGTACTGCTCGCGGCTCGTGACCTTGACCCGTCGGTCGGTGTCGGTCGTGATGATCTCGACGACGCCGTCGATGTGGCTGATCTCGGCCTTCCCCTTCGGGACCCGGGCCTCGAAGAGCTCCTCCACCCGCGGCAGGCCGGCCGTGATGTCGAGACCGGCGACGCCGCCGGTGTGGAACGTCCGCATCGTCAGCTGCGTCCCGGGCTCGCCGATCGACTGGGCGGCGATGATGCCGACCGCCTCGCCGATCCCGACGAGCTCGCCGGTCGCGAGGTTCCGCCCGTAGCAGTAGCGGCAGACGCCGTGGCGGGCTTCGCAGGAGAGCGGCGAGCGGACAAGGACCTCGTCGATCCCCGCCTCGTCGATGGCGGCGGCGATCTCCTCGGTAATCTCCTGGTTCCGATCGACGAGGAGGACCGGCGCCGCCCCCTTCTTCGGCTTGACCCGCGGATCGGGAAGCGGCGCAGCGGCGAGGCGCCCGATCAACCGCTTCCGGTACGTCTCCCGAATCTCGGGGTCGGCGCGCAGCTCGGGGGTCACGACCGACGCATCGCGTCCCACGGCCGAGGCCGAGTCGAGGAAGGTGATCCAGCTCCCCTCCTCGGTCCCGCAGTCATCCTCGCGGGTGATGACGTCTTGGGCGACGTCGACGAGCCGCCGAGTCAGATACCCCGAATCGGCCGTCCGGAGCGCCGTGTCGGCGAGACCCTTGCGGGCGCCGTGGGTCGAGATGAAGTACTCGAGGACCGTCATCCCCTCCCGGAAGCTGCTCCGGACCGGGACGTCGATGATCCGACCGGCCGGGTCGGCCATGAGGCCCCGGATCGCCCCGAGCTGACCGATGTTGCCCTTGTTCCCGCGGGCGCCCGAGTCGGTCATCATCCGGAGCGGGTTGTCGGCCGGAAGCGTCGCCATCATCGAGTCGGAGATCGCCTTCGTCGTCTGCTGCCAGAGGGCGACGACCTGCTCGTAGCGCTCCTCCTCGGTGATGAGGCCGCGCTGGAACTGGCGGTCGATCTCGGCGATGGCGGCGTCGGCCTCGGCGAGCCGCTGCTGCTTGTCCTCGGGGACGACGATGTCCCAGAGGCCGATCGTGATCCCGCCCCGGGTCGCGAAGTCGAAGCCGATCGCCTTGATCCCGTCGACGAGATGGGCGGTGGCCGTGGGACCGAGGAGCCGGTAGCAGTCGTCGACGAGCCGCTTCAGCTTCGTCCGGTCCATGACCTCCTCGGTGAAGCGGAGGCGGTCGGGCAGGATCTGGTTGAAGAGGACCCGGCCGACCGTCGTCCGCCGCCGCTCCGCGACGAGCCCACCGCTCGCCTGGTCCCAGGTCTGGACGACGACCTCGATCGGCTCGTGGAGACCGATGGTCTTGAGCTGGAAGGCGAGGATCGCCTCCGCTTCGTCGACGAAGGCCCGAAGGCGACGCGGCTCGGCCGGCTCGATCGGCGGCATCGTCAGGTAGTAGCAGCCGAGCACCATGTCCTGGGTCGGCGCGACGACCGGGCTCCCGTCGGCCGGCGAGAGGAGGTTCGCCGTCGAGAGCATCATCGTCCGCGCCTCCTCCTGGGCGGCCGAGCTCAGGGGGACGTGAACGGCCATCTGGTCGCCGTCGAAGTCGGCGTTGAAGGCCGTGCAGACGAGCGGGTGGATCTGAATCGCCGAGCCCTCGACGAGGACCGGCATGAAGGCCTGGATCCCGAGCCGGTGGAGCGTCGGGGCGCGGTTCAGGAGGACCGGGTGGTCCTTGATGACCTCTTCGAGGACATCCCAGACCTCGGGCCGGACGCGCTCCACGATCCGCTTGGCGCTCTTGATGTTGTGGGCGAAGCCCTTCTCGACGAGCTGCCGCATGACGAAGGGCTTGAAGAGCTCGAGGGCCATCTTCTTCGGCAGGCCGCACTGGTGGAGCTTGAGCTCCGGCCCGACGACGATGACCGACCGGCCCGAGTAGTCGACCCGCTTGCCGAGGAGGTTCTGCCGGAACCGGCCCTGCTTGCCCTTGAGCATGTCGGAGAGGCTCTTGAGGCGATGGTTCCCGGTCCCGGCGATCGCCCGCCCGCGACGGCCGTTGTCGATGAGGGCGTCGCAGGCCTCCTGGAGCATCCGCTTCTCGTTCCGGATGATGATCTCCGGGGCCCCGAGCTCCAAGAGCCGCTTGAGACGGTTGTTCCGGTTGATGACCCGCCGGTAGAGGTCGTTGAGGTCGGAGGTCGCGAAGCGGCCGCCGTCGAGCTGGACCATCGGCCGCAGATCGGGCGGCAGGACCGGGATGACCGAGAGGATCATCCACTCCGGTCGGTTCCCGGAGCGACGGAAGGCCTCGATGAGGCGGAGCCGCTTGATCGCCTTCTTGCGGCGCTGGCCGGACGTCGTCCGGACCTCGACGTGGAGGTCGCGGGCGAGGGCGTCGAGGTCCATCCGGACGATGATGTCGCGGATCGCCTCGGCACCCATCCCGGCCCAGAAGATCCGACCGCTCCGGGCACCCGAGCCGTACTTCTCGTCGAGGGCTCGGAACTCGGTCTCGCTGAGGGTCAGCATCGGCCGGAGCGCCTCGATCTCCTCGCGGGCCCGGCGGATCTCGTCCTTGACGTCCTGGGCCTGCTCGGCGAGCTTCTCGCGCTCGTGGGCGAGGGTCTCGTCCATCCCGGCCCGCAGGTCGGCGATCTTCTGCTCGACGGCCCGCGCCTCGTCGGTCTCGCGCTGCTGGAGCTCGGCGTTGACCCGCTCGGTCTCGGCCGCGGCGATCTTCCGGAGCCGGGCGAGGGCGTCGCGCCCGGCCGGCTCCCCGGCCCGGACGACGACCTCACCGGTCGGGCTAAAGACGATCGCTTCGTCGGCGACGCCCTTGCCGAGGGCGGCGATCTGCTCCTCGATCGCCTTCGCCTCGGCGGCGATCTCGGCGGTTCGGGCAGCCCGCTGCGCCTCCAGGTCGGCCTTCGTCCGCTCGAGTTCGGCCTGCAGCTCGGCCCGGTGCCGCTCGAACTCGGCCCGCAGCTGCCGCTCGAGGGCCTCGAGCTCCTCGCCGGCCCGACCGCCTCGACCCGCCGCCTCCTCGTCGAGCTGCCGGAGGGCCCGCGCCTTCGCCTCCTCGTCGACGTGGGTCACGATGTAGAGGGCGAAGTAGAGGATCCGCTCGAGATTGCGAGGGCTGATGTCGAGGAGGATCCCGAGCCGGGACGGCGTCCCCTTGAAGTACCAGATGTGGCTGACCGGGCTCGCGAGCTGGATGTGGCCCATCCGCTCCCGGCGAACCTTGCTCCGGGTCACCTCGACGCCGCACTTGTCGCAGATGATCCCCTTGTAGCGGATCCGCTTGTACTTCCCGCAGTAGCACTCCCAGTCCTTCGTGGGACCGAAGATCCGCTCGTCGAAGAGCCCGTCTTTCTCGGGCTTGAGGGTCCGGTAGTTGATCGTCTCGGGCTTCGTCACCTCGCCCTTCGACCACTCCCGGATCTGTTCGGGCGAGGCGAGCGAGATGCGAATCGCGCTGAAGTTATTGACCTCGAGCATGGCTCTCCTCCGCGCCGGCGGGCCGGCCGTCGGCGCGATGCGCTGGGGCAAGCGTGGCAGTGACCGTCGGTCTCACGACCCCCCGTCCACCGGGTAGGACCGTCGTCAAGGAACTCAGTCTTCGAAGCCGGCGAGGTTGATCCCGCCGAGGTCGGGCATGAGGTAGCCCGAGGTGTCGTCCTCGGTGAGCGGGATCTCCTCGTCGTTCTGATCGAGGATCTCGGCGTTCAGGGCGAGCGAGCGGAGCTCCTTGATGAGGACCTTGAAGGACTCGGGAACCCGCGGCGGCAGGATCTCCTCGCCCTTGACGATCGCCTCATACGTCTGGACCCGCCCGACGACGTCGTCGGACTTGACGGTCAAGAGCTCCTGGAGGATGTTTGCCGCCCCGTACGCCTCGAGGGCCCAGACCTCCATCTCACCGAACCGCTGGCCGCCGAACTGGGCCTTGCCGCCGAGCGGCTGCTGGGTGATGAGGCTGTAGGGCCCGGTCGAGCGGGCGTGGATCTTGTCCTCGACCAGGTGGTGGAGCTTCATCATGTAGATGTAGCCGACCGTGACCGGGCGGTCGAAGGGCTCGCCGGTTCGGCCGTCGCGGAGCTCGATCTTGCCGTCGGCCGGCAGCCCCGCCGAGACGAGCTCCTCGCGGATCTGGGCCTCGCTCGCCCCGTCGAAGACGGCCGTCGCCGCCCGCTCGCCCTTGGTATGGAGCGCCCAGCCGAGGTGCGTCTCGAGGATCTGGCCGATGTTCATCCGCGACGGCACGCCGAGGGGGTTGAGGACGATGTCGACGGGGGTCCCGTCGGGGAGGAACGGCATGTCCTCGACCGGCAGGATCTTGGCGATGACGCCCTTGTTCCCGTGGCGGCCGGCCATCTTGTCGCCGACGCTGATCTTGCGCTTCTGGGCGACGGACACGCGGACGAGCCGGTTCACGCCGGGCTGGAGGTCGTCGCCCCACTCGCGGCGGAACTCCCGAACCTCGACGACCTTGCCCCGCTCGCCGTGGGGGAGCCGGAGCGAGCTGTCCTTCACCTCGCGCGCCTTCTCGCCGAAGATCGCCCGAAGGAGGCGCTCCTCGGCCGTCAGCTCGGTCTCGCCCTTCGGGGTGATCTTGCCGACGAGGATGTCGCCGGGCCGAACCTCGGCCCCGATGTAGACGATCCCCTCCTCGTCGAGGTCCTTGAGCGACTCCTCGCCGACGTTCGGGATGTCGCGGGTGATCTCCTCGGGACCGAGCTTGGTGTCCCGGGCCTCGATCTCGTGCTTCTCGATGTGGATGCTCGTGAAGAGGTCGTCGCGGACGAGCCGTTCGCTGATGACGATCGCGTCCTCGTAGTTGCCGCCCTCCCAGGACATGAAGGCGACGAGGACGTTGCGGCCGAGGGCGAGCTCCCCGCGGTCGGTCGAGCTCGAGTCGGCGATGACCTGACCGGCGGCGACCCGCTCGCCCACGTCGACGATCGGCCGCTGGTTGATGCACGTCCCCTGGTTGCTCCGGACGAACTTCATGAGGCGGTACTCGTCGAGCTCGCCGGAGTCCGCTTCGATCTGGATCCGCTCGGCCGTGACCGAGGTGACGACGCCGGCCCGGCGGGCGACGACGACCTGACCGCTGTCGCGGGCGGCACGCTCCTCCATCCCGGTCCCGACGATCGGCGCCTCCGGCTCGATGAGCGGCACGGCCTGGCGCTGCATGTTCGAGCCCATGAGCGCCCGGTTCGCGTCGTCGTGCTCGAGGAACGGGATGAGCGCCGTGGCGACCGAGACGACCTGCTTTGGGCTCACGTCCATGTACTCGATCTGCTCCGGCCGCGCCTCGGGGAACTGGTCCCGGTAGCGCGACGGGACGCGGTCGGTCAGGAAGTGGCCCTCCTCGTCGAGCGGCGTGTTCGCCTGGGCGACGACGTGCTCCTCCTCCTCGTCGGCGGCGAGGTAGACGATCTCGTTCGTCACGACCGGCCGGATCGGGAACGCCTTCGCCTTCTGGCGCCGGAGCTCGGCGATCGCCGCCTCCGTGAAGCGCTCCCCCTTCCGGAGGACGACCTCGCCGGACTTCGTGACGACGTCGGCGCCGGCTTCGTAGCGCTCGATGTCGGGCTCGTCGTAGGCGACCGTCCGCTTCACCTTCCGGTACGGCGTCTCGATGAAGCCGTACGGGTTGATCCGCCCGTACGTGGCGAGGGAGCCGATGAGGCCGATGTTCGGCCCTTCCGGGGTCTCGATCGGGCAGATCCGGCCATAGTGGCTGTGGTGGACGTCGCGGACGTCGAAGCCGGCTCGCTCCCGGGACAAGCCGCCCGGACCAAGCGCCGAGAGGCGCCGCTTGCTCGTCAGCTCGGCGAGCGGGTTCGTCTGGTCCATGAACTGGCTGAGCTGGCTGCCGCCGAAGAACTCCTTCATCGCCGCCACGACGGGACGGATGTTGATGAGGCCGCTCGGCGTCGCCTTCTCGACCTCCTGGATCGTCATCCGCTCGCGGACGACCCGCTCCATCCGAAGGAGCCCGATCCGGAAGGCGTTCTGGATCAGCTCGCCGTTGGCCCGGATCCGACGGTTCCCGAGGTGATCGATGTCGTCCTTCTGGTGGAGGCCGCGGTTCGCCTCGATGAGGTAGCCGACGATGGCGGCGATGTCTTCCTTCGAGATCGTGCGCGCGTCACGGGGCAGCTCGATCCCCATCCGCTCGGCGACGGGGTCGAGCTTCTTGTTGAACTTGTAGCGCCCGACGCGGCCGAGGTCGTAGCGGCGGAAGTTGAAGAAGAGGCTCTCGACGAGCTGCCGGGCGTTGTCGCCGGTCGGCGGATCACCGGGTCGCAGCTTCTTGTAGACCTCGATGAGGGCGTCGGCGACGGTGTGGGAGGTGTCGCGCTCGAGGGTGTTCGCGATGTACGGATGCTCCGGATCGATGTCGACCGGGGCGAAGAGGGCGCTGATCTCGTCGTTCGTCTCGTAGCCGACCGCCCGCAGGAGCGTCGTGGCCGGGATCTTCCGCTTCCGGTCGACCTTGACGTAGAGCTGGTCGGCCTTCGTCGTCTCGAACTCGAGCCAGGCGCCGCGGTTCGGGATGACCTTGGCCGTGAAGAGCTCGCGCCCGGTCTGGTTGTAGAGCTCCGTGTCGACGGCGTAGTAGACGCCCGGCGAGCGGACGAGCTGGCTGACGACGACCCGCTCGGCGCCGTTGATGACGAACGTGCCGAGCTCCGTCATCCACGGGTAGTCGCCCATGTAGACGCGCTGCCGCTGGATCTCGCCGGTTTCCTTGATCGTCAGCTCGACGTTCACGTAGAGCGGCCGGTTGAAGGTCAGGTCCTTCGTCCGGCACTCCTCGACGGAGTACTTCGGCGGCCCGAAGCCGTACCCGGCGAGGGCGAGCTGCTCCTCGAGGTCGAGGTCGAAGATCGCCGTCCGGTCGCGGCCCGCCGGCGCCTCGCCGGTCGGGACCGCGAAGTGGAGATCCATGACCTTGCCGGTGAAGTCCCGGATCGGACTGATCTCGTCGAACAGCTCCCGGAGCCCCTTCTCGACGAACCAGCGGAAGGACTCGAGCTGGAGCTCGATGAGGTTCGGGACGGGGAGGACCTCGGGAATCCGGGCGTAGCGCTTGCGCGCCGCAGCGCCGTTCGCCCGCGTCGACGACTCAGCAGCAGACAGCATGAACCGCTCCTTGGCGGGGGATGAGGGGGATCGGGGCCGCGCTCACAGAACGCAATAGGATAGCGCGTCCCCAGGAAATGTCAACCGGGGCGCGCGCGTTTGGCGCACGCCCCGGTCGAGCGAGCGGTCGGGCGACCTACTTGACCTCGACCTTCGCCCCCTGCTCCTCGAGGGCGGCCTTGATCTTCTCGGCCTCTTCCTTCGAGACGCCCTCCTTCACCGGCTTCGGGGCGCCGTCGACGAGGTCCTTCGCCTCTTTCAGGCCGAGACCCGTCAGTTCCCGGACGACCTTGATGACCGGGATCTTGTTCGGGCCGACCTCGGCGAGGACGACCGTGAACTCGGTCTGCTCCTCCTCGGCCGCCGGAGCCGCGCCGCCGGCAGCCGCGCCGCCGGCAGCAGGGGCCGCCGCGACCGCGACGGGGGCGGCGGCGGTGACGCCGAAGCGCTCCTCGAAGGCCTTCTTGAACTCCGCCAGCTCGAGGACCGTCATCTTCTCGAAGGCCTCGAGCAGCTGCTCGGTGGTCAGGTTCGCCATTCTGGAATTCTCCTTTCCTGGTCTGTTGCTGGCCCCTGCCCGGCCCCTACGCCGCTCTACGCGGCCGCCTCGCCGCCGGCGGCCCGCCGCTCGGCCAGGGCGGCGACGAGACCGACGACGCTCCGGGCCGGGGCGTCGAACAGTCCGGCGACGGTCGCCAGCGGGGCGGCAATCGCCCCGGCGACCTCGGCGAGGAGCGTCTCCCGCGGCGGCAAGGCCGCGAGCCGGCTGACCGACTCACTGTCGATGGCCCGGCCCCCCAGGACTGCCCCGGTGATCCGGACGACCCGGTAGGGACGAACCGCCTCGAGGACCGCTTTCGCGGTCGCCGCCTCGTCGGCCCCGAAGGCGATCGCCGTCGGGCCTTCGAGGAGCGGGTCGAGGGCCTCGCCGAC
>JBHOQO010000016.1:0-8567 GCA_042408925.1 Chloroflexota bacterium | reverse complement strand
CCCGGGGTCGCGGCCCGCGGCCCGGGGTCGCGGCCCGGGGCCCGGAGCGCGCCGGTCAGCCCCCGGACCCGCCGGCGTGGCTCCGGACGAAGTCGAGGACCTCCTGCCAGGCCGCCTCGGAGGTCTTCGCGTAGGCGTCGGCCCGTCGGTCGAAGAAGCTGTGGGGAGCGCCCGGGTACGTGACGATCCGGTGCTCGACGCCGGCCCGCGCCAGTGCCGCCTCGAAGGCCTCGACCGCCGAGGCCGGGATCCCCTCGTCGGCCCCGCCGAAGATCCCGAGGACCGGCGCCCGCATCCGATCGGCGACGTCGGCCGGGGCCGGCGTGTCGTTCCGGGAGGTCCCGACCGGCCAGCCGTAGAAGCCGATGACCCCGGCCAGGCCGAGGTCGAGGGTCGCCGCGAGGAACGAGAGCCGGCCGCCGAAGCAGAAGCCGATCGTGAACAGGGACCGGACGGCCCCGCCCTCCTTCGAGCGAAGGAAGTCGGCCGCCGCGGCGACGTCGGCGCTCAGGCCGGCGAAGGTGGTTCGGGGGACGTGGGCCGCGTAGTCGAAACTCGGACCGCGCCGCCCGAGCCCGGCCGTCCGCCCGAAGTAGTCGATGGCGACGGCGTCGATGCCGTGCTCGGCGAAGCGGAGGGCGAGGTCCTCGTAGTAGGGGTGGAGGCCGCGCACGTCGGGCAGGACGATCATCCCCGCCCCGGTCGGCTCGGCGGCCCGGGCGGCGAAGGCGGTGAAGCGGTTGCCGTCGCGGGCGTGGAGGGTCAGCTCGGTCGTCTCGAGCGCCCCGCCGGCGATGGGCGGAATGGGTGGTCGGGCATCGTGGTCGAAGCACATGGTCAGCCTCCTCCCGTGCTGCTCGGGCGCATCGTACCTGGGCCCGCTCGCAAAGTGGCCGATACCACAAAGTGGCCGATACGTGCCACGCTCGAGACTGACGCCATGACGGGGCTATCGAAGCTGGTGCCTCCGCGCGAGGGCTGGATACGGGTCGGACGCTCGATCCGCGCACTCCGGCTCCGGCGGCGACTCCGCCAGGCCGACCTCGGAGCGCTGGCCGGCGTGTCACGGAGCACGATCAGTCGGATCGAGCGCGGCGACCTCGGCGGGGTAACGATCGCCAGCCTGGCCGGGACGGTGAGTGCCCTCGAGGCGACGCTCG
The DNA here is from genome assembly GCA_042408925.1 of Chloroflexota bacterium. Lineage (GTDB taxonomy): Bacteria > Chloroflexota > Limnocylindria > Limnocylindrales > CSP1-4 > BPIH01. The sequence continues at coordinate 7,407 of JBHOQO010000016.1, read as the reverse complement.
GCCTGTCCGTGCGCTGGCACGGCGAGGCCCTCGACCGACTCCTCGACGAGGGGCACGCGTCCCTGGTGGACGTCGTCGTGCGGCTGCTCGGAGCGGTCGGTTGGCAGGTCGAGGTCGAGGTCAGTTTCGCCACCGGCGGTGAGCGCGGCTCCATCGACGTCCTCGCCTACCATCCGGCCACGGCCTCGCTCGTGGTCGGAGAGGTGAAGTCGGTCGTGCCGGATGCCCAGGCCACGGTCTTTCTTCTCGATCGGAAGGCGAGGGTGGCGCCGGAGCTCGCTCGGCGACGGGGGCTCGACGTCCGGCGGGTGTCGCGGGTCCTCTTCGTCGGCGACGACAAGACGGCCCGCCGGCGGATCGCCCGGCACGCCGCGCTCTGGGCGGCGGCCCTGCCGGTCCGGGGCCGAAGTGTGACGGCCTGGCTCCGGAACCCCGGGGACCCACCGATCTCCGGGCTGCTCTTCCTTCCCCGGCCGTCGGGTGCGGCGAGCTGGGATGCCGTCCGGGTCCGTCGGGTGCGGGCCCGAGCGATGCGACGACGCGGCCGCTCGACCGAACGGGGTGGCTCGCCGTGAGGGGCGACGTTGGCGAGAGGCGGCGGCTCGCAGCCGTCGCCCACGACGCACCGGACGTTGGTCATCTTCTCGCCAGCTGAGCCCAAAGCGGTCGTGTGGGCCTGGCGTCGACGGCCGGACCGGACGACCGAGCCTCACCGCCGCTCTCCCACGCTCATTCCGCCACCCGACAGGTCCCATGCCCCGCCTCGAGCCGCCCGACGCCGGCCGGTGACGGACATACGCCCACGGCATGAGCGTATGTCGGCGAGCCAGCCGAAGCTCGTCCTTCCATCGGCTGCCGGGACGCCTCGTTCTCGCCTGACGAGAACGCGCGCCGCTGCGGCGGCCGCCGTGCCCACGTCACGAGCGTTACGGCCGGCACTCGGCCAACCGGGGCGCGTGCGACGCCGTCGCCCGTCTCGGCGACCTGATAACGCCCGTGCTACGGGAAGATGTCCAAGGTCGGCGGAGCGGGCTCCGGGATCGAAGCCCCATGAGCGCCCATGAACGAAGACGCGTCATGCCTTGCTCGAACCATAGACAGCGGCCCCAATCCCCACCCGCGCTAGAATCCCGCCGATGTCCACCCCCCTCGTCGTCCAGAAGTTCGGCGGCTCGTCCGTGGCGACCGCCGACCGCATCAAGCGCGTCGCCCGCCGGATTGCCGCCGAGCGCGCCCGCGGCTCCGATCTCGTCGTCGTCGTCTCCGCCATGGGCGACACGACCGACGAGCTCCTCGGCCTCGCCGCTGCGATCACCGACGATCCCGATCCCCGGGAACTCGACATGCTCCTCGCCACCGGCGAGCACCAGAGCGCGACCCTCGTGTCCATGGCCCTCCACGCCCTCGGCGTCCCGGCGATCAGCCTGACCGGTGCCCAGGCCGGGATCACGACCGACGGCCGCTACGGCAAGGCCCGGATCGCCAACGTCGACCCCCGCCGGATCCGGGCCGAGCTTGCCGCCGGCAAGGTCGTCATCGTCGCCGGCTTCCAGGGCGTGAGCGAGGCCCGGCTGCCCGCGCCGCCGGAGACGGGCGAACCCGCTGCCCCGGCCCCCGCCGACGGTCGCGACGGTACGACCCCCGGCACCGCCCTCCCGCCGACGATCGTCGCCGAGATGACGACCCTGGGGCGCGGCGGCTCCGACACGACCGCCGTCGCCCTCGCCGCCCGCCTCTCGGCCGACCGCTGCCAGATCTTCACCGACGTCCGCGGCATCTACACCGCCGATCCTCGGATCGTGCCCGAGGCCCGTCAGCTCCGGGTCATCGGCTACGAGGAGATGCTCGAGCTCGCCCACCAGGGCGCCCAGGTCATGCAGACCCGGGCCGTCGAGCTCGGCTGGGTGAACGGCGTCGTCATCGAGGTCCTCAGCAGCTTCGAAGACGCGCCGGGCACGCTCATCAAGGAGGACCCATTCGTGGAACAGCGGAACAAGGTCCGCGGCCTCGCCCACGATCGAAACGTCGCCAAGGTGACCCTCGTCGAGGTGCCCGACCGACCGGGGGTCGCGGCGGCCGTCTTCGAACCCCTCGCCGAGGCCGGGATCAGCGTCGATATGATCGTCCAGAACGTCGGCCACCACGGGACGACGGACCTCTCCTTTACCGTGTCCCGGGCCGACCTCGCCCGGGCGAAGCGGATCCTCGAGCCGATTGTCCGGGAGCTCGGCTTCCGGGAAATCACGACCGACTCGTCGGTGGCGAAGGTCTCGATCGTCGGGGCGGGGATCCAGAACGCCCCCGGCTACGCCGCCCGGATGTTCCGGACCCTCGCCGACGCCGGCGTGAACATCGAGATGATCTCGACCTCGGAGATCCGGATCACCTGCATGATCGCCGAGGACATGGTCGAGCCGGCGGTCCGCGCCCTCCACGCCGCCTTTGATCTCGAGCGCCCCGACGACGTCGAGGCGCCCGCGGTCGAGGCGCCCGCGGTCGAAGGGCCGGCCGCCGATGCCGGCCGAAGCCTGGCCGGGTGACCGGCGTCGACGAGGCGGTTCGCCCCCCGTACTCGCGGCTCGAGCACTTCGCCGTCGTCGGCTCGACAAACGACGTCGTCCGCGACTGGCTCGCCGACGGGACCCCGGAGATCTGCGTCGCCGTCGCCGACGAGCAGACCGCCGGGCGGGGACGGGCGGGCCGTCGCTGGCTCGCCCCACCCGGCGCCGCCCTCCTCGTCTCGCTCGGGTTTCGCCCGAGATGGCTCCCGCCCGAACGCGTCTGGCGGATCCCGGCCCTCGCCGGCCTCGCCATGGCCGAGGCGGCCGAAGACGTCGCCGGGCTCCCGGAGCGAGCGATCCGGCTCAAATGGCCGAACGACCTCGTCGTCGTGACCGCGGGGCCCGACGCCCTCCTCGTCGGCGAGGTCGACGCCGCAGCGGCTCGGACCCGGTTGACCGCGCCGCTCGAATACCGCAAGCTCGGGGGCGTGCTCGGTGAGACCGACGGCCTCGGCACCCCCGATCCGCGGCTCGTCGTCGGCGTCGGGGTGAACGCCGACTGGCCGGCCGCCGCGTTCCCGCCCGGGCTGGCGGCCACGATGACGAGCCTCCGGGAGGCGTCGGGCGGCCGCCCGATCGACCGGGGCGGGCTCTTCGAGGCCTTCCTCGACCACTTGGCGGCCCGGATCGAAGCGCTCCGGGTCGGCCGCTTTCCCGTCGACGACTGGCTCGCCCGGCAGCTCACGACGGGCCGCCTCGTCACCCTCGAGACCGGCTCGGCCGAGGCGGGGTCGCAGCCCGCCCCCCGCACCGAGACCGTCCTCGCCGTCGGCCTCGATCCCCTGAGCGGAGCCCTCCTCGTGACCGACCCCGCGGCGCCGGAGCGCGGCGAGCGGCCGGTCCACGTCGCCGAGGTTCGGCGCGTCCGTCTGACCCCGGAGCCGCGCGATCCCGTGCCGGCCGCTGGCGTGGAGGTGTAACGCCGTGGCGGGACCGGTGTTCGGAACGTTGGAGCCGGGACGGACGGAGCGGCCGGCCGTCCGAGGCGAGCCTCGGCGGGTCGCCCACCTCGACCGGGACCGGCAGCTCGTCGAAGCGGCCCAACGCGATCCCCGCGCCTTCGAGGCGCTCTATCGGAAGTACGTCGCCCAGGTGTACAGCTTCGCCTACTACGAGCTCGGCGATCATCACGCCGCCGAAGACGCGACCGAGCGGACCTTCGTCGCGGCCCTCCGGGCGCTCCCGCGCTTCGACGAGCGGGCCCGCCCCGCGGACGGCGAGGGGGCCTCGACGTTCCGGGTCTGGCTCTTCCGGATCGCCCGGAACGCGATCGCCAACGAGCGCCGATCCCGCCGTCGGCGGCCGACCGTCGACCTCGCCGCGGCGGCCGAGCTTCCCGACCCGGCCCCGGCCCACGACCCCGCGACCGTCGCCCTTCGACGGGCCGAGGCGACGGCCGTCTGGGACGCCGTCGCGACCCTCCCGGCCGATCGGCGCCGGGCCCTCGTCCTCCGCTTCGTCGAGGAGATGTCGATCCCCGAGATCGCCGGGATCCTGGGCCGCTCCGAGGGCGCCGTCCGGGTCCTCGTCCATCGCGCCGTCCGCGCGGTCGGGGAACGGCTCGCCGCCGACGAGGTCACCCGTGGGGCGCCGAGGCGGCGGAGGCGGCGAGCGTGACGCCCGCCGAGGCCCGGGGACGGCGGCTCGACCCGGACGAGCCGGTCGCCGCCCTCGAGCTCGACCGCTACCTCGACGCCCTCCTCGCCGCCCGGGACGAGGCCCTCGAACGACGCCGCGGCGCCGGAGCGGGCGGGTCGGCAGGCTCGGCACCGCCCGACGAGGCGACTCCGACCCGGATCGCCGCCGATCGCCTCGCCGAGGTCCTCGTCCGCGTCCACCCCTCGTTCCGCTTCGAGGAGCGCCTCGCCCGGCGCCTCGCCGAGCTCGCGGCGACCCTCGGCCCGGCGCAGCCCCCGACCGCCGAACGGCCGATCGCGGCGTCGGCCCCTGGACCCTCGCGTTCGGTGGAACCCCGGCCGCCGCTCGCCGAACCCGTGCTGCCGCTCACCGAACCCCGGCCGCCGGCCGGCGCGCCGGTCGGCGAGCCGGCCCCCGCCGCCGAACAGCCGCTCGGCGTCGCGGCGATCGCCTCGGCGACCCCGATCCGGGTCGCCCGGACCGGCCGCTTCCCGATCGCCGGCGCCCCGCTTCGGAACCCGATCGTCATCGGCGGGGCGATTACCTCGGCCGCGATCTCGATCGCCGGCGTCGCCCTCGTCGCCTGGCGTCGAAGCCGCCCGCGCCATCCGCTCGCCGAGGCGGTCGGCCTCGCCCACGGGGGCGTGAACCGCGCCGTCCTCGCCGACCGACCGCTCCGACTCGCTCGCCGGCCGCGGGCCCGACGGCCGGCCCTCCTCGCCGCCCTTGCCCTCCGGGCCGCCGAGCGCGCCGGCGCCGGCGACGACGTCTCGATCCCGAGCCGACCCTGAGGCCCGAGCGAGATGCCGATCAAGTTCCCGTCCTTCCGCCCCCGGCGCGACGCCTACCCGGCCGACCTCTGGACGAAGTGCCCCTCCTGCGCGGAGATGCTCTTCAATCGGCAGCTCCAGAAGTCGTTCCGGGTCTGCCCGAACTGCGGCCACCACTTCCGGATGACGGCGGCCGAGCGACTCGCCCTCCTCCTCGACCCCGGTTCCTTCGAGGAGCGCGACGCCCACCTCCAGTCCGTGGACCCGCTCGGCTTCGTCGATCAGAAGCCGTATCCCGACCGCCTGACGGCCGCCCAGCTGGCGACGGGGCTCCGCGACGCGGCCGTCTGGGGCTTCGGGCGGGTCGAGGGCGAGCGGCTCGCCATCTGCGTCATGGACTTCGGCTTCATGGGCGGGTCGATGGGCTCGGTCGTCGGGGAGAAGGTGGCCCGCGCCGCCGAGGCCGCCCTCGCCGAGCGCGTCCCCCTCGTCATCGTCTCGGCCTCCGGCGGGGCCCGGATGCAGGAGGGGACCCTCGCCCTCATGCAGCTGGCCAAGACCCTCGCCGCCATCGAGCGCCTCCGGGCGGCCCGCGTCCCCTACGTCTCGATCCTCACTGACCCGACGACCGGCGGCGTCTACGCCTCCTTTGCCGCCGTCGGCGACGTCAACCTCGCCGAGCCGAACGCCCTCATCGGCTTCGCGGGGGCCCGGGTCTCGGCCGGGACGATCGCCGCCGAGCTACCGGCGGGCTTCCAGCGCGCCGAGTTCCTCTTCCGACACGGCTTCGTCGACCGGGTCGTCCCCCGGGCGGCGCTCCGGGACGAGCTCGCCCTCGTCCTCCGCTACCTGCGGCCGCCGCGCCCGCCGTCGCCGACGACCGAAGCTGCGCCCGAGCCGGCCCTCGCCCTCCCGGCCTTCCGACCCCTCTCGTTCATCAGCGACCTGGCCGAGCGGGTCCTGGCCGACGGACGGCGCGACGACGAAGGGGAGACCTCCCCGACGGCCGCGACGCCTCCGGCGGCCGCGGCTCCTCCCGCGACATCCCCGACCTCCGCATCGCCGTCGTCGATCGCCGCCGTCGCGTCCACGGGCAGTAGCAGCAGCGGCAGCGGCAACGGCCCCACCCTCTCGCCCGACCAGGCCGCCGTCTGGGAGCGGGTCCAGCTCGCCCGTCACCTCCGCCGCCCCCGGACCCTGGAACTCGTCAGCCACCTCGCCGACGAGTGGCTCGAGCTCCACGGCGACCGCCTCTTCGGGGACGACGAGGCGATCGTGGCCGGCCTCGCCCGGATCGAGGGCCGCCGCGTCGTCGTCGTCGGGCACCAGAAGGGCGCCGAGACGGAGGAGAACATCCGCCGCAACTTCGGGATGCCGCACCCGGAGGGCTACCGGAAGGCGATCCGCTGCTTCGAGCTCGCCGAGCGCTTCGGCCTGCCCGTCCTCACCATCGTCGACACGCCCGGCGCCTACCCCGGCCCGGCCGCCGAGGAGCGGGGGGTCGCCGAGGCGATCGCCCGAGCCATCGCGGCGATGACCCGCCTCCGGACCCCGATCCTCACCCTCATCGCCGGGGAGGGCGGCTCCGGCGGGGCCCTCGCCATCGCCGCCGGCGACGTCGTCCTCGCCCTGGAAAACGCCGTCTACTCGGTCATCAGCCCCGAGGGCTGCGCCTCGATCCTCTGGCGGACCGCCGACCGGGCCCCCGAGGCCGCCCTGGCGATGCGGATGACCGCGGCCGATCAGCTCGCCCTCGGCGTCGTCGACGCCGTCGTCGAGGAGCCGCCGGGTGGCGCCCACCTCGACCACGCCGAAACGGCCCGCCGCCTCCGACCGGTCATCCTCGGCCAGCTCGACGCCCTCGCCGCCGTCCCGATCGAGGAGCTCGTCGAGCGCCGCTACCGCCGCTACCGGGCGATGGGCGCCTTCACCGAGGTCGCCGCCGAGCCCGCGGTGCCCGGCCGGCCGAGCCTCGCCGAACGGATCCGGAGCCTCATCGACGCCGGTCGCCAGACGATCGGGGCCCCGGGCCGCGTCCTCCCCGGCCGACCCGCCGGGTCGCGCCCGGATGACGAGGTGAGCCGATGACGACCCGACCGTCCGTGCCTCCGCCGCCCCCCTCGGAGCCCGATCCGCCGTCGAGCGCGACGTCACGGGGCGCCGCGACCCGGGCCGACCACGCCGCCATCGAGCGGCTCGTCGAGGCGCTCCTGCCGGCCCTCGCCGCCCGCCTCCGCGTCGGCGATCTCGACGAACTCGAGGTCCGGGAGGGCGGCTGGCGGGTCCGCCTTCGCCGCCCGCCGGGCCCGATGGTGACCGGAGCCGAGCCGTCCGGCGCCGCGTGACGTCGCGCTCGACGGCGGATCGGGCTCCGAGGGGGGCGGCGGAGGCACGGACGGTCGGGTCGTCATCGGCTCACCTCGTCATCCGGGCGCGAC
>JBHOQO010000011.1:0-23162 GCA_042408925.1 Chloroflexota bacterium | reverse complement strand
CGTAGCTTGACACTTCGCGCCGGCCGGACTCCCGGAGGCGCGAGGTGTCCAGCCAGGGCGTCACGGGCAGCCGATCCAAGGGGCGGGCAGGCGAGGTGTCCAGCCAGGGCGTCACGGGCGGCGGCCCCAGGTGGCGGAGCCGTCAGGTGTCCAGCCAGGGCGTCACGAACGGCCCACTCGTACGCAGCCGGCCGTCAGACGCGGTGGACGAGGAGGCCGGACAGCCGACGCGACCGACAACGGTCAGGAAGGCGAGGGCGAGTTTCGGACCGGACGGCCGAGGCCGGACCGGCGGCCGGACCGGCGGCCGAGGCCGGACCGGACGGCCGAGGGCGGCATTCGGACCGGACGGCCGAGGGCCGAACCCGACGGCCGAGGGCCGGACCGGCGGCCGCATCGGACCGGCGGCCGAGGCCGGACGACCGGGCGCTCGAGGGACTGCCCGCGCCCGGCGCTAGCGCTTGCGCTCGAGGATCGGGCGGGCCTTCTCCGGGTCGTCGACGACGAAGGTGAACATCGCCCGATCGCCCCAGCGGCCGAGGAAGAGGTGCCCCTCGATGTTCACGCCCGCGTCGGCGAGCGCTCGGGCGATGGCGGCCATCCCGCCCGGCCGGTCCTCCACCTCGGCGAGGATCGATTCGCCCTCCAGGTACGTGTAGCCGCCCTCCTCGAGAACGGCGCGCGTCGTGTCGTCGTCGGCCGTCGTCATGATCACGTGACCGACCTCACCGATCCCGCCGCCGCCGATCGCCCGCAGGTCGACGCCGCGGGCGGCGAGGGTCTCGGCGAGGGCGGCAAGGGCGCCGGGCTGGTTCTTGAGCTGGACGACGAACTGCCTGGCCATGGCATCCTCCGGGCGGGTTGGTCCCGCCATTCTACGGTCGGACGCCGCCGCCGGGCACCCGTCCGCTGTGTTCGACGCCGCCTCGGAGGGCGATCGCCCGCTCGTAGACCCGCAGGTACTCGGGGGCCGAGCGACGCTCCCAGGCGAAGTCGACCGCCATCCCCCGCCGGACGAGCTCGAGCCAGGCGGCCGGGCGCCCGTCCCCCCGCAGCTCGAAGGCCCGGCGACACGCCGCCGCGAGCGCAGCCGGCTCGGCGGCCTCGAAGACGAACCCCGTGCCGCGGGCCGGATCGGCCGTCACGTCGACGACCGTGTCGGCGAGGCCGCCGGTGCGCCGGACGATCGGCGGGGTGCCGTAGCGGAGGGCGATCATCTGACCCTGGCCGCACGGCTCGAACCGCGACGGCATGAGGAAGAGGTCCGCCCCGGCGTAGATCCGGCGGGCGAGATCGCGGTCGAACCGTTCGACGAGGGCGATCCGGTCGGGCCGGCTCGCGGCGAGCCGGTGGAGGTCGGCGACGAGCTCGGAATTGCCGGTCCCGAGGACGACGAGCCGGCCTCCGGCCGCGAGGACGTCGGCGGCCGCTCCGGTCAGGAGGTCGAAGCCCTTCTGGGGATCGAGCCGCCCGATCATCGCTGCCACGGGTCCCGGATCGGCCGGATCGAGCCCGAGCTCGTCGAGGAGCGCCCGCCGGCAGATCGCCTTGCCTTCGAGGTCGCTCGCCGAATACGGGGCCGCGAGGGCGGGATCCGTCGCCGGGTTCCAGACCTCGGGGTCGAGGCCGTTGAGGATCCCGACGAAACGGTCGCCGCAGGCGGCGAGGGCGTCTTCCAGGCCGAAGCCGGCGCCCGGGGTCAGCGCCTCCCGGGCGAACGTCGGGCTCACCGTCGTCACCATCTCGGCCCGCTCGATCCCGGCTCGCAGGAGGTCGAGCCCGGGGGCGTCGGCGGCGACGACCCCATCGCCCGGGGCGAGACCGAGCTGACCGAGGGAGGCGGCCGGGAGCCAGCCGTGGTAGGCGAGGTTGTGGAGGGTCAGGACGACGGCCGCCCGGCGGATCGACGTCCCGGCGAAGGCGGTCTCGCGGAGGATCGCGGCCGGGCAGGCGTGCCAGTCGTGGAGGTGGAGGACATCGACCGGGGGCGCCTCAACGGCGAGGGCGGTCAGCGCCGCCCGACACAACAGCCCGAACCGCCAGCCGCTGTCGGGGTAGTCGGTCGGGCCGACGCCGTAGATCCCCGGTCGGTCGAAGGCCGGCGGGTGGTCGACGAGGCGGAGCTGGTAGCCGTTCGCGGTGACCTCGACGAGCCGGACCGTCGTCCGCCCGGAGGGCACACCCGGATCGACGACCTCCAGCTCCCGGCTTGGACTGCCGGCCGGGACGCGCACGCCCCGGTACCGCGGCAGGAAGACCTCGACGGGCCGACTCGGCCCGGCCGGCAGGCGGCCGAGGGCCCGGGCCAGGGCGTCGACGACGTCGGCCAAGCCGCCGGTCTTCGCCCAGGGCTCGCATTCGGCGGCGATGAAGGCGATCCGCACGGGGTCCTCCGCGATCGGTGAGGGTGGCCCGGGCCATGGTACGCGGCCGCCCCGGCCGACCGCGACTAGGCGGCCACCCCCTCGACCGCCCCGAGGACCTCCCGGAAGATCGCCGTCAGCTGGTCCCACTCGACGAGGAAGGCGTCGTGCCCCTTCGTCGAGCGGATCTCCCGGTAGGCGGCCGCCAACCCTGCTTCGGCGGCCGCCCCGACGAGGGCCCGGACCTGGCCCGGGCCGTAGAGGATGTCGCCCTCGATCCCGACGCCCACGAACCGGGTCCCGGGACCGAGGCGCCGGAGGGCGGCCACCGGTCCGCCCCGCCCGCGCCCGATGTCGTGGGCGTCCATCGCCCGGGCCAGCACCCGATACGTCGCCGGGTCGAAGCGGGCGACGAGCTTTCGGCCCTGGTGCTCGAGGTACGAGACGATGCTCGGGCGCCCGTCGGGCTCGGCTCGCCGCCCGAACCGAAGCTCGAAGTCGGCTTCGCTCCGGTACGTCGTCATCGCCAGCTGACGGGCGAGGGCCATCCCCTCGAGGCCGAGCCGCTCGATCAGCTCGAGCTGGAGGTGGTTCCAGGCGACGGCGAGCGGACCGGTCGCCGTCGGGGCCGCGATCGGCACGACGGCGGCGACCCGCCCCGGCCGCTCGAGGGCGACTTCGAGGGCGACCATGCCGCCCAGGGAGCCGCCGGTCACGAGGGCGAGCGCTTCGATCCCGAGGGCGTCGAGGAGGGTCCACTCGGCCCGAGCCTGGTCGCGGGGCGTGATCAAGGGGAACCGGCGGCCGTACGGCCGACCCGTCCGCGGGTCGAGGGAGGTCGGACCCGTCGAGCCGTAGCGGCCGCCGAGGAGGTTGGCGCAGAGGACGCCGTACCGGTCGGTGTCGAGGGCCCGACCGGGGCCGATGAGCGGCGCCCACCAGTCGCCGGCGGCGTCGGCCGAGCCGGTGAGGGCATGGACGACGACGACCTGGGGGGCCGCCTCGGGGCCGGGCCCATCGTGCCGGAAGGCGACGACGAGCTCGGGGAGGCGGTCCCCGGATTCGAGATCGAAGGGCCCGAGCCGGATCTGTTCGACCCGGCCGGAACCGAAGGGCGGACGCGAGGCGGGACCCGCCTCGCCGCGCCGGGTCCGTCCGGCCGTCACCGCTCGCCCTCCGTCGCCGTTCCGGCCCGGGTCGCGCCGGGTGCCGCCCCGGCCCCGCCGGCGACGGCGGCCCGGAGCGCCGCGTCCAGGTCGGCGATGAGGTCGTCGACGTGCTCGAGGCCGACCGAAAGGCGGATGAGGTCCGGGGTAACGCCCGTCGCCAGCTGATCCTCCGGGTCGAGCTGCTGATGCGTCGTCGAAGCGGGATGGATGATGAGCGACTTGGCGTCGCCGACGTTCGCCAGAAGGCTGAAGAGGCGGACGCTGTCGATGAGCCGTCGGCCGGCCTCGACGCCGCCGCGAACCCCGAAGGTCACGATCCCGCCGAAGCCGCCCCGGAGGTAGCGCTTCGCGAGCTCGTGGCTCGGGTGGCTCGGCAGGCCCGGGTAGTTCACCCAGCTGACCTCGGGGCGGGTCTCGAGCCAGCGGGCGAGGGCGAGGGCGTTCGCCGAGTGGCGTTCGATCCGGAGGTGGAGCGTTTCGAGGCCCTGGAGGAAGAGGAAGGCGTTGAACGGCGAGAGGGCGGGCCCGAGGTCGCGAAGGAGCTGGACCCGGAGCTTGATGATGTACGCCTGGCGACCGAAGGCCTTCGTGTACGAGATGCCGTGGTACGAGGGATCGGGGTCCGTGAAGTCAGGCCGGAAGCGGGGCGAGCCCTCCCAGTCGAAGGTGCCGCCGTCGACGACGACGCCGCCGATCGCCGTCCCGTGCCCGCCGATCCACTTCGTCGCCGAGTGGACGACGATGTCGGCCCCGTGGTCGATCGGCCGGGCGAGGAGCGGCGCGAAGGTGTTGTCGACGATGACCGGGACGCCGTGGGCGTGGGCGACCTGGGCGATGGCGGCGATGTCGTGGACGTCGAGGCGGGGGTTGCCGATGGTCTCGAAGAAGACGGCCCTCGTCCGCTCGTCGATCGCCTCGCCGAAGGCTTCGGGGCGGGTGCCGTCGACGAAGCGGACGGCGATGCCGAGCTTCGGGAGGGTGTGCTCGAAGAGGTTGTACGTCCCGCCGTAGAGCGAGGACGAGCTGACGATGTTGTCTCCAGCTCGGGCGAGGTTGAGGATGGCGAGGGTCTCGGCCGCCTGACCCGAGGCGAGGCCGAGGGCACCGACGCCGCCTTCGATCGCCGCGACGCGCTCCTCGAAGACGGCCGTCGTGGGGTTCATGATCCGGGTGTAGATGTTCCCGAACTCTTCGAGGGCGAAGAGGCGGCCGGCGTGGGCTGCGTCGTTGAAGAGGTAGCTCGTCGTGGCATAGATCGGGACGGCCCGGGCGTTCGTCGCCGGGTCGGGCCGCTGCCCGGCGTGGAGGCAGTTCGTCTCGGGGCGGAGCGTGGCGGGGTCGAGGCTCCAGCGATCGAGGGTCGACATGAGGGCGGTTCCTCCGTGGCGTTCGGTGCGTCGGGGTTGCCGTTCGGGTCGCTCGAGCGGGGCTGCGCTCGCTCCGGTCGAGCGGTTCGCCCGGAGCACCGGCCGAGGTCGGCGCGGCGCCGGGCGGCGGTCCCGGAGGCCCCGGGGCAGGGCCGTGGTCCGGCGGCTCCCGTCGCCGTGCTCGGAGGAAACAAAACGGCCGCAGTCCGTTCGGATCTGCGGCCCCGGGACCGATCCAGGGTCCCGGTCTGGTGTCGACGGCGCCTCGACGGCGCGGCGTCCCAGGCGAGCGAGACCCTAGACCCCGTCCTCCGTGCGGCGGGGCCGCCTCGGCATCGCCATGGGACAGCTCGTGCGGCGTGGCGTCGACATCGTGGCAAGCATGGTGCCCGGCTTGCGAGCCGCTGTCAAGGCCGAACTTTGGACATGTTCCCGTGAGGCGCGCGCGGTCGGCCGCCCGATCCACGGAGCCACCCCACCCCGAGCCTCGCCGACGGGGGTGCCACGCTCGCTCGAGCGGCTCGGAAGGACGTCGATGCCGTCTCGTGGCGGTTCCGGATGTCGCTCACGGACATACGTTCGCGGCACGAGCGTATGTCCAACAGGGAGCGCTCGACGGATGTCCGGCGGCACGCGAACGCCCGGGTCCCCGCTCGGTGCCCGCCCCCGGCCGGCGGGACCCCGGCTCGATCCGGGATCGGGCGCGGACAGCGCTCGCGTGACGAGAACATGACCGAGATTGGGGCGCACCCCGGCCGCCGGGGCTTGCTCCGCGGCTGGGGCCCGAGCGCGCGGATCGTACGGTCGCCGCGGCGCCCCCACGAGAGCGTGCCTGCGCCGGCGGCGACGACGTGACCGAAGCCCGGCACCCGGCGGGCGCGGCCGATCCGCCCACCCGGGTCCGGTCACGACGATCCGAGTCGCTATGATGGCCGCCGACATGGAGCCCACCATCACGGTCCCCACCCTGCCGGGCTCGCCGTTCCGTCTGCCGCCGCCGCTCGAGGGGCTGCGCCGCCTGGCCTACAACTTCTGGTGGACCTGGCACCCCGACGCGAAGGCCCTCTTCCAGCGGATCGACGCCGCGGCCTGGCAACGGTACCGGAACCCCGTCCTCGTCCTCGCCGGCGCCGTCGACTGGTCGAGCCTCCTCGACGACCCGGCCTTCATGACCCGCGCCCAGCAGGTGCTGGCCGAGTTCGAGGACTACCTCCAAAACGGCGCCGACCATTGGTTTCATCGCCGCCACGCCCGCCGGCTCCGGGGCCCCATCGCCTACTTCTGCGCCGAGTACGGGATCTACGAAGGGCTTGGGATCTACTCGGGCGGGCTCGGCGTCCTCGCCGGGGACCACATGAAGGCCGCCTCCGACATGGCCCTCCCGCTCATCGGGGTCGGCCTCTTCTATCGGCGCGGCTACTTCCGCCAGACCATCGACGCCGACGGGCACCAGCAACACGAGTACCGCGACTACGACGTGACGCGCCTGCCCCTCCTCCGGGCCCAGGATCGCGAGGGCGGCCCGCTCTCGGTCACGATCGAGCTGCCCGACCGCGAGCTGACCTGTGCCGTCTGGGTCGCCCAGGTCGGGCGGGTCCCGATCCTCCTCCTCGACACCGACATCCCCGAGAACCCGCCCTACGACCGACCGATCACCCACACCCTCTACGTCCGCGGCCGCGAGATGCGCCTCCATCAGGAGCTCGTCCTCGGGGTCGGCGGGGTCCGGGCGATCCGGGCGCTGGGGCTCGACCCGGCCGTCTGGCACCTCAACGAAGGCCACAGCGCCTTCCTCCTCGCCGAGCGGGCTCGCGAGCTCGTCGCCGCGGGGCGGACCCTCGAGGATGCCTGGGCCGAGGTCCGCCGGAACAGCGTCTTCACGATCCACACCCCGGTCCCGGCCGGGAACGAACGCTTCGATGCCGGGCTCGTCCGGTCCGTCGCCGGGCCCCTGTTCGACGGCGACGGGCGGCCGGGAACCGGCGGCGTCCCCATCGACCGGCTCCTCGAGCTCGGACGGGGGATCGACGGCGATCCGGGCCAGTTCGACATGACCGCCTTCTCGCTCCGCCTCACGAACGGCGCGAACGCGGTGAGTCGGCTCCATGCCGAAACCGCGAACGCGACCTGGGCGTCGGTGAGCAGCCGGCCGATCGTCGCCGTCACGAACGGGATCCACGTCCCGACCTGGGTCGGCAACGCGATGCGGGCCCTCTTCGAGCGGTACCTCGACGTCGATCTCGACGACCTCGACGGCAAGGAGGACGTCGCCCGCTTCTGGGAGCGCCTCGACCGGATCCCGGCCGAGGAGCTGTGGGCCGCCCACCAGGCCCAGAAGACCGAGTTGAGCGTCTTTGCCCGGGGACGGCTCCAGAGCCAGTTCGCCCGCCACGGCGAGGCGCCCTCGGTTCTCCGGGAGCTCGACAACGTCCTCGATCCGAAGGTCCTGACCATCGGCTTCGCGCGCCGCTTCGCGACGTACAAGCGGGCCTGGCTCCTCTTCACCGACTTCGATCGCCTTGCCCGCCTCGTCAACGACCCCGACCGGCCGGTCCAGATCCTCTTCGCCGGCAAGGCCCACCCCGCCGACCGGCCCGGCCAGGCGGTCATCCAGGAGATCTTCCAGAAGACCCGCACGCCGGCGCTCCGCGGCCGCGTCTTCATCCTCGAGGACTACGACATGCGGATCGCCCGCTTCCTCGTCCAGGGCGTCGACGTCTGGCTGAACAACCCGCGCCGGCCCCTTGAAGCGTCGGGCACGTCGGGGATGAAGGCGGCGATCAACGGCGCCGTGAACGTCAGCGTCCTCGACGGCTGGTGGGACGAGGGCTGGACCGGCGACAACGGCTGGGCCATCGGCGGCCGGGAGACGAATCCCGACGAGGCGGCCCAGGACTGGGCCGACGCCATGGACCTCTACCGGGTCCTCGAGACCGAGGTCGTCCCCCGCTTCTACGACCGCGACCCGGACGGGCTGCCGCGGGCCTGGATCGAGACGATGCGCGCCTCGATCGCGAGCACGGTCTGGCGCTTCTCGACGACCCGGATGCTCCACGAATACACCGAGCGCCTCTACCTCCCGGCCGCCGGGGTCGAGCTCCCCGCCGAGCCGGCGCCCGAGGCGTCGCCGGCCCCGGTCCTCGGACGGACGAGCGCCTGACCGCCGGTGATCGACCGGCTCTCCCTCGCCCTCGTCATCCACAATCACCAGCCGGTCGGGAACTTCGGCTGGGTCGTGGCCGACGTCTACGAGCGGGCGTACCGACCGTTTGTCGAGGCCCTCGAGCGGCACCCGGGCGTCCGCTGCGCCCTCCACTACAGCGGCCCCCTCCTCGATTGGCTGCGAGCCGAACGGCCCGAGTTCCTCGACCGGATCCGAGCCCTGGTCGAGCGGGGCCAGCTCGAGATCCTCGGCGGCGGGCGCTCCGAACCGATCCTCGTCGCCCTCCCCCAGCGCGACCGGCTCGGCCAGCTCCGCACCCTCGCCGACGAGATCGAGGCCTGGCTCGGCCGCCGTCCGACGGGCGCCTGGCTCGCCGAGCGGGTCTGGGAGCCGGATCTGCCCGTCGCCCTCGTCGACGCCGGCTACGCCTGGACGGTCCTCGACGACAACCACTTCCGGGCCGCGGCGATCCCCGAGGACGCCTGTTGGGGTCCGTACACCGTCGACGACCAGGGGCGGCGGCTCGCCGTCTTCGCCTCCGACCAGGGGCTGCGGTACCGGATCCCGTTTCGGCCCGTCGAGGAGAGCATCGCCTACCTCCGGCAGCTGGCCAGGTCGGGGGCCGAGCGGCTGGCGACGATGGGCGACGACGGCGAGAAGTTCGGGGCCTGGCCGGGGACCTTCGAACACTGCTGGGGCCGGGGGGCGTGGATCGAGCGGTTTTTCGAGGTCCTCGAGGCGAACGCCGACTGGCTGACGACGACGACCCCCTCGGCCTGGCTCGCCGAGCACGCCCCGATCGGTCGGGCCGCGATCCCGACGGCCTCGTATGCCGAGATGGGCGAATGGGCGCTCCCGCCCGAAGAAGCGCGAGCCTTCGCGGCGGCCGTCGAGCGGGCGACGGCCGAGGGTCGGCCGGAGCGCCGCTGGTTGCGGGGCGCTTCGTGGCGGAACTTTCTCGTCAAGTACCGGGAGGCGAACGATCTCCACAAGCAGATGCTCCGCGTCTCGGCGAAGACCGAGGCCCTCCCCGACGGTCCGGAGAAGGAGACGGCCCGCGACCACCTCTACGCCGGCCAATCGAACGACCCGTACTGGCACGGCCTCTTCGGCGGCCTCTACCTCGCCCACCTCCGCCTCGCCGTGCTCGGTCACCTCATCGCCGCCGAGGACGTCGCCGATCGGGTCCTCGGGAGGACGACCCATCTCGAGGCCGCCGACCTCGATCTCGACGGACGAGCAGAACTCCTCCTCACCGGTCCCGGCCAGGTCGTCCTCGTCGACCCCGCGGAAGGCGGCGGCATCGGGGCCTGGGATCTGCGGGCCGCCCGGCTCGCCCTCGGCGGCGTCCTCCGGCGCCGACCGGAGGCGTACCACGCCCGGCTCGTCGGCGGGGCCGGGGGGACCGGCGGGGCCGGGGGGACCGGCGGGGCCGAGGGGACCGGCGGGGCCGGGGGGACCGGCGGGGCAGCCGAGGCCGAGGGTACCGGCGGGGCAGCCGAGGCCGAGGGCGACGCGGTCGCCTCGATCCACGAGATCGCCGCGGTCAAGGAGCCCGACCTCGCCCGCCGCCTCGTCTACGACGACCACGAGCTCCGCTCGGGGCTCGCCCGCCTCCTCGATCCGAGGGGTACGTTCGATGCGTGGCGGTCCGGCCGCACGATGGAGATCGGGGACGTCCGCGACGGCGCGTACGAGGTCCTCGCGGCGAGTCCGACGAGCGTCACCCTCCGCCGCGAGGGAGCGCTCCGGGTGGAGAAGACGCTCCGGCTCGGCGGCGGTCGCCTCGATCCCTCGCTCGAGGTCGAGGTCGCTTGGACGAACAGCGGGTCGACGGCGTTCGCCGCGCGGCCGGCCGTCGAGTGGTCGATCATGCTCCTCGGGGGCGGGGGGAACCCGGTCGCCTTCTGGGAGGTCGCCGGCGAACGGCTCGCCCACGACGCCGCCCATCGGGCCCTCGGCGTTGCACGGCTCCGGTCCGGGAACGCCGACCTCGGGGTCACGATCGAGACCGAGGTCGATCCGCCGGCCGAAGTCTGGATCGCCCCGATCGAGACGGTTTCCAACTCCGAGAGCGGCGTCGAGCGGACCTACCAAGGGAGCCAGCTCCTCTGCCTCTGGGCACCGGTCCTCGAACCCGGCGCAACCCGGCGGGTCGTCGTCCGCCACCGGGTCCGGATCGAGGACGACCTCGGCGCCGTGCCATGAGCCGCGGCCGCCTGGCGATTCACGCCCACTTCCACCAGCCGCTCCGGATCGATCCCTTCAGCGGCCGCGTCCCCGAGGAGCCGGCCGCCGCCCCGTTCCACGACTGGAACAGCCGGATCGCGGCGGAGTGCTACCGGCCGAACGCCGAGCGGGGGAACCTCCGGCGGATCAGCTTCGACCTCAGCCCGACCCTGGCCGGCTGGCTCGCCGGGGCCGATCCGGTCGCCTACCGCGGCTTCGTCGAGGCCGCCGCGAACGGCCTCGCCCAGCCGTACCACCACACGATCCTGCCGCTCGCCTCGGCCCTCGACCGCCGGACGGAGATCCGCTGGGGGATCCGGGACTTCGAGCTCCGGTTCGGCCGGCGTCCGACCGGGATCTGGCTCCCGGAAACGGCCGTCGACCTGCCGACGCTTCGGGCCGTGGCGGCCGAGGGGATCCGCTTCACGATCCTGGCGCCCTGGCAGGGGACGGCGGCCGACGACGGACCGCTCGATACCCGGCGCCCGTACCGGGTCGATCTGGGAGGCGGGCAGGCGATCGTCGTCGTCTTCTACGACGGTCCGCTCTCGGGAGCCGTCTCCTTCGACCCGGCAGCGACCGCCGACGCCGAGCGCTTCGCCCGAGAGCGCGTCGCGGTCCGGCTCGCCGGCTGGCGAGGCGACGGCGAGGGGCCGCTCGTCGTCGTCGCCACCGACGGGGAGCTGTACGGCCACCACCAGCCGTTCCGGGACCTCTTCCTCGAACGGCTGACCGACGACCGACCCGGCCACCCGGCCTGGGACTTCGACGTCGTCACCCTCCCGGCGGTCGCGGCCGACCTCCACCCTGAGACGCTGCCGAGCGCCCGGATCGTCGAGCGGACCTCCTGGAGCTGCCACCACGGCGTCCTCCGCTGGAGCGCCGAGTGCGCCGACGCCGCGGACGGACGCTGGAAGGCGCCGCTCCGGGCCGCCCTCGAACGGCTCGCCGCGGCCCTCGACGTCGTGGTCGAGGGCGAGCTCGCCCGACTGCCCGGCGCGCCCGACCTCTGGGCCGCCCGGGAGGCGTACGTCGACGTCCTCGACGGAGCCCTCGAGGGGCCGGCGTTCGCCGACCGGCTGCTCGGGCCCGGCGCCTCGGCGGACGACCGGCGCCGCTTCCTCGACCTCCTCGAGGCCGAGCGCTGGCGCCTGGCGATGTTCGCCAGCGACGCCTGGTTCTGGGAGGATCCGGTCCGCTTCGAGACGAAGCAGGCGCTCCGGGCGGCGGCGCGGGCCGTCCGGCTCGTCGACGCGATCGCCGCGACGCGGCTGGAGGCGCGCCTCCTCGACGACCTCGGGCTCTTCCGGTCGCCGTCGACCGGGGCGAACGGGGCGGAGCTCTACCGGGACGCCCTGGCGGAGGTCGGCCAGCCGCCGCCGTGAGACCCCGGACCTAGCCTCGTCGCTCGAGGATGCGGAGGACGAAGATCGCCGCGGCGAGCCTGAGGAGCCCGTCCCCCTCGAGCGGCCGCCCGAGGAGCTGCCGCGCCCGCTCGAGCCGGTAGGCGACCGTCCGCGGCGCGACCCCGAGCCGGCGGGCCGCGGCCCGGGCATTGCCGCGGGTCGCGACGTAGGCCGCGAGGGTGTCGACGAGCGCCCGCCCGGCCCGCCGCTCGGCGAGGAGCGGTCCCAGCTCGGCGCGGACCGCGGCTTCGGCGAGGGCCGTGTCGGTGAGGACGAGGCGCTCGAAGGCGACGGCGGCCGGATCGAGGAGCCGGCCGCGAACCCCGAGCCGAAGGGCGACCCGGAGGGCGGCGAGGGCCGTCCCGGCCGCCTCGGCAACGGCGGTGATCCCGCCCGCGCCGGCCGCCTTCACGGCGACCCACTCGCCGCCGGCGATCTCGGCGAGCCCGTCGGCGAAGCGCCGCCAGCCGGCCCAGCGCCGCTCGGCGAGGACGACGAGCCGACCGCCGCGGGTTCCGGCGATCGGCCGGCCGGCGGCGGAACGGCCCCGGGGGGCCGGAGCCGAGAGGAGACGCCCGATCGCCGGGTCCTCGTCGCCGAGCTCACGGCCCAGATCGGCGACGATGACGTCGTACTCGGCGCTCGGGTCGAGACCGAGGGCAAGGCTCCGACGCACGAGTCGGCCCGCGGCATCGGCGTCGCCGGCCGGGAGGTCGAGGATCTCGTCGAGGAGCTCCCGCCGGGCAGCAGCGGCTCTTGCTGCGGCTTCTCGTTCGGCCTCGGCGTGGCCGGCAGCGACGGCGGCCGCCGCAGCATCGCCGATCCGAAGGAGCGCGGCGCCGATGACGGCCAGGTCGCCGGCGTCGGCCGCCCCCGCCCGGACGACGGCCTCCCAGACGACCCAGCCCGCCGAGAGGACGCGGTCGAGCGGTCGGGCGACCGGCTCGCCCCGTCGGGCGGCCGCGGCCCCGGCCTCGCGGAGCGGGAGGAGCGCGACGTCGTCGACGCGCCCGTCGGCGCGTAGCCGCTCGAGGATCCAGTCGAGGGCCGCCCCGACGAGGCGCCGCTCTTCGAGCTCGTCGGTCGGGAGGGCGGGGGTGGCATCGACGAGCGGTCCGCCGTCCCGGGTCGCCGCGGCCCGGACGTCGGCGAGGATCCGCTCGACGAGGCGGTCTCGGTCGGCGGCGAGACGGGGTACGAGGCCGGCGACCCGGCCGCTCGATGACCCCGGCCGATTTTGCATGGTGTGCGCAGTTTAGCGTGCCGCAGCCTGCCGTCGAGCGGCCTTGCCCTTCGGGACCGCAGCAAGGACAATGCGGGCCGGTCGCGGTTGCGACCCACTCGGACGAAGAGGAGGCATCCCATCGGCTTCGGCGGACCCATCGACTCGACCCTGCTCCTCGGTGCCGGCTTCCTCGCCTTCGTCGTCGGCGCCCTGGCCCTCGATCTCGGCGTCTTCCACCGCCACGCCCACGTCGTCTCGACCCGCGAGGCGCTGGCCTGGACGGCCGTCTGGGTCACCCTCGCCCTCTCCTTCGGTCTGGGGCTCTTCGTCCTCCGAGGGCCGACGACGGCGGTCGAGTACCTGACCGGCTACGTCATCGAGTACTCGCTCTCGGTCGACAACGTCTTCGTCTTCGGCCTCATCTTCGCCGCCTTCGCCGTGCCCCGGGAGCTCCAGCACCGGGTCCTCTTCTGGGGCGTCGTCGGTGCCCTCGTCATGCGCTTCGTCATGATCGCGACCGGCGCGGCGCTCATCGAGCGCTTCCACTGGATCCTCACCCTCTTCGGCGTCTTCCTCGTCGTAACCGGGCTGCGGATGCTGGCGACCCGAGCCGAGCCGCACGCCGACCCCTCGCGAAACCTCCTCGTCCGCCTCGCCCGCCGACGCTTCCGGGTCACCGACGGCTTCGTCGGCCAGGCCTTCTTCGTGGCCGGCCCCGCGGGCCGGGCGATTACGCCGCTCTTTCTCGCGCTCCTCGCCGTCGAGGCCAGCGACCTCGTCTTCGCCGTCGACTCGATCCCGGCGATCTTCGCTGTCACCACCGATCCGTTCGTCGTCTTCACGAGCAACGCCTTCGCGATCCTTGGCCTCCGGTCGCTCTACTTCCTCCTCGCCGCCGCGGCCGCCCGCTTCGCCTATCTGCGGATCGCCCTGTCGGTCGTTCTCATCTTCGTGGGCGGCAAGCTGTTGGTCGCGGAGTGGCTGAAGATCGATCCGGTGCTCAGCCTCGCCGTCGTCGCGTCGCTTCTCGGCCTTGGCGTCCTCGCCTCGATCCTGCGGGGCCCCGTCCCGGGCGGCGAGGCAGGGCCGATCCCTGCGGCGGCGGAGGACCCGAACGCCTGAGCCGGCACCGGGCCTCGAGGAGCCGGCCGCGCGGTCGATCGGCGGCGCCGAAGATCCCTCGATCGCGGTGCCGGGGCCGACGTTCCATTCAGCGGGGGCCCGTGCCGCACCGGGTAACGAAGCCGCGCCCTCGGGACTCCCCGTCCGGCCATGCGGTAAGCTCGCCGGGACGCGCCGATCCGAGCCCGGTCGACCCCACCCCAGTCGAGGAGACTTCGATGCCGGATCGAACAGCCACGACCGAGCCGCGCCGAGCTGCAACGCGCATCGGCCCACCGCCGGCGCCGAGGACCGACCATGCCGCTGCCGTGTCCGGACTGCCGGCCGAGGGCCGCCGCCGCACGGTCGTCGAAGCGATCAACCCGAGCGTCGACGGCGGTCGCTTCCCGATCAAGCGGATCGTCGGCGACGTCGTCGTCGTCGAGGCCGACGTCTTCGCCGACGGCCACGACGAGCTCGCCGTCCGGCTCCGCCATCGGCCGCCGGGCGAGACCGCCTGGCTTGAGACGGCGATGGAGCCGCTCGGCAACGACCGCTGGCGGGGGCGCTTCACGGTCGACCGGCTCGGGTGGCACGAGTACACGATCGCGGCCTGGATCGACCACTTCGCGACGTGGCGGCGTGACCTCGAGAAGCGCGTGGCGGCGGGCCAGGACGTGGAGATCGACCTCCGGATCGGGGCCGGCCTCGTCCGGGCGGCAGCCGAACGCGCCGCGGAGCGGGCCGGCGGGGTCGCGGGACAGACCGCCGCCGACGCCCGTGCCGCCGCTCCCAAGCCGGCCCCCGACCACGTCCGCCTCGCCGCCCTCGCCGCGACCCTCCTCGACCCGGCCCGCCCGGCCGCGGAGCGGGCCGCCGTCGCCCTCGGACCCGAGCTGGCGGCCCTCATGGCCGCCCACCCCGACCGCCGCTTCGAGACGATCGCCGAGCCGGTCCTCGGCGTCGTCGTCGACCCGCCCCACGCCCGCTTCTCGACCTGGTACGAGCTCTTCCCCCGGTCCTGTTCGCCCGACCCGACTCGCCCCGGGACCCTTCGCGACGTCATCGCCCGCCTCGATTACGTCGCCGACCTCGGCTTCGACGTCCTCTACCTGCCGCCGATCCACCCGATCGGGACGACCCATCGCAAGGGGCGAAACAACGCCGAGACGGCCGGCCCCGGCGACCCGGGGGTGCCGTGGGCGATCGGGAGTCGCGACGGCGGGCACGATGCCGTCCATCCCGAGCTCGGGACCCTCGCCGACCTCGATGCCCTCGTCGCGGCGGCCGCCGCCAAGGGGATCCGGGTCGCCCTCGACCTCGCCTTCCAGGCCTCGCCCGATCACCCGTACGTCCGCGAGCATCCCGCCTGGTTCCGGGCCCGCCCCGACGGGACGATCCAGTACGCCGAGAACCCGCCGAAGAAGTACCAGGACATCTACCCCTTCGACTTCGAGTCCGACGACTGGGAAGCCCTCTGGGTCGAGCTCCTCCGGGTCGTCCGCTTCTGGATCGACCACGGGATCCGGATCTTCCGGGTCGACAACCCCCACACGAAGCCCTTCGCCTTCTGGGAGTGGCTGATCGGCGAGGTGAAGCGGACCGACCCCGACGTCCTCTTCCTCTCGGAGGCCTTCACCCGACCGAAGATCATGTATCGGCTGGCGAAGCTCGGCTTCTCCCAGTCGTACACGTACTTCACCTGGCGGACGACGAAGCAGGAGCTCACCGACTACCTGATCGAGCTGACCCGCCCACCGATCGCCGACTTCTTCCGGCCGAACCTCTGGCCGAACACCCCGGACATCCTCCACGAGTACCTCCAGCACGGCGGCCGACCGGCCTTCATCGTCCGCCTCGTCCTGGCGGCGACGCTCGCCGCCTCGTACGGGATCTACGGCCCCGCCTACGAGCTCTGTGTCGCGACGCCCCGCGAGCCGGGGAGCGAGGAGTACCTCGATTCGGAGAAGTACGAGGTGAAGCACTGGCGCCTCGACGCCCCCGAGAGCATCGCCCCGATCGTCCGCCGGGTGAACGAGATCCGGCACCGCCATCCGGCCCTCCAGCACGACGGCCGGCTCGCCTTCCACCCCGTCGACAACGACGAACTTCTCGCCTACTCGAAGCGCTCCCCCGACGGGACGGACCGGATCCTCGTCGTCGTCAACCTCGATCCCCACCACCCCCAGGCGGGGACCCTCGAGCTCCCGCTCGCCGAATTCGGGATTCCGACCGATCGGCCCTTCGAGGTCGAGGACCTACTCGACGGGCAGACCTACCTCTGGCACGGGCCCCGAAACGGGATCGTCCTCGACCCGGCGGTCATGCCGGCCCACATCTTCGCCCTCCGGGCCCCGGTCCGGACCGAGGCGGACTTCGCGGCCGATCGATGACGGCGATCGCCCGCCCGTCGAGCCGCCGGGTCGCCGTCCCGGAGCTCGCCCCGGATCCCCTCTGGTACAAGGACGCCGTCATCTACCAGGTCCACGTTCGGGCCTTCTACGACTCGAACGGCGACGGGATCGGCGACTTCCGGGGCCTGACCGCGAAGCTCGACTACCTCGCCGATCTCGGGATCACCGCCGTCTGGCTCATGCCCTTCTACCCCTCCCCGGGCCGCGACGACGGCTACGACATCGCCGACTACGTCGGCGTCAACCCCGACTACGGGACGCTCGCCGGCGTCCGCCGCTTCGTTCGCGAGGCGCATCGGCGGGGGATCCGGGTCATCGGCGAGCTCGTCTGCAACCACACATCCGACCAGCACCCCTGGTTCCAGCGGGCCCGCCGGGCCCCGAAGGGGAGCGCCGCCCGGAACTTCTACGTCTGGAGCGACACCCCCGACCGCTACCGGGAGGCCAGGATCATCTTCCGCGACTTCGAGCCCTCGAACTGGTCATGGGATCCGGTCGCCGGGCAGTACTACTGGCACCGCTTCTACCACCACCAGCCCGACCTCAACTACGACAACCCGAGGGTTCGGGAGGCGATCTTTCGAGTCATGGACTTCTGGCTCGAGATGGGGATCGACGGCCTCCGCCTCGACGCCGTCCCGTACCTCTTCGAGCGCGAGGGGACGAACTGCGAGAACCTCCCCGAAACCCACGCCTTCCTGAAGGCGCTCCGGGCCCACATCGACGAGCGCTTCGCCGACCGCATGCTCCTCGCCGAGGCGAATCAGTGGCCCGACGACGCCGTCGCCTACTTCGGGGCCGGCGACGAGTGTCACATGGCCTTCCACTTCCCGATCATGCCCCGCCTCTTCATGGCCCTCCGGATGGAGGATCGCTACCCGATCGTCGACATCCTCGAGCAGACGCCGCCGATCCCCGAGACCGCCCAGTGGGCGCTCTTCCTCCGGAACCACGACGAGCTGACCCTCGAGATGGTCACCGACGAGGAGCGGGACTACATGTACCGGGTCTACGCCTCGGACACCCAGGCCCGGATCAACCTCGGGATCCGGCGGCGGCTCGCACCGCTCGTGGGGAACAACCGGCGCCGGATCGAGCTCCTCAACGGGCTCCTCTTCTCGCTACCGGGGACGCCGGTCGTCTACTACGGCGACGAGATCGGGATGGGTGACAACGTCTACCTCGGCGACCGGAACGGCGTCCGGACGCCGATGCAATGGAGCCCGGACCGGAACGCCGGTTTCTCGACGGCGAACCGCCAGCGGCTCTACCTGCCCGTCATCGTCGACCCCGAATACCACTACGAGGCGGTGAACGTCGCCGCCCAGCAGGCGAACCCCCACTCGCTCCTCTGGTGGATGCGGCGCCTCATCGCCCTCCGGAAGCGCCATCCGGCCTTCGGGCGGGGGAGCTTCGAGGTCGTCGGGGCCGACAACCGGAAGGTCTTCGCCTTCCTCCGCCGGACCGCCGACGAGACGATCCTCGTCGTGGCGAACCTCTCGCGGTACGCCCAGTGGGCGCGGCTCGATCTCGCCGCCGAGGCCGGGCTCGTCCCCGTCGAGCTCTTCGGGAACGTCGAGTTCCCGCCGATCGGCGAGGAGCCGTACGGGCTGACCCTGGGCCCCCACAGCTTCCTCTGGTTCCGCCTCGCCGCCCCGCGGCCGAGCGAGTTCGTCCCGGTCCGGGGTCGCGAGCCGGTGACCCTCGCCGCCCCGCCGGACCTCGGCCGGCTCCTCGCCGGGAGCACGGCGGAGCGGTTGACCGCGATCCTCCTCGACTGGATGCCGGAGCGGCGCTGGTTCCGGAGCAAGGCCCGTCGGATCCGGGGCGGGCGGATCGCCGATGTCGTCGAGCTGGCCGGACCGAACCGCGGGGCAGTCCTCGTCCTCCTCGACGTCACGTACGACGAGGGCGAGCCCGAACGGTACGCGATCCCCCTCGAGATCGTGTCCGGCGAGACGGCGGCCGAACGGGCGGAGCGGGCCCCCGGCTCGATCGTCGCCCGCCTCCGCCCGCCCGCGGGCTCCGCTGCGGAGGCGGCACCGAACGAGGCCGAGGAGGGCGAGCCGCTCCTCGTCGACGCCGCCTACGGCGAGGCGGTCGCCGACCTCCTCCTCGCCGCCATCGCCGGCCGGCGCCGCTTCCGCGGGCGCTCCGGCGTCGTCGCGGGTCAGCCGACGCGGGCCTTCCGGGCGCTTCGTGGCCCGACGAGCGAACAGCTCGCCGCGACGCCCCTCCGGGCCGAGCAGTCGAACACCTCGCTCGTCTTCGGCGACCGCTTCATCCTCAAGCTCTACCGCGTCCTCGAAGCGGGCGTGAACCCGGATCTCGAGATCGGCCGCTTCCTGACCGAGCGCCGTTTCCCGAACGTCCCGGCCGTCGCCGGCTTCCTCGAGTACCGGTCCGGCGACGGCACGCCCTCCACCCTCGCCGTCCTCCAGGCCTACGTGCCGAACGAGGGCGATCTCTGGGACGTGACCCTCGACGCCGCCGACGCCTTCTACGAGGCGGCCCTCGCCGAACCCGAGGTGCCGGTCCTCGACGAACCGACGACGGGGGCGCTCCTCGAGGCAGCCCGAGTCGATCCGCCCGAGGCGGCCCACCGCCTCGTCGGCGCCTACCTCGACACGGCCCGCCTCCTCGGCGAGCGGCTCGGCGAGCTCCACGCCGTCCTCGCCTCGGACCCCGACGACCCGGCCTTCGCTCCCGAGCCGATGACCCCGTTCCACCAGCGGGCCCTCTACCAGTCCGTCCGAGGGACCGTCCGCGAGGCGCTTCGACTCCTCGAGCGGGAGCGGACCCGGCTGCCCGAGCGCCTCGAGCCGACGGTCGCCGGCCTCCTCGCCGCCGGGGAGCGGATCGATGCCCGCCTCCGGCCCCTCGTCGATCGGCCGCTCGGCGGGAGCCGGATCCGCTGCCACGGCGACTTCCACGCCGGGCAGGTCCTCTTCACCGGCCGCGACGTCGTCATCATCGACTTCGAGGGTGAACCGGCCCGCCCCCTCTCGGAGCGACGGCTCAAGCGGCCGGCCTTCGTCGACGTCGCGGGGATGGTCCGCTCGTTCCACTACGCGGCCCACCACCCCCTCGTCGCCCGGGGCCGGAACGGCCTCGGCGAAGCCGAGCTGGCAACGCTCGGGGCGTGGGCCCGCTTCTGGTACACGACAGTCGCCGCCGCGTTCCTGCGGGGCTACGAGGAGGCGACGGCGGGGGCCTCGTTCCTGCCCGCCGACGAGGCGAGCCGGGCGATCCTCCTCGACGCCCTCCTCGTCGCCAAGGCGGCGTACGAGCTCCGCTACGAGCTGAACAACCGACCGGACTGGGTCGAGATCCCCCTCGTCGGGCTCGCCGCCCTCCTCGGGGGAGGCGCCTGACCGTGGCGATCGGCCGGAGCCGATGAGTCGGGAGGCACGGTTCTTCCACGTCTCGGCTGAGGCGCGGGCCCGCTACGGGCTCGAGCCGCCCCTCTTCTCGACGGACGGCCGGGTCATCTTCGCCGATCCCCTCGCCGCCCGGCGGCTGGCGCGCCGGATCGCGACGGTCCGGGCGAGCGCCGCCCGGGGCGGGACCGGAGCCGCGCCCGAGGCGCCCGCCGGCCCCGTCGAGGCCGGAGAGCTCTTCGCCGCCGGGGTCATCCACGAGCTCGTCCACCTCGTCATCCGCCGCTACCGTGAGCGGATCGACCCGGGCGCCTTCGCCGCCGTCCGGGCGGCCCTCGAACGCGGGCTCGGCCGGCCGAGCTTCGAGGGCCTCCTCGCCGCCCTCCGGCGGACCTTCCCGCCGCCGGACCTCCCCCCGGGGGCCCCCGACGAGCGCCCGGACGACGAGGTCGTCGAAGAGCTCCTCGTCATCTGGCTCCAGAACGCAAACCCGGCGATGGCCCCCTTCCGCGACCTCTTCGACGACCGCCCGCTCGCCGCGGCCACCGCCTACGACGCCGCCATCGTCCGCCTGGCCGCCGCCTTCGCGGCCCGGGCGCCCGTCGGTCGCGAGGGCCGGTCCCTCGTCGCCTTCCTCCGGAGCCCGGCGATCGAGGTCCCCGATTCCCTCGCCGGCCAGCTCCGCTACATCCGGGAGCGCTGGGCCGACCTCGTCGGCGACGCCTTCGACCGGCTCGCCCTCGCCCTCGACCTTCTCGACGAGGAGGCCCTCGCCCGCTGGCGCCGCTTCCACGGTGCCGGCGCCGCGGCCGCGCCGCCGGGCGGCCCGAGCTTCATCGGCCTCGAGGCCGAGCCCGAGGCATACAGCCCCGACCGCGACTGGATGCCGCGGGTCGTCCTCATGGCGAAGAGCACGTACGTCTGGCTCGACCAGCTCTCGCGGCGCTACGGCCGCCCGATCCGCCGCCTCGACGAGATCCCCGACGAGGAGCTCGATACCCTCGCCCGCTGGGGGATGAACGCCCTCTGGTGCATCGGCCTCTGGCAACGGAGCCGGGCCTCGGCGAAGATCAAGCAGCTCCGCGGCAACCCCGAGGCCCTCGCCTCGGCGTACGCCCTCGACGACTACCGGATCGCCGACGACCTCGGCGGCGAGGCGGCCTTTCGGAATCTCCGTGACCGGGCGGCGGCCCGCGGGATCCGGCTCGCCTCGGACATGGTTCCGAACCACATGGGGATCGATTCGCGGTGGGTCATCGAGCACCCCGAGTGGTTCCTCTCGCTCCCGGAGCCGCCGTTTCCCTCGTACACGTTCAGCGGCCCCGACCTCTCCGATGACCCCCGGGTCGGGATCTTCCTGGAGGACCACTACTGGGACGGGTCCGACGCCGCCGTCGTCTTCCGGCGCCACGACCGGGCCACCGGCGAGGACCGCTACATCTACCACGGGAACGACGGGACGAGCTTTCCCTGGAACGACACCGCCCAGCTCAACTACCTCGACCCGGCCGTCCGCGAGCAGGTCATCCGGACGATCCTCGACGTCGCCCGCCGCTTCCCGATCATCCGCTTCGATGCCGCGATGACCCTCGCCCGCCGCCACATCCAGCGGCTCTGGTTTCCGGAGCCCGGGAGCGCCGGGGCGATCCCGTCGCGGGCCGAGCACGGGATGAGCCGGGAGGCCTTCGAGGCGGCGATGCCGACCGAGTTCTGGCGGGACGTCGTCGATCGGGTCGCGGCCGAGGCCCCCGACACGCTCTTGCTCGCCGAGGCGTTCTGGCTCATGGAGGGTTACTTCGTCCGGACCCTCGGCATGCACCGGGTCTACAACAGCGCCTTCATGCACATGCTCCGGGACGAGCGGAACGCCGAGTACCGACAGCTCGTTCGGAGCACCCTCGAGTTCGACCCGGAGATCCTGAAGCGGTACGTGAACTTCATGAACAACCCCGACGAGCGGACGGCCGTCGATCAGTTCGGGAAGGGCGACAAGTACTTCGCCGTGGCGACCCTCCTGGCGACGCTCCCCGGGCTGCCGATGTTCGGGCACGGGCAAATCGAGGGCTTCACCGAAAAGTACGGGATGGAGTTCCGGCGCGCCTACTACGACGAAGCCCCCGACCCCTGGCTCGTCGAGCGGCACGAGCGGGAGATCTTCCCCCTCCTCCATCGGCGGGCCGACTTCGCCGAGGTCGTCGACTTCCGCTTCTACGACTTCGTCACCGACGACGGGGGCGTCGACGAGAACGTCTTCGCGTACTCGAACGGCCGGGGCGCGACCCGCTCGCTCGTCGTCGTCCACAACCGGTACGCCGCCACGGCCGGTTGGATCCGCGACTCGGTCGCCTTCTCGGTGGCCGACGGGGACGGCGGCGGCGAGGGGGGCGGGCGGCGGCTCGTCCGGACGTCCCTCGCCGAGGCGCTCGGGCTCCCCGACGACCCGGGCGCCTGGGTCATCGCCCGGGATCACATTCGAGGACAGGAGGTCCTCTGGAACGCGGCGGCCCTCCGGCGGGACGGGCTCCGGCTCGAGCTCGGTGCCTACGAGCGGCGGGTCTACCTCGACCTCCGCGACGTCCACGACGGGGCGAGCGGGGTGTGGTCCCGGCTCGCCGAGCGACTCGGAGGGCGGGGCGTGCCATCGATCGAGGACGCCCTCTGGGAGCTCGAGCTCGAGGCGGTCCACGGGCCCTTGCGGGCGATCTTCGAGGACGGGGCAGTCGGCCGGCTCCTCGACGCCGCCGGCCGCTCTGGTTCCGTCCCCGACGCCGAGCCCCTCCTCGACGAGATCGATGGGCGCGTCGTTCGCTTCGCGGCGGCCGTCGCCGCCCTCACCCGGACGGCGGGCGACCCGGCCGACGTCGGGCGGGCGGCTCGGGCGAACCTGGCCGGCCTCCTCACGATCGTCGGCCGCGACGTCCTCGCGTCACCCGCCGGCCGCCGGCGATCCCCGCTAGGCTCGCCGGCGGGTTCGCCAACCCAGTCGTCGGCCTCGACGCCGACCGAACCCCCACCGTCGGCTGGCCCCGCGAGTGCCCGGACCCTCGAGCCCTTCGTCGTCGACCGCTGGCGGGCGGCCGTCCTCGCCGGTTGGGCGATCCTCGCTCCCCTCGGCCGCCTCGCCGCCCCGGCTCCGGTCGAGCCGACGAGCCGGGCCTGGTTCGCCGAGCTCCGTCTCGAGCCCGTCCTCGCTCTCGGCCTTCGGTCCATCGGGCTCGACGAAGGCGCCGCCTGGGCCGCGGCCGAGCAGGTTCGCGTCCTCCTCGCCCTCCCCCACCTCCGGGCCGTCGGCGGCCGAACGCGGGCCGAACGCCGCGGCCACCTCGTCGCCGCCCTCCTCGCCAC
>JBHOQO010000007.1:0-7322 GCA_042408925.1 Chloroflexota bacterium | reverse complement strand
CCGCAGGGCGCGCGGCGCCGAGCAACCAGATCGATGTCCGGGACCGTCGGCCGTTGCGGCCGCGCTCGCCCGGCGAGGTCCATTCAGGCACGGACGGCACCCGCCGTCGTTAGGAGGGATCGCACCTTGGCGACTGCTACTGCGTCTTCGACGAAGCTTCGCCCGCTCGGTGATCGCGTCGTCGTCAAGCCGACGCCCCGCGAGGAGGTCACGAAGAGCGGGATCGTCCTGCCCGACACCGCGAAGGAGAAGCCCCAGGAGGGAAGCGTCCTGGCCGTGGGTCCCGGCCGCATGCTCGAGGACGGGAAGCGCGAGCCGATGGACGTAAAGGAGGGTGACCGCGTCCTCTACGCGAAGTACGCCGGAACCGAGTTCAAGGTCGACGGCGAGGAGCTCCTGATCATCAGCCAGAAGGACATCCTCGCCATCGTCGAGAGCTGACCGGCCGCCCGTTCGACCGGTCGCTGGAGCCGGCCGGTCGGGTGAGCCCGATCGGCCGCGTCACATCAGCAGCAGATACCGTCAGCAGCAGACAACGGAGGGTGCAAGTTGGCCAAGCAGCTGCTCTTCGACGAGGTTGCTCGTCGTTCGCTCAAGAAGGGCATCGACCGCCTCGCCGATGCCGTCCGGGTGACGATCGGCCCGAAGGGTCGGAACGTCGTCCTCGACAAGAAGTTCGGCGCCCCGACGATCACCAACGACGGCGTCACCATCGCCCGCGACATCGAGCTCGAAGACCCCTTCGAGAACATGGGCGCCCAGCTCCTCAAGGAGGTGGCGACAAAGACCGACGACGTTGCCGGTGACGGGACGACGACCGCCGTCGTCCTCGGCCAGGCGATGGTGAACGAGGGGCTCCGGGTCGTCACCGCGGGCGCCAACCCGATGATCGTGAAGCGCGGCATCGAGCGGGCCGTCGAGGTCATCGTCGAGGAGATCAAGAAGACCGCCCGCCCGGTCGAGACCCGCGAGCAGATCGCGGCCGTTGCGGCGATCTCGGCCGCCGACCCCGAGGTCGGCGAGATCATCGCCGAGGTGATGGACAAGGTCGGCAAGGACGGCGTCATCACCGTCGAGGAGGGCCAGAGCCTCGGTCTCGAGAAGGAATACACCGAGGGCATGCAGTTCGATCGAGGCTACATCTCGGCCTACTTCGTGACGAACCCCGATCGGATGGAAGCGGTCCTCGAGGACCCGCGGATCCTCATCACCGACCGCAAGATCTCGAGCGTCCAGGACGTCCTCCCGGCCCTCGAGAAGGCGGTCCAGCTCGGCAAGCCGCTCGTCATCATCGCCGAGGATGTCGACGGTGAGGCGCTCGCCACGCTCGTGGTGAACAAGCTCCGCGGCACGATCCAGGTCCTCGCCGTCAAGGCGCCGGGCTTCGGCGATCGCCGTAAGGAGATGCTCCGCGACATCGCCATCTTGACCGGCGGCACGGTCATCAGCGAGGAGATCGGGCGCAAGCTCGACTCGGTGACCCACGAGGATCTGGGCACGGCCCGCCGCGTCGTGGCGACGAAGGACGACACGACGATCGTCGATGGCGGCGGCTCGCCCGAGGCGATCAAGGCCCGGATGACCCAGATCAAGGCCCAGATCGAGGAGACGACCTCCGACTACGACCGCGAGAAGCTCCAGGAGCGGCTCGCGAAGCTGGCCGGCGGGGTTGCCGTGATCAAGGTCGGGGCCGCGACGGAGGTCGAGCTCAAGGAGAAGAAGCACCGGATCGAGGACGCCCTGTCCACGACTCGAGCGGCTGTCGAGGAGGGGATCGTCGCCGGCGGCGGGGTGACCCTCGTTCAGGCGATCCCGGCCCTCGACTCGCTCAAGCTCGAGGGTGACGAGGGGGTCGGCGTCGAGATCGTCCGCAAGGCCCTCGAGGCCCCGGCTCGGCAGATCGCCGACAACGCCGGCGAGCCGGGCGAGGTCATCGTCGAGCGGATCAAGCAGCTGCCGAAGGGCGAGGGCTTCGACGCTCTCCGCGGCGAGTACGGGAACATGTTCGACCGGGGGATCGTCGACGCGGCGAAGGTGACCCGCTCGGCGCTCCAGAACGCGGCCTCGATCGCGGCGATGGTCCTCACGACGGAGACGCTCGTGACGGACATCCCGGAGAAGGAGAAGGCGCCGGCCGGCGGCCACGGCCACGGCGACATGGACTTCTAGTCCGGGGCGGTTTTCTCGACCGAATCGCGGCCCGGGTCGGCTCGCCGACCCGGGCCGCTCCGTGTTGCTTGGCGACCCGATCGACCCGCGCGGACCGGTCGTGTCAGCTCCGGCGAACCCCGGCGCTCGTGGTGACGCCCTAGCTGGACATCTCGCGCCACGCGGACCCGTTCGGCGTTCCCGTGCCGCCGTAGCTTGACATCTCGCGCCCGGGGGCTCCACCCAGGGCGCCCGTGACGCCGTAGCTTGACATCTCGCGCCCGGGGGCTCCACCCAGGGCGCCCGTGACGCCGTAGCTTGACACTTGCGCCGCGACGGCCGGGCGGCGCTCCGTCGTGACGGCCCTCCTTGACATCTCGACATCCGACAAGCCCGAACGTGGCAACTGTCCAGCCACGCCGTCACCGGCGGCACCCGACCAGCCCGACCGGGGCAACTGTCCAGCCACGCCGTCACGAACGAGACCCGACCAGCCCGAACGTGGCAATTGTCCAGCCACGCCGTCCCCGGCGACACCCGGGCCGCCCGGACCGGCGAACTGTCCAGCCAGGCCGTCACCGGCGCCACGCGACCAGCCGGCACTGCCGATCAGCCGGACCAGGCCGTGCCCGGCCCGGTCCGCGGCGTCGTTGCCTCCGTCCGTCGTCCGCACGGACGTTGGGGCGCGGACCCCGTACCCCGGTCCCGTTGACAGCCGCGGCCGGACCGGGCACCCTGTCGCCTGCGCCCCGCCGACCGGCAGCCGACCGTACCTTGGGGGAACACCCATGACTCGCCGAACACGCTTCGCGACCGCCCTCACGGCCCTTGCCGTCATCCTCGCCGCCTGTGGCGGCAGCACCCCGGCCATCGAGGACCCGAAGGAGATCCTCGTCAAGGCCGTCGATGCGCTCCGGCAGGCGAAGTCGTTCCAGATCCGGGCCGAGCTCTCCGGCTCGGTGCCCCTCGATCTGACCGGGACCGGCGGCGGTCAGCCCCTCGACATCTCGGGGACGACCCTCGACGGCGCCTTCGACGTCGCAAACCAGCGGGCCCGCCTCACCTTCAGCGTCCCGATGCTCCTGAACACCACCGGCGAGCTCCTCGTCGTCGACAAGGTCGCCTACCTCAAGGTCAGCCTCCTCGGCACGAAGTATCAGAAGTTCGACGCGAGCCAGGCACCGAACGGCCTCGAGGTTCCGACCGATCCACAGGCCGGCCTCGACGAGCTCCGCGCGGGCCTCGACGGCCTGAAGACCCCGCCGGAGAAGCTGGCGAACGAGCGCTGCGGCGACGCCGACTGCTACCACGTTCGGGTCGCCCTCGACCCCGCCACGACGAACCTCGGAAACCAGGGCGGCAAGGGCACCCTCGACGTCTGGGTCCGGACGAACGATCTGCGACCGGCCAAGGTCACCCTCGCCGCCGACGAGGGGTCGAAGGGGTCGGTGACGGTCGGCGTCGAGCTCTTCGGCTACGACGAGGCGGTCTCCATCGAGGCCCCGCCGGCCGATCAAGTCGAGGAAGGGACGCTCCCGCTTCCGTCCCCCTAGCCGCCCCCCTCGTCCGGGGTCGTGGCCGGGGGCACACGCCGGTCACCCGGGCGCGGTGCTCCTCCCGGCCGGTGAGTCCCCGGCGACGAGGTGCGGCACCCGACCGCTCGCCGCGAAGCGGCGCCAGCGATCCACGATCTGCGCCCGCCACGGCAGATGTCGTCGCTCCACCCGCTCGATCTCGCCGAGCCGGCGGAGGCGGACCTGCACGAGGCCGGCCTCGCGGAAGAGCTCGACGACCGGCGTCGGGTCGGCGAGGCGGGCGAAGGGGAGGCGGGCGAGCGTGGTCGGGTCGTACTCGTGCCCGGCGAGGGCCTCCTCGCCCCGAAGCCGGCGGAGCCGCCGCTCCAAACCCCTCCCGAGACCCATGAGGACCCCGACGGGCGGCGGCCACGGCTCGAACCAACCCTCGAAGACCGCGACGAGGCCGCCGGGTCGTGCCGCATCGCGCCACGCGGCGACGGCTCGCGCGGGGTGGGGGAGCGTCCAGAGGACCTGGCGGGCGAGGACGGCATCGAAGCCGCCCAGGCCAACCGGCAGGTCCTCCGCGTCCCCGAGGCGCCAGTCGACGGCGAGCCCCCGTTCGCGGGCCTTGACCCGGGCCCGCTCGAGCATCGCCGGGCTCGCGTCGACCCCGGTCACCTCGTGGCCGAGCTCCGCCGCGAGGAGGGCGACGACCCCGGTCCCCGTCCCGACGTCGAGGACTCGAAGCCTCGGAACGGCGGCGTGGAGCGGATCACCGAGGATCGCCGCGAGGAGCCGTCGCCAGGCCGCCCACTCGTCGTCGTGGAGGAGGCCGTGCCGCGGCTCGGCGTCGTAGTCGGCCGCGCCCCGCTCCCAGGCGGCGGCGATGCGGGCTCGAAGTTCGTCGTCCATCGTCCAGGAGAGGATGCCAGAGCGGGCCGCGCCCGGTGCGGCCGACGCGGCCAGCCGATGAACCGGCGGCCGACGCGGCCAGCCGATGAACCGGCGGGCGAGGGCCGGGCCGTACAATCGGGCCGTGCCCCGCAGGATCCCGCTCCCTGAACCCTGCTCCGACGACCTCGTCGCGCCCGAGGACGTCGCCTCGTTCGAGGCGCCGCGCGTCATCGACCCCGACGCGCTGCCCCCGGAGCCCGAGGACCTGGCGGCCGTTCCACCGCCCGACCGCCCACCGCCCGACGACGAACCAGTCGAGGGCGCCGTCGCCCGGGCCGAGGCCGAGGCCCGACGCGCGGCGACCCTGGCCCTCGCCGAGCGGATCCTCGCCGCCCTCAACCCCGAGCAGGCGAAGGCCGTCGAGCAGACCGACGGACCGCTCCTCATCCTCGCCGGGGCCGGCTCGGGCAAGACCCGCGTCCTCGCCCACCGGGTCGCCTATCTCATCGGAGTCCGGGGCGTCCGACCCTGGCAGATCCTCGCCGTCACCTTCACGAACCGGGCGGCGGCGGAGCTCCGGGAGCGGATCGTCGGCCTGGTCGGGTCGGCCGGCCACGAGGTCCAGACCGGGACGTTCCACGCCATCTGCGCCCGCGTCCTCCGGCGCGACGGGGCGGCCATCGGCCTCGACCCGCGCTTCGTCATCTACGATGCCGACGACCAGGCACTCCTGATGCGCCAGCTCATCCGGGAGGCCGACCTGCCGAGCGGCGAGTTCCGACCGGCGGCCGTCCTCGCCGCCATCAGCCGGGCGAAGAACGAGATGATCGACCCGGCCGAGCTCGCCGCCCGGGCCCGGAACCGCCACGAGCACGCCGTCGCCCGGCTCGCCGTCGCCTACCAGCGCCGCCTGGCCGAGCTCGGGGCCCTCGACTTCGACGACCTCCTCCTCGCCGCCGTTCGCCTCTTCCAGGAGGCCCCCGACGTCCTTGCCCGCTACCAGGAGCGCTGGCGCTACCTCCACATCGACGAGTACCAGGACACGAACCGGCCCCAGTACCTCTGGGTTCGGGCCCTCGCCGCCCGGCACCGGAACCTCTGCGTCGTCGGCGACGACGACCAGTCGATCTACTCCTGGCGGGGCGCCGACATCCGGAACATCCTCGACTTCGAGCGCGACTATCCCGATGCGACCGTCGTCAAGCTCGAGCGGAACTACCGCTCGACCCAGCTCATCCTCGACGCCGCCCATGCCGTCGTCTCGCGGAACGAGCGCCGAACGGCGAAGAAGCTCTGGACCGACCGGGCGGGCGGCCGCCCGATCCTCCGCTTCGAGGCGTACAACGAGGAGGAGGAGGCGGAGTGGATCGCCCGCCAGATCGAGACCCTCGTCGGCGGTCGGGGCTCGCTCCTCACCCGGCGCGCCGACGAGGACGACGACGGCCCGTATCGGCCGGCCGACATCGCGGTCATGTACCGGACGAACGCCCAGTCCCGGGCCATCGAGGAGGCGCTCCTCCGGTTCGGGATCCCGTACCAGATCGTCGGCGGCGTCCGCTTCTACCAGCGGCGCGAGGTGAAGGACGCCCTCGCCTACCTGCGGATCCTGCGGAGCGATCGGGATGCCGTGAGCTTCGAGCGGGTCCTGAACGTCCCGCCGCGCCACATCGGGGAGCGGACCCTCGAGGCGCTCCGGGCGGCCGAAGCCGAGGCCGAGGGCGGGACGTACTTCGAGGCCCTCGTCGCCGGCGCCGAGGGCCAGCTCCCCCTCGCCGCTCGGACGACCCGGGCCCTCGGCGACTTCGTCGAGCTCGTGCGCCGGCTCCGGGCCCGGGTCGGGATCCTCGCCCTCCCGGAGCTCCTCGACGAGGTCCTCGAGCGGTCCGGGTATCGGGCGATGCTCGCCGACGGCTCGGAGGAGAACGCCGAGCGCTGGGCGAACCTCTTGGAGCTCCGGCGGGTGACGGAGCGCTACGAGGATCTCGCCCCCGGCGACGCCCTCGACCGCTTCCTCGAGGACACCGCCCTCGTTGCCGATGCCGATACGTACCGGGCCGGCGCCGACGCGGTCACCCTCATCACCCTCCACGCAGCGAAGGGCTTGGAGTTCCCGGCCGTCTTCATCGCCGGCCTCGAGGAGGGCGTCTTTCCCCACAGCCGCTCCCTCGACGACCCGGCCGCCCTGGAAGAGGAGCGGCGGCTCGCCTACGTCGGGATCACCCGGGCGAAGCGCCGCCTCTTCCTCTCCTTCGCCTGGCGGCGGGCGACGTGGGGCGCCGGCGGGATGTCGGTGCCGTCGCGGTTCCTCCTCGAGATCCCCGAAGAGCTGACCGTCGGGCCGCGGCTCGACCCCGAGCGGGACCTCGACTTCGAGGCCGATCTCGACCTGCTCTTCGGGGCCCGGGGTCGTGGGTCACGCCCCCGGGGGGACGGCCGCTCGGGGTTCGGGGTCGTCGCCGGCGGGAGCGCCTACCGAACCGGCAGCGGTCGGCCGGGGGCGCCGATGCCCGGCGAGCGCTTCGAGCCGAGCCGCGATCTCGCCGCCCGGCGGGCGGCGCACGGGGCAGGGCGATCCGGCCGGTCGGACCCGGCGCCGGTCCCGGCCCGCCCTGATTCGGTCGGTGGGCGTCCGGACCGCGGTGACCGACCCATCGTGCCGGGGGAGCGACGCTTCCGGGACGGCGACCGGGTTCGCCACGACCGCTTCGGAGAGGGTATCGTCGTGACCTCGAAGCTCACCCGGACCGACGAGGAGGTGACCGT